>PMFP01000129.1 GCA_003155175.1 Vulcanimicrobiota bacterium
GGAGAGACGCCTTTCATGTGCGAGCTCCACTGGGGAACCGTCGGGCGTCCAGCATAGGGTTCCGCCGTGATGCCGCCCGGCGCGATCTCCTTGATGCGCAGCGAGCGCCCGCTCAAGACGAAGACGTCCCCAATGCGAAGTTCGTTCGCGAAGCTCTCCTCGATGCGCCCGACGTCGCCCGAGCCCGGAACGCGCACGACGACGTGCTGCTCGTCGGGAATCGTGCCGACGTTCTCAAAGAACGCGGCGCAGACGTCGCGCCCCAGTCCGACGAGTTCCTCGCCTTCCAGACCCAGCCGCCCGACGTGAGCGGCGTCGCCGCCGACGCCGGCGCCCGAAAGGTAGCGCGCGCAGCGGACGAGATCGCCGCGAACCAGATCGCGAAACGGATACGCTCGACGGGCGATCGCGAGCGCTTCGTCGATGCCCAGGCGCCGGGCGTAACAGACGCTGCCGACCAGCCACTGCGCTAAGACGTCGAGCGGCGCCTCCGGGATCGCGACCTCCTCGACGATGCCGTCGGCGATGCAGCGGCGCGTCGCGGCCGCCTCGACGATGTCGTCGCGGTCCTGCGCGATCACGATGCCTTCGGCGACGGCATCGGGGCGATGTCCGGAACGTCCGACGCGCTGAAGCGTCGATGTGATGCCGCGCGCCCCGCCGACGACCAGCACGCGGTCGATGAAGCCGATGTCCACGCCGAGTTCCAGACTCGAGCTGCACACGACCGCGTGGAGGCGCCCCGCTCGCAACTCGGCCTCGACGCGGTGGCGGACGCTGCGTTCCAGCGCGCTGTGGTGAACGCCGATGCGCGAATCGTGCATTCGGCGCGGCTGCGTCGCTTCGACTTGCTCGACGCCGCCGGGACGTTCGGCCGACTCGGCGATCGCGTGCGCGACGCGTTCGGCTTGGCTCCGCACGTTCGTGAAAATCAACGAGGTGTGCACGTCGCGGGTGAGTTCGTGCGCCCGCAGCGCCACGGTTTCCAGCCGCGCGATCGCGCCGCCGAACGGGGCGGTCACCTGCAAGCGCACCGAACGCAGCCCGCGAGCGTCCACGACNNAGCTGGGCGCCCCGCTTGTTCCCGGCCAACGCGTGAATCTCGTCCACGACCACGGTCTCGAGGTGGCGCAACGTCTTGCGATAACTCTCCATCGCGAGCATGACGGCCAGCGACTCTGGGGTGGTCACCAAGACGTGCGGGGGCCGCGCGAGCATCAAGCGGCGCTCCTCGACCGGCGTGTCTCCCGTGCGCACGCCCGTTCGCGCAAAGCGTTCCCGGATGCGGCCGCGGCGCCGGCGTCCGCGTTCGGAGTTCGGGCGCTCGAGCAAGCCCATCTCGCGCATCGGGACGCGCAGGTTGTGCTCGAGGTCGTATCCCAAGGCGCGCAGCGGCGAGACGTAGAGCGCGAACGTTCGCGGAAAGAGCTCGTCGCGATCGCGCCGCCACGCAAGCGACGACATGACGGGCAGAAACGCCGCCAGCGTCTTACCCGTTCCGGTCGGCGAACAGATCAGATGGTTCCGCCCCGCGAGCGCCAGCGGAATCGCGTCGCGCTGCGGCGGCGTGGGCGCCGCCAGGTTGGCGGCGCACCAGGCTACGACGTCGGGATGGAGATCGCCGAACGACCCGTTCAGGTCTTGACGCCGGAATCCGACGTGAGATTCAAGACGGTCTGCGTTTTCTGCGTGGTGTACTGATCGCTGCCTTGCTGCTGTCTCCCGATCTCGTATTCCGTCACGCCAGTGGGCACTTGTTTGTTGAAGTCGTACGCGATGGTCCCGTTGGTGTTCGTGGTTTGCACGTGCGAGCCGGTCTCCTTCGTCTGACGGACCTCGCCGATGCTCATCGCACCGTTGACGTTGCTCTTGATCGTGAAGTCGGAAACCATCGAGTACTGCGGGCCACTATTCTCGATGCGCCAGTGCTTGTTGGAATCGATGAGCGCCGGATCGATAAAATTCGCTCCGAGAAAACTGACCGCCGTCAGTTCCTCTTCGTTGACTTTCTTGTTGGGATCGCAAATCGCCGTGGTGTTGCCGTAGACCACGCACGTCGCGGCCGGAGCCGACCGGTCGTGCTGCGCGTTCTCGCTCACCGAAACCACCAGGCCATGGTCGGGCTGCTCCCGGATGACGTCAACCGCGATCGTTCCCTGATCGCCGGCGCCGCCCGAAAAGTTGCTGGTCCCGCTGCCACCGCCGCCGATGCCCGAGTCGTGGATTTCGAGATCGGTCGAGGTCCCGTAGGTAAAGGAATAGACGAGGTGGCGGATGGGAGCGGCCGCCGGCGCGGGCGACGGATCCGCGCTCGCGCGAAGCCCGGGCGCGGCCAACGCCGCGGCCAGGACGGTTGCCGTTGCAAGACGTTTCATGAGGTTGCGTTTCCGCCTCGCCGCCGCGAGGCCCCTGCGCCAAAGCGGACCCGGGGAACGAAACCTCGCTCGCGACCGCCGGTACATGCAGGCGTGAATCCAATTCTAGCGACCTTCCTCCGCGTGACGGCGACCGTCGCGGTCGTGCTCGTCGCGTTGATCCTTGCGGCGGTCTTGCTGAAGATCGTGCTGATCGCGGCGCTCGTGGCGGCGGTCCTGACGGGCGGCTTCTTCATTTATCAGCTCGTCGTCAAGCGGAAGGCGAAACTCCCGGTCCTTCGCTAAGGAACGCCGCGAGGCGTTCGCCGAAGCCTTCCGGCTCTTCGAGCATCGGCAGGTGCCCGCAGTTTTCCGCCACCGCGACCGACGCGCTCGGGAACTGCGATGCATCGGAGCGCGCCAGGTCTACCGGCATCAGATCGTCCGCCCCGCCGCACATCACGAGAACCGGCATCGTCAGATCCGGCGCGATGTCCTCGGCGCCGTCCCGCACGGCCATGCCGCGCAGCATCGCCGCCAGGCCGCGCGCATCGTTCCGCCGTGCGATCGCCTCGACTGCGGCGACGAGATCGGGGCGCTCCCGTTTGGTTTTTTCCGGCAGAAGACGGGGGACGTAGGCCGCCACGACCGGCTCTGAAGACGATTCGAGCTCCGCGCGATCGGCGAGATTCAGACGCGCCTGCGCCTGTTGCGGCGCGTCCGGTCCGAGCCGGCTGCAGACCAGAGCGAGGCGTTCGACGCGCTCGCAGTACATGCGGGCGAAGGCGAGCGCGACGTAACCGCCCAGCGAATGGCCGACGACCGCCGCCCGCTGCGCGCCGATCGCGTCGAGTACCGCAGCGACGTCTCCGGCGAGCGTTTCCATTAAATACGGGCCGTCGACGACGCTCGATTCGCCCATGCCGCGCAGGTCGATCGCGACGACGCGACGCGTTCTCGCAAGGCGCTCGATCTGCGCGTTCCAGATCGCGCGCGCTAGTGGAAATCCGTGCAGCAACACCACCACGTCATCCGCCGTACCGTCGACGCACGCCGCGATGCGCGCGCCGTCACCCGACAAAACTTGCATTAAAACTTGTAATACTGTATAAGGTAGGCAACACCCCCGGTCGATTCGTCGACCGGAGAAAGGATGACTCCACTAACTATGGCAGTCAAACGTAAAAAGAAAGCGGCGCCCAAACGCGCTGCGAAAAAGGCCGCGCCGAGGCGTAAGGCCACCCGCAAAAAAGCCACTCGCAAGAAAGCAGCGCGCAAGGTAGCGCGCAAGGTCGTCCGCAAGAAGGCCCGTAAAAAGGCCGTCCGCAAGGCCGTCCGCCGCAAAGCGGTCCGCAAGGCCGTACGCAAGGCCGCAGCCTAACTCTCGTCAGGCTCGTGCCCGAGTTGCGAGTCGCTCCAAGCGGCTCGCTTTTTTCTTGTCCGGACCTAGACCGTACGCACGACGGGACGGAACGTCCACACCGCCACCAGGGCGACGAAGCACGTTCCGCCCGCGAGCAGAAACGCGCCGCTCAAGCCGATGACCGACGCGATGGAGCCGACGATAAACGAGCCCGCGGGGACGAATCCGAGCGCGATCATCGTGAACACCGAGACCGCGCGGCCGCGCACGGCGTCGGGCGAAAGCGTTTGGATCAGGATGTTGGTGGCGCCCATGTACGCCAACGTTCCGACGCCCGTGGCGAAAAGTACCGGCAGCGCCGGAACCAGCGAGTGGATCGTCCCAAGCACGAAGACCCCGCCCGACATCACGAGGCCGGCGACGAACCAGAGCAGCGACTTCCGTTCGCGCGATGCGAAGTACGCGGTCGCCAGCGCGCCGCCGAATCCGCCCGCGCCGACGGCGGCGACCGCCCAGCCGAGTCCGGCAGCGTCGGTATGAAAGACGTTTACGCAGAGCGACGGCGTCAGCTGACCGTACGGCCGCGTGAGAAACGCCATCATGACGAACGTCAGCACGATCCACTTCAAAATCGCGTTGCCGGCCAGGAAGCTCACGCCTTCGCGAATCGCCGTCGAGAACGGCTCGCGCCGCGAGAGCCCCGGCGGTGACGGCTTCATCATCGTGATCGCGACGACTACGGCCAGCGTGAGAACCGCGTTGAGGTAGAAGCTGCCCGCGACGCCCACCCACACGATCGTCAGTCCGGCGATCGCCGGTCCGATGACCGCGGGCGCGTTGAACGCCACCGAGTTGAGGCCGATCGCGTTTCCGACGTAACGCCGGTCCACGAGCAGCGGCACCCAGCTCTGCCGGGTCGGCGAATCGAACGAGTTGGCGGCGGCGTTGACCACGGAGAGCGCGATGACCAGCGGCAGCGTCAGCAAATGCGTGCTGGCCAGAATCGCGAGCGCGAGAGCGACCGCCGACATCGTGAGGTTGGTTAGCAACAGAATGAACCGCCGCGGGTATTCGTCCGCGATGACGCCGGCGATCGGCGAGCACAGCAGGACCGGCACGGCGCGCGCGAGGCCGATGAAGCCCAGATCGAGCGCCGCGCGCCCGGGCGAACCCGCGAGCCGGCTCACGAAATAGCCGAGCGCCGTGAACTGCATCCAGGTTCCCAGATTCGAGACGAGCAGCCCGAACCACAGAAGCCGGAAATCGCGAAAGAGCAGGAGCGAAGCGAAGAGCGAAGGCGGCTTCTCGAGGGGCGGGTGTTCGTCGCTCATTCGTGCGCCCGGACGGCCGCCGCCAAGAGCGCGACGGCGCGGCCGGCGGCGAACGCCGACGTGTCCACGCACAGATCGTAGTTGTCGGGGTTGCCGAACTCGATGCCGAACCATTCGTGCAGATACGCGCGGCGCGCCCGGTCCACGCGGTCCACTTCGTGCGTGGCGGCGCGTTCGTCCACGCCCAGCCCGTCCATGACGTGATGGATGCGCCAGCTGCGCGGCGCATGCAAGTACACGCGCAGCACGCCCGGCCGGCGTCCGAGAATCGCGCCGGCGCCGCGCCCGACGATAAAGACGTTCCCGGCGGCGGCGTACTCCAGAACTGCGGCGCGAATCTCGCCGATCAAATCGTCGTCGAACCGCTGGCCGACCGGGATCTCGCCAACCTCCGGCGTCGAGCGTTCCAGACCGGCAAGCAGCAGGGCGCCCACCGACGGCAGCGAGTCCTCGGCGGCGTCCACCGTCTCGGGCTCGACGTGAAGTCGCTTGGCGACGACGACGGGAAGCTCGCGATCGACGAACGCGTAACCGAGCTCGCGGGCCGCCAGTTCGGCGAGTCCGACCGCACCGCTACCGTACTGGTTGGAAATCGTGACGATCATGCTGACGGAAGCGCTTCGCCCTGTGTTGAACGTTTCATGCCCGATATGACGCAACCGATCATTCAGACGCGCGATCTTCGCAAAGTCTTCCGCACGGTCAAACGCGCCTCGGGGGGGCTCGGCGCGCTGCGCACGCTCTTCTCGCGCGAATACGAAGACCGCGTTGCCGTGGCCGACGTCACGATGTCGCTCGCCGCGGGCGAACTGGTCGGCTACATCGGGCCGAACGGCGCCGGAAAATCGACGACGATCAAGATGCTCACGGGCATCCTGGTGCCGACGTCGGGGAGCCTGGAAGTCGCAGGGATCGTTCCGTACGAGCACCGCAAGGAGAACGGCCGAAACATCGGCGTCGTCTTCGGCCAGCGCAGTCAGCTCTATTGGGACTTGCCGCTCCAAGAATCTTTCGAGTTGCTGCGCGCGATCTATGCGATTCCACGCGACCGCTACCGGCAAAACCTCAAGGACTTCGTCGACATTCTCCAGATGGACGACTTCCTGCGCACGCCGGTTCGCCAGCTTTCGCTCGGCCAGCGCATGCGCGGCGATTTCGCGGCCGCGATGCTCCACGATCCCAAGATCGTGTACCTCGACGAACCGACCATCGGGCTCGACGTCGTCGCGAAGGAAGCGATCCGGCAGTTTATCGCCGGCATCAATGCCCAGCGGGGAACGACCGTGATCCTGACGACGCACGATTTGGCCGACGTCGAGCGCCTCTGCCGGCGCATCGTCCTGATCGACCGCGGCACCATCATCTACGACGGCGACGTGGAGCGCATCAAGAGCGAGTACGGCCGCTACCGGACGCTCGTGTTGCGCTTCGGCCAGGCGGTCGAGAGCCCACAGCTCGACGGAGCCGAGCTGGCGTCCGTGGAAGGCACGACGGCACGCTTCCGCTTCGACCGCAACGTCGCACGCCCGGACCTGCTCATCCGGCAGGCCGGCGACCGGTACAGCGTGGAGGACGTGACCATCGAAGAGCCGGAACTCGAGTCGATCATCCGCCGAATCTACGTCGAAGGATACGCCGGGCAAGGAGCGGCGACCCTATGATTTTCACGAGCGGCACGAAGAAGCCGAAGATCCATTCCAGCGCATACGTCGCGCCGACCGCCACCGTGTCCGGCGACGTGACGATCGGAGCGAGCTGCGCGATCCTTCACGGGGCCGTTATCGTCGCGGAGGGCGCGCCCGTAACCGTCGGTGCGGACACGGTCGTTATGGAAAACGCGGTGCTCAAGGCAAGCGGTGGTACGGCCGTGCGGTTTCCGCTCTCGATCGGAAAGAGCTGTCTCATCGGCCCGCACGCGTACGTCGTTGGAGCCGGCATCGGCGACGGGTGCTTCGTCGCGAGCGGAGCGCGCGTATTCAACGGCGCCAAGATCGGGACGGCGTGTACGGTCGCCGCCGGCGCGATCGTGCACGTCGGCACGCAGATCGCGCCGGGCTCCACGGTTCCGATGCAGCACGTGGCGCACGGAAATCCCGCCACGATTTACGCGCCGGAAAAATCGCGGGAGGTTCACGAGAAACTCGATTTTTACGCAGACGTGTTCAACCTCGAACCCGGCGACGACGTGCGCGCCCGCGCGGCCGAAACGTACGCCCGGTTTCTCCGCAAGACCCACGCGCAGGACGCGCGACTGGACGACCATCGCACCGCAAGAGCCGCGGCGGCCCCGCGTCGCGGCGAAGAGCCGCCGCCGACGCAGTCCGCCGACGTCGGCAAGGTCGTGGACGTCATGATGCTCGAACTCGAAGAGATGGAGCGGCGTCGCGAGGAAGCGATTCGCCGGCAGAAGGGCAAGTAAGGCTTGGCCGCCGGGGCGTACGTCGAATTCGCGCGCAAAGCATTCGCACGCGAAGCGACCTATCGCATGGAAGTCTTCACGCTGGTCGGCTCGCTGATCTTGCGCGTCTACCTGCTGCGATCGCTCTGGACGGCCCTCTACGCCCAGAACGCCGAACCGCCGGGGCTTCCACTTCACAGCATGATCACGTACGCAACCGTCGCGCTGCTGATGTCGCTCGTCCTGGAAGTCGACGGAACGCGGCTGATTCGAGAGCGCGTGCGCGAGGGCACGATCGCGACGGATCTCATGAAACCGATCAGCGTTCCCATCTACTTCTTCAGCGACGGACTTGGGCAGACGCTCCTGCACGCGCTCCTGATCGTTCCGTCGCTCTTGTTCGCGTTGCTCCTCGTGCACGTGGACGTGCCGCCGCCGCAGACCCTGGCCGCGTTCGCCTTCGCGTTCCTGCTCGGCTACGGCGTGAACTTCTTCATCAACTTCCTGATGAACTCGGTCGCGTTCTGGACCCTCGAGACGTTCGCGATGCAGCTCATCGTGCGCTGGGGTTCCGATTTGCTCTCCGGACAGATCATTCCGCTCATGTTCTTCCCGGGCGCGCTGGGGCGCTTCGTCTTCGCGCTCCCGTTCGCGGCCGTCTATTCCACGCCGCTGCTCATCTACGTCGGCATCATCCCCGCGTCGCAGTGGCCGCGGTACTTCTTTATCCAAGCGTGCTGGCTTGCGTCTTTCGGGCTACTCTCGCTTTGGGTCTGGACGGCGGCGTCGCGCCGCATCGTCGTGCAGGGCGGATAGGCTCGCAATGTTGGCAGCGTACGTCGAGTACTGGCGAATCAACCTGCTCACGATGCTCGAGTATCGGGCCAACTTCGTCATGTGGTTCGTCTTCGCGGTTTTTTATCACGGCGTCGCGCTCGCGGCCCTAACGGTAACCATGTTGCAATTTCCGTCCATGAACGGCTGGAATCTGCGCGAAATGTTCTTTCTCTACGCGCTCTGGATGACTGCGCACGAACTCCACAACGCGCTCTTCTTCAACGTCGTCGCGGTGCCGGAGTACATCCGCGAGGGGCGCTTCGACCGCTTTCTCGTTCGCCCGTTCGACACGCTGTTCCAGGTGCTGACCGTTCCCGCGCAGATCTTTCCGGACGGCTTGATCCTCGCGATCGTCACGCTCTGCTTCGCCGTCGGCGTCGCGGGAGTCCGGGTCGACGCGTTCTTCGTCGCCTTCGTGCCGCTCGTCGTCATGGGCGGCGCGCTGATCGACCTGGGGATATCGCTGGTCATCGCGACGATCGCCTTTTGGTTCATCCGCGTGGACACGCTAAGGTGGGTGGTTATGTCGCTCGAGCAGGATTTTACGCGCTATCCGATCAGCATCTACACGCGCGCCGTGGGGATCGTGCTTTCGTTCGTCTTTCCGTTTGCATTCATGAACTATTTTCCGGCCAGCTACTTTCTCAACAAGACCGACGTCGCGCTGAACTTAAACCCGGCCGTGGGGTTGCTCACGCCCGCGATCGGAGTCGCGTGGGTTGCCGTCGCGTACGCGTTCTGGCGCGTCGGATTGCGCCATTACGAAGGGACGGGATCGTGAAACGAACGGGTTTCTTGACCGCCGCGGCGGCGGCCGCCGTAAGCGCTTCGTTCCCGGGGCGCGCGAAGGCGGCGTCCCTCGAAGCGACCGTCTCTCGCATCACCGCCTCGGTTCCGGGCGTCGTCGGCGTGTACGCGCGAACGCTCTCCGATTCGCCGCCGCTCGTAGCGCTCAACGCCGACGAAAGTTTCCCGGCGGCTTCCACCATCAAAATGTTGATCATGACGACGGCCTTCGCGCTCGAAGAGCAGACGCCGGGCGTTCTCGATTCGCAGATTCAGACCTATCGCAGCGATCTCATCGGCGGGTCCGATTTCATGCAGAACGCGTACGACGGCCAGGTCTTCACCGTCCGGCAATTGATCGTTCCCATGATTCAAGTGAGCGACAACACCGCCGCCAACGCGCTGACCGGCCACTTCGGAATCGACGTCATCAACTCGGTCGGACGCGCCGCCGGCATGTATCAGACGCGCCTGGCGCGGAAGTTTCTCGACTATGCGGCGATCGTGCACCATCACGACAACGTCACCACGCCCGGGGACATGGCGCATCTGCTCTACCTCATCGAATACGGCGCGCACGAGGAGGTGGCGACGATCGTGAGCCCCACGCACTCCCGCGCGATGATCCGGATCATGCTGGGCCAGACCGACCGCGAGGGCATCCCCGCGGGTCTGCCGCACGGAACTCCGGTCGCCAACAAGACCGGGGCGGTCGATTACGTGCGCAACGACGTCGCGATCGTGCGCCCGTTCGGCGATCAGCCCTTCATTTTGAGCATCTACACCAAACAACTCGACGACTACGCGGCGGGATATCGGGCCATGCGAGCGATCGCCCACGCCGCGAACCAGACGGTGCGAGGCGGGTCCGGATAGCGTCCCGTCAGGCCTTCGCTTTCGGCTCGATGCTCACGGCGTCCATCTTCGAGCCGGGGCGAATTGCGTCAAGCGCCTCAAATCCGCCGGTCATCTGACCGAAAACTGTATATTGTCCGTCCAAAAACTTCGCGTCGTCGAGGCAAATATAGAATTGCGAACCCGCCGAGTTGGGATCCGAAGAGCGAGCCATCGCGACCGTGCCCCGGAGGTGCGGCCGCGCGCTGAACTCGGCCTTGAGGTTGTAGCCCGGGCCGCCGGTGCCGTTTCCGTCCGGATCCCCGCCTTGAACGACGAAGCCGGGCTCGACCCGGTGAAAGACGAGTCCGTCGTAAAAGCCGGCCTCGGCCAANNTCGAGTTCGCTGGGCTGAGGCGGCGTGTGCGGCATGGGCGTGACCTCCGGTCGGCGTTCGTGCAGGCTCGGTGCTTTGTGCACGTGCGCCCCGAAAGCCTCGCTCGCCGCCAGGAGCGAGAGTTTCGCCCGCCGGCCCAAAGCCTTGAAGCGGGCTTCCTGGCCGCACGCGGTCCCGTAATCGGGGGCGTACCACCAGGCGACCAGACGCAGCGGGAGCCGGGAACGCGTGAACTTGGCACCCTTTCCCAGCCGGTGCGCCGCGATCCGGCGGGCCAAATCCACGGTCGCGCCCGTGTAGAGCGAGCCGTCGCAGCACTCCACGACGTAGACCGCCGGCCGTTTAGCCACGGCTGGTTGCGGTAGAATCTAAGAGAGATATGAACGCCGAGTTCGACCGCGCCCCGGAGGGCCACGGGGAAGACCCCCGCGTGCTGCGGTTGCGAATTCCGCCCACGGCGCCCCGGGCACAGGAGGTTCGTGCGACCGTCGCGGCCTTCGCCAAGCTCCAGGGGGTGCGCAGCCGGGACTTGGAGTCGCTGATTTTTGCCGTCGGCGAGGCGCTGGCGAACGCGATCGAGCACGCCGGGGGAGACGAGATCGAAGTGCGCTGCACCGTCGAAGACGGGCTGTTGCAGGTCTCCATCGTGGATTCCGGCCGCGGGTTTGCCGCGGTTCCCGAGAAGCGCGTGCCGCTTCCCGACCTGTTCTCGGAACGAGGACGTGGTATCCCCATCATGCAGCGATGCACGGACGTCTTCCAGGTTCGCAACCTGCCCGGCGGCGGAACGGAAGTCGTCCTGGGCTGCTATCTCGACCGTCCGCGGGGGAAGCGGGCGAATTCATAACATACAGTAGCGCAATGGCTCGTGCGCTTCCCTGCTGGTTCCTCATCGCCGCGTTCTTGCCGATCGCGGCCGGCGCGGACGCGAATCACCCCATGCCGCAACTGACCCCCGACGCGCGCGTGAGCGCGATGGTCGCCGGCGTGGATTCAACGCGACTGTCGCAGAGCGTCGATACGCTCGTGAATTTCGGCACGCGCAACGATTTCTCGGAGAACGCGTCGACGGCAACGCACGGCGTGTTCGGCGCGCGCGACTGGATCGCCGCGCAGTTCCGAGCGATCGCGGCGGGCACGGGCGGCCGGATGACGGTGGCGCTCGATACCTACCTGCAGCCCAAGACCAAGCGGACGCCGCGCGCCGTCACCGAGTCGAGCGTCATCGCGACGCTGCAAGGCGACGCACCGGGCCGCATCTACGTGATGGCCAGCCACTTCGACGACTGCGACGGATCGTGCGTGGACGGCGACGGTGCGGCGCCCGGAGCGGACGACAACGCATCCGCCGTCGCCGCGGTGCTCGAGGCCGCGCGCGCGACGGCGCAAACGCACTTCCGGGGCACCATCGTGTTCGCGTGCTTCGACGGCGAGGAGCTCGGGCTGTGGGGATCGGCTCACTTCGCGAGCGAGCTCGCGGCCCGTCACGCGCCGGTGCTTGCCGTGCTCAACAACGACATCGTCGGCGAGACGTCGGGCGGCAACGGCGAAGCCGAACCCCACGTCGTGCGCGTCTTCAGCGAAGGCCTGCCCGCGGGCGCCGACCGCGCGGACGTCAACGCGACCGGCTCGGAGAACGACTCGCCGTCGCGCGAGCTCGCGCGCTTCGTCGGCGAAACGGTCCCGGTCTACGTGCCCGACTTCCGCGTGCGGCAGATCTACCGCGCCGACCGCTTCTTGCGCGGCGGCGATCAAGAATCGTTCCAGGACCAAGGGTACGCGGCGATCCGCTTCGTCGAAGCACACGAGAATTACGAGCACCAGCACCAGAACGTGCGCATGGAGAACGGCCAGCAGTACGGAGATCTGGACCAATTCATCGACGCCGCCTATCTGGCGCGCGTGACCCAAGCCAACGTAGCCGCGCTCGCGACCCTGGCCCTAGGACCGGCGCCTCCGACCCAGGTCCGGATGGTCACCAAACATTTGGGCTACGCGACCGAACTGCGATGGGAGACCGACCCGAGCGCCGCATCGTACGAAGTGGTCTGGCGCGCGTCGGATGCCTCCCAGTGGCAGTACGCGGCCGACGCGGGCGACGTCACCAACTTTTCGGTCCCGGCGAGCAAGGACGACTACGTCTTCGGCGTGCGCGCGGTCGACGCGGCGGGCCTCCGCAGCCCGGCCGTCTATCCCGTCCCGACGAAGCAGTAATCGATCGCGGCGATCGTTTCGTCCACGTCGGCTTGCGTGTGCGCGATCGAAACGAACATCACTTCGTTCTGCGAGGGCGGCAGCAAAATCTTGCGTTCGAGCATCGCGCGGCAGTATCGCGCGTACGCGCTGCGATCCGCGGCGCGCGCGTCGTCGTAGTTNNAGCGCGTCCATGCGCTCGTAATACTCGGGGTGCCCCTCGAGTTCGTCGAGCACGCGATGGGCCATCGCAACGCAAAACGGATTCCCCCCGTGAGTGCCGCCGGTAAACGTCGAGCCGGTAGGCGCGAGCACCGCCATCACGTCGGCTCGGCCGCCGAACGCCGCGATCGGCGCGCCTCCGCCCAAGATCTTTCCGAGCGTCGTCAAATCAGGGACGATGCCGAGCCTGCCTTGCGCGCCGGCTAGGCCGAAGCGCAGCCACGTGATCACTTCGTCGAAGATCAGGAGCGCGCCGCAGCGCGCCGTCCGCTCTCGCAAGCCTTCGAGAAAACCGGCAGCGGGAGGCACCAAGCCCATGTTGCCGCAGATCGGCTCGACTACGATCGCGGCGAGTTCGTCGAACCGTCCGCGCAACAGCGCGTCCACGTCGGCGAGATCGTTGTAACGCGCCACAACGACGTCGCGCATCACGCCCTCGGGAATGCCGCTTCGCCTGGCGTCGGTCGTATGGGCGGACGCGCCCGCGTCCAAGAGCGCGAGGTCGAAGTG
>PMFP01000120.1 GCA_003155175.1 Vulcanimicrobiota bacterium
GCGTCGTAGAGAACGGGAATCAGCACCAGCGTGAACGCGGTCGCCGTCGAGAGCCCTCCGACGACGGCGATTGCCAAAGGACGCTCCATGGCAGCGCCCGCACCGATGCCGAAGGCCAGCGGCAACAGGCCGCCGATGGCTGCGAACGTCGTCATCAGGATCGGCCGCAACCGCGTCTGAGCGGCGCGCAAGGCGGCTTCGACGATCGAGGCGCCGGCACGCATCTGCTGGTTGGCAAACTCGACGATCAGGATCGCGCTCTTGCTGGACAAGCCGATGAGCATGACGTAGCCGACCTGTGCGTAGGCGTCCTGCGCCATGTCGGGCGAGAAGAGGAACGGCACGGGAACGAGCCGCCGGAAATTCAGGAAGAGCAGTGCGCCCAACAGAGCCGCCGGGACGGCCAGCAGCACGATGAGCGGGTCGGTATAGCTCTCGTACTGCGCGGCGAGAACCAGGAACACGACGATGATGCCGAGCGCGAAGATCAGGATGCTGGTGCTGCCGGCGGCGATTTCGTCGAGCTGGATGCCCGACCACTCGAAGCTGACGCCCGGTGGAAAGACCTGTTTGGCGATCTGCTGCATCGCCTCGATCGCCTCGCCGGATCCGTGGCCCGGCGCCGGATTGCCGCTCAGTTCGATGCTGCGATAGAGATTGTAGTGCGTGATGACCGGCGCCGATTTCACTACCTGGGTGTCCACGAGCGCGCTTAGCGGCGTCATGACGCTCCCCGTGCTCGACGTGAACGTGTTCGCGGTCGGCGGCGGTGGATTGCTCGACCGCACGAAGAGCGTGCCGAGCGAAGAGACGCGATTGCGGTACGGTTCGTCGGCCTGGACGATCACCTGCCACGACCGGTTGAGGTACGTGAAGTTGTTGACGTACAGCGAACCCAGGTTCACTTGCATCGTCTGGAAGACGTCGGAGAGCGGCACGCCGATCGCGAGCACCTTGTTGCGATCGATGTTCGCATCGACTTGCGGTGAATTCAGACGGAATTGGGTGAACACGTTTTGAAGCCGGTGGTCCTGCGCGGCAGCGCCCATCACGCCGTAGGCCGTCAGCATCAGCTTGTCCAACCCGACGTTTCCGCGATCTTCGATTTCGAACTGGAATCCGCCGAAGCTGCCGACGCCGTTGATCGCCGGCGGGTTGAGCGCGTAGATCTGCGCCTCGGGAATCTGCGTGAACATCTTAAAGTTGACCATTTGCAGAATCTCGTTGATGCCCGGCCGCTCTCCCCACGGCTTGAGCTGCGCGAACATGATTCCGCGATTGGGAGCCGCCCCGGTGAAGCTGAACCCTCCGACGTCGAATAGGTCGCGCACGCCCGGCGTGTTCAGTATGATCGCTTCGGCTTTCTTCGCGATGGCCTGTTCGCCGGCGAGCGACGTGCCCTCCGGCGTCTGAATCAGCGCGATGAAGTAGCCTTGGTCCTCGTCGGGTATGAACGCGCTGGGCGTGGACTGGAAGAGAAATCCGGTCAGCAGCAGCGCCGCAAGGAAGACGACGAGGACTAGTCCGCGCAGCCGGAATGCCCTGGGGAGCGTTCGTCCGTACCAATCGCGGAATCGCTGCAAGCCCGTGTTGAAGGCGCGGAAGAACGGAGACTTCGACTCGACGTCGCCTTCCAGGAGACGCGCCGAAAGCGTGGGTGCGAGCGTGAGCGCCTGCAGGAGCGATATCGAGATCGACGCCGCGATCGTCAGCGCGAATTGCTTGTAGAGTTGTCCGGTCGTTCCCGGGAAGAACGCTACCGGCACGAAGACCGCGAGCAATACCAGCGACGACGCCACGACGGCGCTCTGGATTTCGTTCATCGCCGTTTCCGCGCTCTCGAGACGAGTCGCCTTTCCCCGGTCTATGTTCATGTGCCGCGCGATGTTTTCGATGACGACGATGGCGTCGTCCACGACCAGACCGGTAGCGAGCGTGAGGCCGAAGAGGGTGATCGTGTTGATCGTGAAGCCGAAGAGCTTCATGATGAAGAAGGTGCCGATCAGCGACACGGGGATCGTTGCGGCCGGAATGAGCGTCGAACGCGGATCTTGCAAAAACAAGAAGATGACGATAACGACGAGCACGATCGAGAGCAGCAGCGTGATGACCACTTCGCGGATGGATTCCCGCACGAACGTCGTCGAGTTGAACGCGATCTTGTAATGGACGCCCGGCGGGAAGTGCGCGGACAGGTCGTCCATCTTCTGCGTGACCGCGTTCGAAAGCGCGAGCGCGTTCGCGGTGGAGTATTGCAAGACGCCCAGTCCGACGACGTTGTCGTCGCCGTCGAACCGAAGCGCGCTGGAGTAGTCCTCGGCTCCGAGCTCGACCCTGGCGACGTCCGAGAGGCGAGTGAACCCGCCGTTGGGATCGGTTCGCAGAACGATGTCGGCGAATTGCGTCGGGTCGGAGAGCTGCGTGACGGCGTTGACCGGATACGTGTACGGCTGGTCGGGCTTCTGGGGAGGCGCGCCGACGCTGCCGGCCGCGACCTCGACGTTTTGCTGCTGGAGAGCGCTCACGACGTCGCCGGTGTCCAGCCCGCGCGCCGCGAGCTCGCGCGGATTGAGCCAGATCCGCATGGCGTACTGCCGCTGGCCGAAGATGCGGATCTGCGAAACGCCCTGAATGCGGCTCAGGTCGTTGACGATGTTGATCTGCGCGTAATTGCTCAGGAAGAGCGTGTCGTACTTGGAACTATCCGACGTGATCGCGAGCGCCATCACGAACGCGCCCGAGTTTTTGCTAACGGTGATGCCGACTTGCTGCACGGTCGCGGGCAGTTGCCCGATCGCGGACTGCACGTTGTTCTGTACGTCGGCCGCCGCAATGTCCAAATTCGTGCCGAGATCGAACGTACAGGTGATCGTCGAAAGGCCTTGCGCGCTAGTCGAACTGATGTAGCGCAGTCCTTGCACGCCGTTGATGGCGTTTTCGAGCGGCGTCGTGACCTGCGCCTCGACCGAGAGCGGGCTCGCTCCGGTGTAAACGGCGGTAACGGTGACGACGGGCGGGGCGATCTGCGGATACTGCGCGATCGGAAGGGTCGGTATGCAAACCAGGCCCGCGAGCAGGATAATGATCGAGCAGACGACCGAGAGAACCGGGCGCCGTAGGAAGAAAGAACTCACGCGGCCGCGTTATCCAGCCTGCTCGAACGCCTGCTCGGCGTGATACGACGACCGCGACAGCGGGCTCGAAACGACCTGGTGGAAGCCTTTCGACTCGGCGAGCGATCCGAGGCGAGAGAACGTCCCGGGGGTCACGAACTCGACGACCGGTAGATGTTTCTTTGAGGGTTGAAGGTACTGGCCCATCGTGAAGATGTCCACGCCGCTTTCCCGCGCGTCGTCCATCGTGCGTTCGACCTCGCCCTCGCTCTCGCCCAAGCCGAGCATGATCGAGGTCTTCGTGTAACGCTCGGGCGCCCGGGCCTTGGCGTGGCGAAGGATGCGCAGCGATTGCTCGTATCCGGCGCGCTTGTCGCGCACCGACGGGGTGAGCCGCTCGACCGTTTCGACGTTGTGCGCGAAGACGTCCGGACGAGCGTCCATGACGATGTCGAGCGCCGCCAGGTCGCCGCGATAGTCGCCGCTGAGGATCTCGACTTTCGATCCGGGCACGCGCTCGTGAATCGCGCGCACGGTATTTGCAAAGATGAGCGCTCCGCCGTCGGCTAAGTCGTCGCGGTCCACCGCCGTCAGCACGAGGTACGTCCAGCCGAGGTCGCGCACCGCGTCGGCCACGCGAACGGGTTCGAGCCAATCCACCGCGCCGCGCGGATTCCCGGTCTTGACGTTGCAGAAGCGGCAGCCCCGCGTGCACGTATCGCCCAGAATCATGATCGTGGCGGTGCCCGCCCCCCAGCATTCCGCGACGTTCGGGCAGGCGGCTTCCTTACAGACCGTGTTGAGCCGGAGCGACCCGACGCGCGCTCGCACGCGCTCGTAGTCGTCGCCGTACGGCAGCGAAACGCGCAGCCAATCGGGCTTGCGCGCGCGATGCTTGCCTATGCCGGCGCCGCCGGCTGCGTCGATTAGATTGATTTCAGTAGTCATGAGATGGCGTGGCGAATCGGGACGGCTCGTGAAAAGTCGCTCTCGAATTCGATGCCGAACGTCCTTTCGAGCTCGAACGCGAAGACTTCCTTGAGTTCGTACACCGATACGCTGCGTCCGGTTTCGCGCGCGAGCGAGGTCACGCCGCGGTCGGACATCCCGCAGGGGTTGATCAAGCGGTCGTAATCGAGCTGCGTGCACGCGTTGAACGCGATGCCGTGCATCGAGACCATGCGCGAGACGGCCAGTCCGATGGCCGCGATCTGATTGGTCCCGACCCACACCCCGGCGTGCTCGCTCCACGGGGCGCCCGTCACGCCGAAGCGCGCGCAGGCCGCAATCGCGGCATGCTCTAGCGAGCGAACGAGCGGGACGATTTCCCGGAAGCGCTCGAGCCGGCGGATCGGATAGACGACCAGCTGCCCGGGCCCATGGTAGGTGACGTCGCCGCCGCGCTCGATCTCGACGACCTCGATGCCGCGCGCTTCGAGCTGCTCGCGGGAGAAGAGGACGTTCTCCGGTTTGGCGGTGCGTCCCAGCGTGATCACGGCCGGATGCTCGACGAAGATCCAGGTGTCGGGGTCGCTGCCTTCGCGCACGCGCTCGTGAATGGCGTGCTGCATCCGCCACACCTCGCGGTAGGGGCGCAGCCCAAGGTCCAGCATCCGCACTCTCACGGCCATGCTCGCCTTAACCCGCTCCCGCCGCCGGGCGATTCACCCGGTCCCCCCACTTATTTGGCGGCGATCGGGGTTTTGGGCTTTTGGTTGACGATGTGGATGGCCTTACCGTGCGCGGCTTCGGCGGCATCCATGATGCCTTCGGTGAGCGTCGGATGCGGATGGATCGAGAGCCCGATGTCCTCCAGCGTCGCGCCGAGTTCGAGCGCCATTACGCCTTCGCCGATGAGCGATTCGGCTTGCGGCGCGACGATGTGCATGCCCAGGAGTGCGTCGCTCTTCGCGTCGCCGACGAGTTTGATGAGTCCGTCGGTGTCGTTCATCGTCCGAGCGCGCCCGCTCGCCGCGAGCGGAAACTTGCCGATGCGAACTTCGTAGCCTTTCGCCTTGGCCTCTTCTTCGGAAAGGCCGACGGTCGCGACTTCGGGATCGGTGTAGACGCAATTCGGAATCGCGGCCGGATCGAACGCCGCGGAGCGATCGCCCGAGATGACTTCGGCGGCGACGACGCCTTGCTTCATCGCGCGGTGCGCGAGGAGCGGCTGACCGCTGACGTCGCCGATGGCGAACACGTTGGGAACGCTGGTTCGGCATTGCTGATCGATCGCGATGAAGCCGTGGTCGTCCGTCTTCAGGCCGGCGGCCTGAAGGTCGAGCGTGTCGGTGACCGGGCGCCGTCCGACGGCGACGAGCACCATGTCGAACTCGCGCGTTTCGTCCTTGCCGCCGGTGGCTTCGCCGCTGAACGTCGCCTTGACGCTCTTACCGTCTTTCTTCAGATCGCTCACCTTGGTGGAGAGCATGATCTCGACGCCTTGCTTCTTGAGAATGCGCCCGAGCGTCTTGGAGATTTCCAGATCGGTTCCGGTCAGAATCTGCGGCAACGCTTCGATGACCAGCACGTTCGCGCCCAGGCGCGTGTACACGGTTGCGAATTCGAGGCCGATGACGCCTCCTCCGATCACGAGCATGCGCTTGGGAATGCGCTTGAGCTGCACGGCGTCGTCGGAATTGATGATGGTCTCTCCGTCGCGGGGCCACGCTTTGACGTCGATGGGCGCCGAGCCGGTCGCGATCACGACGTTCTGAGCCTTGATGTTCTCCGTGCCGCCCTCTTTGGTCTTTAGGACGATTTCCGTCGGACTCTTGAACGTCGCGTCGCCGTACATGAATTGCACGTTGTTGGCTTTGAAGAGCGTCCGCACGCCGCCGACGTTGGCCGTGACGACGTCGGTCTTGAACTTCTCGACGCCGGCGCGGTCGATGTCGAGGCCTTTGACTTTCAGCCCGATCGCTTCGGCACGGTTGATGTGGCGCACGACCTCTCCGACGTGCAGCAAGGCCTTGGTCGGAATGCAGCCCCAATTGAGGCAAACGCCGCCGACCTCGTCGCGATCGACGCAGACGACCTTCTTTCCGAGTTGCCCCAGGCGGATCGCGGCGTGATAGCCGCCCGGACCCGCGCCGATGACGACGGTATCGACTTGATGCTCAGCCAACGTGGTGCTCCTATCCGGTGTTTGCTCTCTAAAACAGCCCTTCGACGGCCTATCGGCCCGGCCCGGTTTTTGGCGAGGCCGCCGCCCGCGAACGGCGAACACAACCCGCCCGATGTCGCAGACTAGTGTGCCCGGCTTGCTGCCCGAACTCGACCGCGATTCCATCGTGCCGCTCTACCGGCAGATCTACGAACACTTGCGCGAAGCGATCCTTTCGGGAACCTTGCCGGAATCCACGCGCTTGCCTCCCGAACGCGCGATGGCCGAGCGGCTCGACGTCAATCGGACGACCGTCGTGCACGCGTACCGCGCGCTCGTCGGCGACGGTTTGATCGAGCAGCGCGTCGGCTCCGGTTCGCGCGTAGTGCCGCACCTGCGCGGGCGGGCGCAACCCGAGCGCGGAGGAGCGGGCGTCCCCTGGTGGGTGACGCTGCCTCCGTGGCGCGTCGGCGAATTTCCCAACATCCTGGGCGAGCTCGCCGCCAAGCAACAAGCGGGGCGCATCTCGTTCGTCCAGGGGGTCGCGCCGGACGAGCCCTCGCCGCTGGGCGAGCTCGCGCAGTCGTTCGGACGCGTCGCCGGCGATCCGCGCTTCATTCTCTCGTACGGCGATTCCGAAGGATACGAGCCGTTGCGCGAGACCATCGCGGCGCGCATGAACGCGCGCGGCGCGGGCGCGGTCGCTCCGAAGAACGTCATCGTCATCACCGGCTCGACGCAAGGCATCATGATCGTCGCTCAGAGCCTGGCCGAGCCGGGCGACGAGATCGTCGTGGAGTCCCCGTCGTATCCGGGGGCGCTCCAGATCTTCCAGATCTGCGGCCTGCGCGCGATTCCGGTTCCCGTGGACGACGACGGCATGCGCGTGGACCACGTCGAGGCGATCCTGCGCACGCGGCGGCCGCGTTTCATCTACACGATGCCGACGCTCCACAATCCGACCAACGCGACGATGAACGCGGACCGCCGCGAGCGCTTGACGACCATCGCGCGCCGCCACGGCGTGCCGATCGTCGAAGACGATCCGTACGGTCCGCTCTCGGCCTCCGGATTGCCGCCGCTCGTGTCGTACGCGCCCGACCACGTCGTGTATCTCTCGACGTTTTCCAAGACGGTCGCGCCGAGTCTGCGCGTCGGCTGGCTGGTCGCGCCAAGGATGATCCTCGAACGTCTGCTGCTGCGAAAGCAGGCCTACGACATGGCGACGAGTTTGTACGTGCAGGCCGCGATCGTGGATTATCTCGAGCGAGGCTACGACGATCACGTCGTGCAGCTGCGCGAAGAGTTGCTCTTACGGCGCCGGCTCGCCGATGCAGCGATCGCCAATCACTGGCCTGCCGCCATGCGGGTCAGCAATCCGACGGGCGGGTTTTATCTCTGGGCCGCGACGCCGCGCGAAGTTCGCGCTCGCGCGCTGCTGGACGCTTCGGAGCGGCGCGGCGCGTCGTTCCTGTTCGGGGAGGCCTTCTTCGCGGACTCGGGCGGCGACCATAACTTCCGCCTGGCGCTGACGGCCGTGCGCCGCGATCAGATCGACGAGGGCATTCGCCGCATCGGCGAGGCGATCGCGAGCCTGCGCGCGTGACGGGAGCGGCTCGCGCGCTTCTTTCGTGGTACGCGCGCGCCGGACGAGCCGGGCTTCCTTGGCGCACGGTCCGGGATCCGTACTACACGCTGGTGAGCGAGTTCATGCTCCAGCAAACGCAGGTCGACCGGGTCGTCCCAAAGTTCGAAGCGTTCGTCGCGGCGTATCCCGGCGTGCGAGAACTGGCGCTCGCGCCGATCGCGGACGTGCTGCGCGCGTGGCAAGGCTTGGGCTACAATTCGCGGGCCGTTCGCCTAAAGCGCGCCGCGGAAGAAGTGGTCGCCCGCTTCGACGGCCGCATCCCATCGAACGAACGAGATCTCCGGACGCTGCCCGGAGTCGGGCCGTACACCGTTTCGGCCATCCGCGCGTTCGGATTCAACCTCGACGACGTGCCGCTCGACACGAACGTCCGGCGCATCGTGCATCGCGTGTTCTTCGGCCTGGAGCATCCGCCCGCCGCGAATCGCGCGCAGCTCGACGCTCGCGCGCGGGAAATCGCACCCGCGGGCATGGCGCACGATTGGAATTCCGCGCTGATGGATCTGGGCGCGACGATCTGCACGGCGCGCGCGCCGCGGTGCGCGGCGTGTCCGTTGCGCGGCGAGTGCGTCGCGGCGCCGATCGAAGCGATCGAGCTCGCGGCCAGGCGCGCCGCGCACGCGCCGCAGAAGTCGCCGCAGGCCGCGATTCGGTTCGAGCGCTCGACGCGCTTCGCGCGCGGACGGATCGTTGACCGCTTGCGCGCGCTGCCGCCGGGCGAGGCGATCTCGCTGCTCGACCTCCATCGCGATCTGGCGGGGGCGCTGCCGGAACGCAGCGTCGACGAGATCGGCAACATCGTATCGGCGCTGCAACGCGACGGACTCGTCGCCGTGCGCGGCGAGCGCCTGGCGCTGGCGGAGTGAGCGTGGCGATTCCGTTTCCAAAAAAGAAAGT
>PMFP01000154.1 GCA_003155175.1 Vulcanimicrobiota bacterium
CCGCGATTGCCGAACATCTCGAAGTATTGGACGTGGTGGGTCTCCGGGGCATTGCCATCGCGCAGTGTGGCCAGCATGCTGACGCCCTCCAATGGCGCCTGCGCGATGCCGTTCACCGCCGCTGGGGCAGGCAGACCGGCTGCCTCCAGAATGGTTGGTGCGATGTCGATCACGTGGTGGAACTGGTTGCGGATGCCGCCCTTGTCGGTGATCACCTTCGGCCAGGAAATCGCCATGCCCTGCCGCGTGCCGCCGAAATGCGAGGCGATCAGCTTCGTATATTGGAATGGCGTGTCGCCGGCCCAGGCCCATCCAACGGCGTAATGAGGGGACGTGCCGGGCAAACCCCATCTGTCCATATACTTCATGGAATCTTCCACGGTCGGCTGCATGCCGTTGAGGTTCATGATTTCGTTGGGCGTGCCGACGAGCGACCCCTCGCCGCTGGATCCGTTGTCACCCAAAATATAGATCACGAGCGTGTTGTCGAGTTCGCCCATCGCTTCGATGGATTCGACCACGCGCCCGACTTCGTAGTCGGCGTGCTCGAGAAAATCAGCGTAATTCTCGGCTTGCAAGGCGAAGAGTTTTTGGTGCTCCGCCGTTTGGTCGTCCCACGCCGGAATTTGGCTCGGACGCGGCGTCAATTTGGTGCCGGGCGGAACGATGCCGCGATCCACCTGATTCTTGTGTACGATCTCGCGATATTTGTCCCAGCCCATATCGAAACGGCCGGCGTTTCGGCCGCGCCAATCGAACGGCGGCTGATGGGGCGCGTGCGCGGCGCCCGGTGAAAAGTAGGCAAAGTACGGGCGGTCGGGAGCGATGGATTTTTGCTGGCGAATCCAAGCGATGCATTCGTCGGCAAGGTCGATCGTGAGTTGATAGCCCTCGTCGGGACGCTTCGGCGCGTCCACCGGCGTCGTGTTGCGAATCAACGACGGATAGAACTGGTCGGTCTCGCCGCCGATGAAGCCGTAGAAGTAGTCGAAACCCTGGTTCGTCGGCCAGTTGTCGAACGGACCGGCCGCGCTGGTCTGGTTGTCGGGAACGTTGTGATTCTTTCCGAACCACGCGCACGTGTAGCCGTCTTGCTTGAGCAGTTCCGCGACGGTTGCGCATCCTTTAGGGATGATGCCACAGTAGCCGGGGAAGCCGGTGGCCATCTCCTGGATGACGCCGGTCGCGACCGAGTGATGGTTGCGTCCCGTCAGCATCGCAGCGCGCGACGGCGAGCACAATGCCGTGGTGTGAAACTGGTTGTAGAACAGACCGTTCTTGGCCAGTTTCTCAGCCGTCGGCATACGCACGAGGCCGCCGTTCGAGCTCGGCCATCCGAAGCCGACGTCGTCGAGCAGCACCAGCAGAATATTGGGCGAACCCTTCGGTGCGGACTTGGGCGGCGGAAAGTCGGGCCTCGAATCGACCGCATAGGTCTCGATCTTCGCATCCGGAAAATCCCACTCGGGCACCGGCAGATTGAAACGGTCTTGACGCAACGGAAACGGCTTCTTATCCACGAGAATCCTTTCGACGGAATGGACGGCCCGCGACCCAAGCGGACCCGACACGACGTACCGAGCGGGATTTGCAAATCCTTCGAAGGCGTCCTTCTTTAGGCGGTCGCGCTTGCCGGCTCGCCGAAGACGCGGTTGCGGCCGAGCATCTTCGCCCGGTACATCGCCTCGTCGGCGCGCGCGATCGGGACGGAAGCATCTTCGTCTGCCGCACTGAGCACGGTAACGCCGATGCTGATCGTGAATCCAAACGAACCGCCATCCGACGGCACGGTCATCTTTTCGACTGAGCGCCGCAGTCGCTCGGCCATTTCCATTCCGCCGGCGTACGTCGTTGCGGCGAGAACGGTCACGAACTCCTCTCCTCCGAAACGCGCCACCACGTCCGTTTCACGAGCCGCCGCCGCCAAGACGTGCGCCAGGGCGATGAGTGCATGGTCTCCAACCTCGTGGCCGCGCGTGTCGTTGATCGCCTTGAAATGGTCTACGTCGATCATCAGTACCGCCGCCGGTGTGCCGAAGCGACGACAGCGCCGCAGTTCCGCCTCGATGGCATCGTCGAGTGCTCGCCGGTTGGCAAGACCGGTTAGCGCGTCGGTGCGCGCCAGTGCTTGGAGCTGGACCGTCAACGTCTCGAGACTAACCACGGCGTTCTCTAGACGCTCCTCCGCCGCGCGATGCGCGGTGATGTTGCGCCCGATTCCCAGGACGCCGACGATGCGTCCGGCCGCGTCGCGCATCGGCGTCTTGATCGTCTCGAGCAAGACGCGGCGCCCGTCGCTTGCGTACGTGACGAATTCTTCGTTTTTCTGAGGNNTCCACGAAGTCGGCATCGCTTTTGCCGATAATCTCCGAAGCCGGCGCTCCGAAGAACTTCTCGAACTCCGGGTTGCACGCGAGGTAACGGCCACGCAGATCCTTGGCCCAGACTAAGTCGGGTATGGCCTGCAATACCGTCAGCAACTGCGCTTCGGTCTCGCTCAAGCGGCGCATGCTTTCGATGACGGCCGTGATGTCGGTGAAAACCGCAAATACGCTCGAACCGGGATGAGCGGGATCGTCAACGCGAGCCGTGTTGACGCTGACCCACACCACGTGGGGATCCTCGCCACGCTGCAGTCCCAGCACGACGCCACGACAGGGCTCGCCGGTCCGCAGCGTAACCAGGCCCGGATGATCGTCCGGCGGGCACGGAGAGCCGTCTTCCCGGAGCATCGTCAATTCGATTTCCTCACCGGATTTACCGACGACCTCGGAACGGCTATAGCGCAGCATTTGCAAGGCGGAATTATTGATGTACACGATCCGGCCGGCGGCGTCGTAAACGACGACGCCCTCCAGCGCAGTTGCCAGGAGCGACGCGAGAAAGCCGTCTCCGAATGAATACATGGAGATCCGTTCTTCAAGGTTCGCGTTCGGACGCCCCTGCGTGTTAGCCTGACCTAACGACCGACCGGCTAAAGTCCCGAGGCCTTCAATTGCTCGCTGGTGTAGACGAAGGGAACGCCGGGGTCACGATGCGCGCGATGTCGCGCACGATGGCGCTCGCGATGCCCTCAGGAGGCTGCTCTGCCATATAGGGCACCCACGCAACGATTGTCACGCCGGTTCTGGGGGAGTAGTAGTCCGCGGTATTGTAGCCGGGGAGGCCGCCGGTATATCCGAACCACCCCGCGCTACACGTCATGCCCAAACCAAAGGCCGCGTTCCCCAGAAACGGCTTGCACTCCGAGATCGGCCTGTAGCCTGCCGGTCCACCGGTCTTGGCCGTGGCGTACAACTTGACCCAACGCTTCATATCCGCCATGTCCGAAATCATCTCGCCGGCCGCTCCCATGAACGCGACGGGAACCGTATTGCTCACGTCTTCGTGAAAAAAGAAGAGGCCGCATTTTGCGGCCTCTTCGAGGCCTAGTTCCGCGCCCGCGGATCGTAGCGGTATGCACGGGCCCAACTCTCGACGACTGCGGCGTCCATTGTTGCCCGATACCGCACGGCGGCCACGGGATTATTCCACGGTGATCTTTCTCGGTTGAGCTTCGGGTCGACGGGCGAGCGTGAGCCGGAGCAATCCGTCTTCGACGCGCGCGCGGATGTTGTTGACATCGACATCCTCCGGAACGGTGAAGGAACGGGTGAACGAGTGCCGCTCGTTCTTGCCGTTGACGCTTAAAATGGCGTCTTTGAACGTGACGTCCACTTGGGACGCGTTAAAGCCCGGAACCGGAACCTCGACTTCGTACCCTTCTTCGGTCCTGGTCACGTCGTAGTCAAATCCGTACGACGAGCGGATGCTCTGGAACGGGTCGAAACCAAGAAGATCGCGGAATGGGGTCCAGGGAAGCGCCCGCTCTTGAGCGATCGCCCCACCGTTGGGGCGTGCGAGCGTATTCGACACGATCTGTTCTCCTTTCGAATCGTTGAATTTCAGTGACGTTATCTCAATTCTGAGGCGAGGCCGCGCCCGGATGCCGGGGCACCCCGCAGGAAAATCCTATTGAAGATTGGCACTCTTGTCAAGAGACTGCCAGCCCGCTTCCGGACGTCCGCCGCGGCTGCTCTATCCCCCTAACCGGCCGAGCGAGTCTTCCTTATGCCGGCAGGCAGAACATCCGGACCGATGATCGCGCGTCCGCAACCCCTGTGAAGGGGGCGGCGGCGTCCGCTTCGTTTGAGGGCACGCTACAGCCGGACGATCACTTTTCCGTTACCCACGGAGGCCCGGCCTACGCATGCAGCCATTCTTTAAAACGGTGCTCTTACTCGTGTGCTCAAACGTCTTCATGACGTTTGCCTGGTACGCGCATCTCAAAACGCTCAACGATAGACCCCTGTGGATCGCGATAGCCGCGAGTTGGAGCATCGCGCTCTTTGAGTACGCATTTCAAGTGCCCGCCAACCGAATCGGGTTTGACGGCGGCATCACACTCGCGCGCCTGAAGATCGTTCAGGAAGTCATCACGTTGTGCGTGTTCATCCCCTTCGCGATTCTTTACATGAAGCAACCGATCTCGCTGAACTTCGTGTGGGCAGGGTTGTGCTTGGTGGGGGCGGTCTTCTTCATCTTTCGCTAAGATTCGACGAGCCGAAACCGCCCTGCAGCGGATGGCCCGGCGGCAGTACGCAGCGAAACCGTGACGGCCTCCGCTACGGCGGGCAGCCCTGGGCCTGCCAGCGCTTAAACGTCTCGCAGGTTTCCGCGCTCCAGCGCGCCTCGCCGGAACTGCTCGGAGGCATGCTGCCGGTCGTGACGGTCTGGTAGATCGCGTCCGCATGAGCGGCGACGCTGTCGCGGTTGCTTAGATCCATTCCGCCCGGCTTCATGTGTTCGACATCCATTTCTGTAAACAGAGGACGAATGTCTTTAGCAAAACTTAAGGCAGCCGAGTCGCTCATGTTTGCTCCTCTTTCGCTATCATCGGACATCTCCGTTGCATGGAGGATAGTGGTTCCACAGGGGCACGTTTAATGAACGCTCAGTGGGTGGCTGAACCCGCGACTTTACACGTAGAATTTGGCTCGGTAACTGGTTTCGGACGGACGGTCTAACCGAAGGAAGCAAACCACGTTCGCCTCCAGGCCAACTCCGAAAAAACTCAAAGCCGGCGCCTGCGACCCCCCATGATGTTGAAGTCACCGAAAAATCCCGGCGGTACGCCCATCGAGGTCTTCGATGGTTTGCGCAAGGGCGTCCAAGACGACCGCTCGCAGTTCTTCCGCGATCTGAGCATGCCGTTCTACGGCTACAACCGCCCGGGCGCGAAGATATCGGAGGGCGTGCGAGGGTCGTTCTGGCCTAAGGGCATGATGGCGGGTATGCCGGCCGCCTACTTCTGCATCAGGGCCTCTTCTGAAACCGACATGACCGAAGACCTCAAGAAAATGGACGTCCCGACGCTCTTCATCCAAGGCGACGACGATCAGATCGTCCCAATTGCCGATGCCTCGGAGATTGCCGTGACGCTGGTGCCGAACGGACGTCTCGAAGTCTATAAGGGCGCGCCGCACGGTTTGTGCACGACGCTCAAGGACCGAGTCAATCGAGACTTGCTGGCGTTCGCGCAAAGCGAGGTTCCAAGCCTCGTCTCGCGGTGAGTTGCGGAAGCGGCAGAGCGGCAGCTCTGCCGCGGGCCCTGGCGCTTTGACGGCGACTAGCGACGTGTACCGGTTACACCGTCAGACTAGGAATTTGGTGCGCCGCCGCAGGCCCTCGTGGTTCTGACGCTTCCAATGTCCGTTCAACGTAGGGGAATTGCCGCTATTGCGGCGACGGCGCCCGAGCAACCGGGGACGCCGCTGCCGGCAAACTCCCGCGGACGTTGCGCAAAAGCCGCGGGAGGATTGCCTGTTCGTCAGCTGCGAAGTCGCGGTGTACCGGCGTCGCTCGGAAAGACCTTCCTTAACTCCGGACTCAGGAGATTGTTAGTGCATTTGAAACTTGCTTTCGTGTCGGGACTTGCGTTGTTCGCTGCCGCTTGCGCGTCGCAAGGGTCGAATAGTGAGGCGACGTCCGCGCCGAAAGACGGCTCGAGCCCGGCCGCGGTCGCGTCGGCTCCCGCCGGCCTAGCGCCTTCCTTTTCCGGCGGCCACCTTGACGGCCAAGTTCTTGGCGCGAACGCGCCGATCGCAAGATCGACCGTGACGCTGTGGGCTGCGACGATCGATTCACCGCGACAGATGGCGCAAACCCAGACCGGCGGCGACGGAAAGTTTGCGCTAACCTACGACGGTGGCCAGGGCATCTTGTATCTCGTAGCGTCCGGCGGCGAGCCGGTTGCGCAAAAGTCGCCGAACGGAAATAATTCCGCCATCGTATTGATGTCCGTTCTTGGGGCAAATCCCCATCCGCACGTCGTCGTCAATGAGATGACGACCGTGGCCTCCGTGTGGACGATGAACCAGTTTCTCAATGGAGTCGCAATTCGAGGGTACCCCCTTGGATTGCGCATCGCAGCCGGAAATGTGCCGAACTTCGTCAACGTCGAAACGGGCGGCTGGGGCGGCGCCATTCAAGACCCGCTAAACGGACCGCAGACGCCGACAATGGCGAATTTCGCGACGTTGGCCGATGCGTTGTCCGGGTGCGTTACGCGCGTTGTCGCCCAGTCGTGCAGCGCCTTATACACCGCCGCAACGCCGCCGGCTCCTCGAGCTCCAACTGATACGTTGGCCGCGGCCGAAGCCATCGCCCACTACCCCTGGTATAAACCGGATCGGATCTTCCGGCTTCTCGACCTTATGTATGCGGTGTCGCAAACAAATCACATGCGAGACGTGCCGTACATGCCCTACCTCAACTGGGCGCCTAGCGCCTGGGTCCTCCCGCTTAGGTTCGACGGCGGCGGCTATCGCGCGGGCGGCAAGGCAATGTTCGACAGTCAAGGCGACCTCTGGGTGGGTGACAATTTCACCGTTGGTTGGCAAGGCCAAGACTCGTTGTGGCAGGGTCACGCCAGTGAGTTTGCACCTAACGGTCAACCTCTTTCGCCGATAACCACGGGCTTCAGCGGTGGTGGCATGGAGGGAGGCACGTTCGGTGCAGCGGTCGACGCTCACGATAACGTGTGGCTTACCAGCTACGGCAGCAAGTCGATCACCGTGTTCGACAAAGACGGGAAACCGCTTACGCCGCCGCAGGGCATTACGTTCGGCGGCAGGCTCGGCCTGATGCAGGGGATCATCGTCACTCCCTCCGGCGACGTCTGGGCTTTGGGCATCGAGAAGAACCAGCTCGTGTATTTTCCGAAAGGCGACCGTACGAAGGGCAGAATCGTGTGCGAGGGCACCACGCAGGAACCTTGCAAGTCGTTCCGAGCGCCGTTTCACCTTGGGATCGACCGGAACGATCGAATCTGGGTCTCCAACAGCGGCGTGGATCACGTGACGCGTTTTCCGGCTTCCGATCCTAGCAAAGTCGAGAACTTCAAAACGGGGATAAACAACAGCGGACTTGCAATCGACAGTCGCGGCAACGTTTGGGTCACCAATCGCTTCGGGACGGGCCTGCTGGGCATGGCCCATCTCGTGGACATGGGCGTTCGGCTGAAGCTCGAAGGGGTCGCAGCCGCGTCCGACTATCTCACGACGGTCATGTCGAAACAACAAGGCGGCGCCCACGGCGGCAGCGTGACGCTGCTACGGCCGGATGGTTCCCCGTATCCCGGTTCACCGTTCAAGAGCGGCGGTCTGCCGGGGCCGTGGGCCGCGGCGGTCGACGGTAACGACAACGTCTGGATCTCAAACTTCGCTTCGGCGAGCAGCCCGATCGTCGAGCTTTGCGGCACGCGCGTCGAGAACTGCCCAACTGGAATGAAGACGGGCGATCAGATCTCGCCCCCGGGCGGCTACGTCGGCGGAGGGTTGCAGATGCAAACCGACATCGCCGTGGATCCGGCCGGCAACGTGTGGGCGATGAATAACTGGCAGGACATCGACAGCTGCATCGGCACGCCCCCAGAAGCGCTGTCGACTCGCTGCGGAGGACAAGGCGTCGTCGTGTTTTATGGGATGGCTAAGCCAGTCCGCGCACCCCAGATCGGCCCGGCGCAAGCACCGTAGCGGGCGTTCAAGCTTATTGCGGATCGAATGGGAACACGCGTTTCCAGTCGTTCTTCATGCTGATTACGATCCAGCCTTTAGCCTTCGCCTGGTCGGCCAACGCCTGCGGAAAGGCACCGACCTTCGTGTCCGCGCCTTTGCTGCCGGGAGCGTAGTCGTATTCGCGCTCCGCGTCGTCGTGAAGCACGAGCGCCATGAGCCGAGCGCCGCCTCCCGTCTGCGCGTATTCGAGCATTTGCC
>PMFP01000088.1 GCA_003155175.1 Vulcanimicrobiota bacterium
GTTCCGCAAGAGAAGTACGACATCGTGGACAAAGCCCAGCACGAAGTCGACGAACTGCACAAGTTGTACGAGCAAGGCTTCATCTCCGAAGACGAGCAGTACAACAAGACGATCGAAGTCTGGTCCAAGGCCTCGGACGAAGTGACGAGCGCCATGCAGGCCGCGCAGAACCCGCTCAACCCGGTGTTCATGATGGCGACCTCGGGCGCGCGCGGTTCGATCGCGCAGGTCAAGCAGCTCGGCGGCATGCGCGGGCTCATGTCCGACCCGTCGGGACGAATCCTCGAGATTCCGGTCAAGGCCTCGCTCAAAGAGGGCCTGACGGTTCTGGAGTANNACGGCCAACGGCATCACGGTCTTCGACATCCGCGTCGGCAAGGAAGTCATCGAGCCGCTCTTCGACCGCATCATCGGTCGCCGGGCGTGCGACGACGTACGGCTGGATCCCAAGCGTCCGACGACGGCGATCGTCAAGCGTGGCGACGAGATCGACGAAGAGAAGGCCAAGGCGATCGTCGACAACGAGATCGGCACGGTCAAGATCCGATCGGTGCTCACGTGTCAGTCGAAGTACGGCGTCTGCTCGATGTGCTACGGTCGCGATCTCGCGACGGGCAATCGCGCGGACATCGGCACGGCGGTCGGCATCATCGCGGCGCAGTCCATCGGCGAGCCGGGCACGCAGCTCACCCTGCGCACGTTCCACACCGGCGGCGTGGCCACGGCCGACATCATCACCGGTCTTCCGCGCGTCGAAGAAATCTTCGAAGCGCGCAAGCCCAAGGGCCAGGCGGTCATCACCGAAGTCGGCGGAACGGTCAAGTTCGGCGAAGACAAGAACAAGCGCATCATCTTCATCGTGGACGAAACCGGTGAGGAGCACGAGTACGACGTTCCGCACGGTACGCACCTCGCGGTGCACGACGGCGATCGCGTCGAACCGGGCGATCAACTGAACGAAGGTTCGCTCAACCCGCACGACATTTTGCGGATCAAGGGCGAGACCGAGCTTCAGAAGTACCTGGTTCAGGAAGTCCAGAAGGTCTATCGCTCGCAAGGCGTGGACATCAACGACAAGCACATCGAAGTCATCGTGCGTTCGATGCTTCGCAAGGTGAAGATCGTGGACGGTGGAGACACGCTCTACCTGCCCGGTCAGCTCATCGAGGCGGCGAACTTCCACGAAGCCAACGAACGCGCCAAGAGCAACGGCGGCCAGATCGCTACCGCGAATCCGGTGCTGCTCGGCGTGACCAAGGCCTCGCTGGCGACCGAATCGTTCCTGTCGGCGGCAAGCTTCCAGGAGACGACGCGCGTGCTCACCGATGCCGCGATCAAGGGCAAATACGATCCGCTGCTCGGCCTGAAAGAGAACGTCATCATCGGCAAGCTGATTCCCGCGGGAACCGGCATGTCGCGCTACCGCAACATCCAGATCGAACCGGAAGGCCAGGACGTCGACGAGGACGGCCGCACACACGCGGCGCCGTTCGAAGCGGTGTACTCGGGCATGACGGCGGACGACGCGGCGCTGGCGGAAGCGATGTACGCGGCCAACGGTGACGGCGTGAACCGCTTGGCGAACGCATACGAGCGCAATCGGGAACCCCAGACCGTGCAGTACGAGGGCGAATACGAGGAGACCGTCAGCGTGCTGGCGCCTCCGAAGAAGACGCAGTACGATCGGATAAAAGGCATCAACCCCGAAGACTTGTAGCGGGCGCACGGGCTTTTCGCGCCTGGCTTCGTCGCGGACCGGCTTGATTACCATAGTAAACTGCGCCGGTCCGCTCCTCACCAGACACGAAAATCCCGTGCACGACACGTGGGATGGAGTGGAAAAATAAAAAGACCGTCGGCTGGAAGGCCGGCGGCTTTTTTTTGTGCGTGGGTTATTGGTTGATGATGTAAAGGCTGGCGGTGGTACCGGCGGTCGTAAGCTGTTGCAAATCGTGTATGCCTTCGGCGGAGCACGTCGAGTTGTATCCGTCGCGCGGCCAGTCTCCGTAAGTAAGCGCGGGCAAATGCCACGTAAGGCCCGCACTAACGTCGATCTCCGCCCCGGGACTACAATCCGCGTAGTCACCGAGCCGGACGCTAAGACGATGAACTCCGGTGCTTCCGACGACGTAGCGCCCCGGAATTACCGTCAGGAATACGAAGTGGCCATTTTCGTCGGTCTGCGTTTGCTGCAATCCGTGGGTACCATCCAGGACTACGGTAACGTGGGCGACCGATTTCCCGCGGTCACCTACGAGGATGCCCTCAACCGAGCCGGTGTTGTCGTCGGCGAGGGCTGGGGCGATGCAGAGGGCGGCGAGGACGAACGCGACATAGCGAGTCATGCTCGCATAACGCACCGAGAGCGGGCGCGTGACGCGTCCGTGATCGCGAATGTTGTGCTATACGCCGCCGCAGCCGTGCTCCTCATTCCAGCCGTCGTATGAAGCGTGCCGTTTGTAGTCGAAAACGCGGTACTCCCGTCCTCTGGGGTCCCTGTCGGGGTTGCACGTTGCATTCGGTGTCGGGCCATCGAGGAAGCAGAGCTGCACCTTGTCTCCGGGGCGCTCCTCCGTCATCAGTCCGTCGCCGTCTTCGAATTCATAGTGTGTTACCATCGCGCGCATTCCTGGGAAGGCTGCACCCATGCCGAGATACGAGTTGAACGTCACCTCGACTCCCTCGTTCTTGAATTCTGCTTTCGTGAACGTTCGCTGACCGCGTGCCGCTAAGCGGGGTTCGACGCGGTAGACGGTGGTGTCGACGCACGCAACCGAGAGGTAGTGCCACGGACCCCTGAGACCCGGGTCCGGGGTCTGAGTCTTGCCGGCGACGGGGCTAACGATCATCGCGAGAGCCACGAGCGCCGCGGCGTGGCGTATGAACTTGGTCATTTCAACGCACTCCCTTCGCGGTGCGCCCTGGAGGGGTTGCGAGACTGACGTGCTAACGAGCCGTCGAAATCAGACGTCAACGGTGAGGGCGAGGTCGAACGATGGCGGATAACAAGACGAAGATTACCGGCGCTAGCGTGCCGGCATTCGTCGCTGCGATCGCGGACGAGGCAAGGCGAGCCGATGCCAAGAGGCTGGTCGGCTTGATGCAGAAAGCCACCGGTGAGAAGGCGNNTTGGTGGGCTTGATGCAAAAAGCCACCGGCGAAAAGGCGACGATGTGGGGACCTTCGATCGTGGGCTTCGGCAGCCGTCACTACGTTTACGAGAGTGGGCGCGAGGGCGACATGCCAATCGTCTCGTTTTCGCCGCGCAAGGCGGCCACGGTGTTGTACGTCAAGACGGATTTTGCCGGCTCGAAGGCGCTGCTCGCGAAACTCGGCAAGCACAAAATCAGCGGCGGCTGCATCCATGTTAAGGCGCTCTCCGACGTAGACGAAGCCGTCCTGGAAACGCTCGTCCGCAAGTCGGCGGAGGCCATGCGGAAGCGCTCGTAGCAGGCGTAACCGTGCCTCAGAGCGGCGGGTGGCCAAATCTAGGCGCCGCCGCAATCGTGTTCGGTGTTGATGCCGTCGTACGAGGCGTGCTGTTTGTAGTCGTAGACGCGGTACTTCCGCCCCCGAGAGTCGGTGTCCGGATTGCAGCTAGCGTCCGGCGTCGGCGGCCCGAGGTAGCACACTTGCACCCTGTCCCCGGGGTGCTCCGCGATCATGACGGCGTTGGTGGCCTCGCCCTGGTAATGGGTGACGGCGGCGAATCCCGTCGGAAATACCGGGCTCATGCCAAGGTGCGATTTGAAGGTCACGACGACGCCGTAGTTCACGAACTCGGACTTCGCGAAGGATCGTTGATCGTTAGACGTTAGTCGAGGCATAACGCTGGACACGGTGGTGTCGACGCACGCGAAGGACCGGTAGTGCCAGGGACCGGTAACCGTTGGTCCGGCCGTTTGAGCGTTGCCGGCTACCGGCAAGAGAAGCGCGGCGCAAACGGCGATCGCCGGCGCACGTTTAACGAGATGGTGCATGGTCGTGAACCTCTTGTGCGGATTCGGCGTAGGCGCAAAGGAGGTTGGCGAGAGCCATCTGCTCGGGGGACGTGCAGTGAATTTGGAGCAGTCGGGGCGAGCAGACCAGCACCGTGAGGCATTGCGCTCGCGAGATCGCTACGTTGAACCGGTTCTTCTCGAAGAGAAAGGCCATGTTGCGCGGCATGTCCTCGCCGCTGGACGTGGCCATCGAGTAAAACACGATCGGCGCTTGTTGGCCTTGGAACGTGTCGACGGTTCCGACGCGGACGGCTATTCCGGCCTCCATGAGTTTGCTTTCGATCAAGGCGCGCTGCGCGTTGTAGGCGCATACGACCAAAACGTCGTCCGCGGTTATCGTTCGCTCCGCGTGGGCCCGGACGGTTACTTTTCCTCCGAGAAGGTCGCGAATCGATTCCACGACCACGCCCGCCTCCTCTTCCGAACTGCGACTGTTCCCTGAGTGATCCACGGGTATCCAGCGCAGGCCGCTGCCCTGAAGGTCTCCGCGCCCCTGCACGACGTTCGCCTCGTTGCCGTCAACGCTGTTTAGCCGGCCTTCGTACACGTGACGCGACACGAAGGCGCAGATGTCGGGATGCATGCGCCACGACAACGGCAGGAAGATGCCGCGCTCTGGGGGCACGGTCTGTCGATTACCTAGCAAATGCTCCAGCACCGAGATCCCGGTCCCGGGCGGATGGGAGCCTTGGACGACCTGCGCGAGTTGGGACGGATCCCCGAGAAAGACGAGATTGCGCGCCGAGCGCGCCGCCGCCAGCACGTCCGCGAGCGCGAGTTGCCCCGCTTCGTCCACAACGAGAACGTCGAAGAGCCCCTGCGCCGCGGGATGCGCGAAGGTCCACTGCGTACCCGAGATCAACTGCGCGCCGCTGCCGAGCGCAGTGGCGTTCTGGGCGCTGATGACGGACGTGTCGCCGTAGCGCGAGCGATAGGCGTGCCGCTCTTTTGTGCAGCCGTGCGCGCCGGAGAACTTGACACCGTGTTCGCGAGCCGCTCGTTCGACCTCGTTCAGTAAGTTGTGTGCGGCCTTATGCGAGCGCGTGAGAATGCCGATACGGCGTCCCCGGCCCAGCAGGCGCGCGACGGCGTCGCCGCCGACGAAACTCTTTCCGCTCCCCGGCGGCCCTTGCACGAAGAGATAACTGCCGTCCAGCGCGTCGATCGTGTCGGCTAAGACGCGTCCGTCGACCGTGCCGGAAGGCTGGATGGGGGCGCCGGCGTCGCGGTCGTTGAGCCGCGGAAGAGCGCCCGTGAGCAGGTCGCGGATCGCCGGGTACGTGAGCGGCATCTCTCCCGCCAGGTAGACGCGCGCCACGTCGCGGATCGATTCGATGAGCGGGCGAGTTGCCACGGGTTTTCCGGGGATGAGGGCTCGCAGCAATTCCGGCGTGCTCTGGAGTACGCTCGGGAGCTTCACCTGTACGAGGTGGCGCTCGGCGTCGATGGAGATCTCACATTTCTTTTCGGTCTGCGGATCGTGGCCTTCGTCGTCTCGCAAGTAGTAGTCTTGTTCGGGGAATTCATACGTAAATGCCAGATTGCGATCGTTCGGCTTCAATTTCTGCGGAGCGATGTCGTCGCGATAGCGAAGATCGCCGAGAGCCTCGCGATCCGATTCGACGAGGTCGTCCCATTCGCGAAGACGCCGGAACCACTCCCACCACTGCGATTTTGCGTCGTTGCGATGATAGTCTAGCAAATGTCCCAATAAGAAGCGCAGGCGCGTCTCGTCCGGCATCGCAGCGAGAGCCTCGGTGTCGGCGGGAGCGGCGATTCCGTCCAGGAGAGCCCGGCGGAGCGCCGCGCCCTCTTCGGAGTCGACAAGCTGCTCGTCCGTCGGCTCGTCCTGCGGCGTTTCGAACCAGGGTATGTCGAGGGCGTCGCGCTCGGCTAGCTCGGTCCGGCGTTGCAGCAGCCACTCGAGCAAGCGATGCGTCGAACGGCAGTCTTCGTCGTTGTAGAGTTGGATGTCGGCAAGGATGTTATCGTCACCGCTATCCAGCCAGGATTCGAACTGCAGGATGGAATCGTCGCCACGCTTGGTCACCGCCGTCCGCGAAAATCCGTAAAACGGCTCGAGCTTCTTGATCGAGTAGCTGTCCTGCGAGATCTTCAACGATTGGCGAACCACGGTGTACAGATCGCAGAAGACGCCATCCCGGAGAAGGCCGTCCAACTCGTCGCGGCGCGTAGCGTAGCGGCCCGTCAGTCGGCCCAGCGCACTTTTCTCGTACGAAGCGTAATGATACACGTGCAAGTTGGGATGGCGCTCTCGCCGCTCACGAACGAAATCCATGAAATCCTCGACGACGCGTTGCTCTTCGGCCCCCGAACGCGCCCAAAAGGCGCGATACTCGTCTTCGTGCGGGAGATAGACGCCGAAGAGATATTCCAGGCCGTTCATGCCGTAATACGGGTCGCCCTCGATATCGAAATAGATGTCGCCGTCGTCCGGTTTGGGGAGAAGTGCGAGTCCCAGGCGCGGCTGGTGCGGCAGCAAGTGGTAGCGGTAGCACTCTTCGGGCGGTAGTCCCGCCGCCTGGGCCTCGCGTTGCTGCACTTGAAGATCCGCCTGGAGACGCAGGTCTTCGAAGGATCGGTCGGCGAGGTTTGCGGGGCGCAGGCCGTCGTCTGCGGTCGCCAATTCCTTGACCGTCATGATTCCGGCGCCGTTGAGTTTCGCAATCTGGTTTCCGGTCATGCGGGCCACGAGCCCGAGGTAGTCGTCCGCGGTCCGTTTGGCTTGGCAGACCTCGGCCCAAGCGCAGACGTCACAATGCTTGCGTTCGCGAGGATAATCGTCGATCGGCGACGCCGAATTGTCGAGAAAGCTCTTCTTGAGCCGGCGATAATACGCCAGATACTCGTCGACGGGAAACGGAAGATTCTCGCCGCTCCCCAACGCGACGTGCATCCACCTCGGCATCGTGCCTTGCAGCCGGGCGACGTGTTCGCTGTAAGCAGAAAGCTGAATGAGAAAATATGCCTTAGCCGATCGCGCCAGCTTGGCATCGACGACCTCGTAGCTCCACGGCCAGCGTTGGCTCGCCTTCTCGACGCGACGTAGAAAGTCGGCGCGTCCAATGAAGTATTCGTCAAAGAAGGCGGGCTGATAGATCAGCGGATCTCCCCGCTCCATCGCAGCCAGCGTCGCCGCTTCCGCATCGCGCATTTCTTTGAGTGAGGTGCCGGAGCGTCCGGGCAGTTCCGTGATCGCCGTGCCGGTCTCGCGCAAGGTTGCCAGATAGCGCAGCTCGTGCTCTTCGCCTTTGCGCGATAGCAGATCGGCGTGCTCGCTACGAGCGGGCCGCACCAGGTCGCCATCGAGTACCCGTTTCTCGAGGCCGATGAGATGCAGGCACTCCAGATAGTCGTTGAGATCGGAGGCCGAGTAGACGGTGCGGCCTTCAAGGCGTTGCATGGTTTTCAGATTAGTCCATCGCCGTGCCATGCGCCTGGCACGGTGCC
>PMFP01000003.1:0-372 GCA_003155175.1 Vulcanimicrobiota bacterium
CAGTGAGCGTAGGCGGCATCCATTCGCGCCGCCCCGGCGTTATCATTGTGTGATGAAGAATGAAATTGCAACTTTTGCGGCGGGGTGCTTCTGGGGGGTCGAGGCGTCGTTCCGGCTCATCCCGGGCGTCCTGGACGCCATCTCCGGCTACGCCGGGGGCGACCGGGAGGATCCGACCTACCGCGACGTTTGCACTGGACGAACCGGGCACGCCGAGGCCGTGGAAGTGACCTTCGACCCATCCGTCGTCAGCTACGAGAAGTTGCTGGACGCGTTCTGGGGGATGCACGATCCCACCACGCTCAACCGCCAAGGCCCGGACGTCGGCAGCCAATACCGGTCGGCGATCTTCACGTATTCGGACGAGCAGTT
>PMFP01000003.1:465-6530 GCA_003155175.1 Vulcanimicrobiota bacterium
GTTATCAAGTCTCGCACACCAACGCGGAATGGCTGCGCATACTCGGTCCGGATCGTTACGGGATCTTGCGCGAGAGCGGAACCGAGCCCGCATTTTCGAGCCCGTTGAACGGGGAGACGCGGCCCGGAGCCTACTTCTGCGCCGGCTGCGACCTCGCGCTGTTCAGTTCCAAGACCAAATACGACGCCGGCGAGGGCTGGCCGTCGTTCTGGGACGTCCTCCCCGGCGCGACCCAAACGCATAACGACGACTCGTTCGGGATGGACCGCACGGAAGTCCGCTGCCGCCGGTGCGGCGGACATCTCGGTCACGTCTTCGACGACGGTCCGCCGCCCACGCACCTGCGCTACTGCATCGACGGGCTNNGGCAACGCTTGGCGAATCGGATTTTCGCCCTCCGGCGTGTTCGAGAAGTAGTTGGTCGGGACGCCGTTTCCGTACGGGTACGCGGTGCCCGCCGGGCAGCCGCCCGGGCAGACTTGCCGGGCGGACCACGACGAATACGCCGCGTTTCCGCCGGCATAGCCGGGCGGCCCGATCAGGTATGGATTGCCCTGCATCTGCGTCGGCGCCGCGACGCCAAAGAGATTGACGACATCCACGACTGCGGTGAGCCGCGGCGACACGTCGTCCTCGACGTGGAGGGAGGTGAGCGCCTGCGGCGTCGTTCGCAACGTGTTCGGGTTCGCGCCCTCGCCGGTCCCCAAGTTCGCGATATAGGGGTTTCGGCCGGGCACGCACGCGTTGCCCGCCGCGGCGGGGACTTCGTCGAGCGGGCACTGCGGGTCGAGCAAAAAGTAGTAGTTGTATCCGGGGTTGACGTGGTTGTCGTTCGGAACGAGAACGGGCTTGTTGCGTGCGTCGAAGGTCCAGATCATCGAACCGTTTCCGTACGGGTATCCCGATTCGTAGGACAGCGAGGGCGTGATGCGGACGCGACCGTGGCGCAAATCCAGCTCGTAGGACGCGATCGCGCTGAAATCCGGAACGTATCCGACCGGGAAGAGATGTCCGGCGGCTACGGCCGCAGCGTTCAGGCCGTTGAACGCAAACTGCGACGCGCTCGAAGAGTACGCGCGCAAGTAATTCGCGTCGAGCGTGAGCCCGCCGCGCTTGACCCAGAACTCGAGCCCGTTCGCGTCCAGACGGCCGGCATTGGTGGGCACGCCGACGCCGCTCGGACTCGAACCCGAGTTCACGACCGAACGGAAGTTCACGGGTAGGACGTCGATGCGATTCATCTCGCGCTCCGCGAAGTACGTCAGACGGAATTGCGTCTTTCCGCCGCCTTCGAGCGAGTAGGTGAAATCGTTGGCCGTCTCGGGCGCGAGCGCAACGAACGGAGCCGGATTGGCGGAATCCGTGCGGTCCGCTTCGAGCGGTTTCGGCACGACGCTCGTGTGGTCGAACGTCGCGCGAAGCGCGAGATCGTCGCCCATCGAGTACGACGCCGAAACGTGCGGATCGATGAAATTATCGTCGTACGGCGCTCCGTCGCTCGGAACGACGTGCGTGAGGATCGTCCGCAGCGTTCCGGTCACGTCGAGCCGCCGCGAGACGCTCCACGTGTCGCCCGCGTAGACGAGCGTCGTGAGGATCGTCGGATTGGAGGCGATGTATTCGTCGGCGGTGGGAACGACTTGGTCGAGAAAGCTGGTATTGGTCGTGTACTGGACGCCGAACTTGATCTGGTTGCGGCCGTTTTCGACGTCGTCGACGTCGTAACTAAAGCCTGCTTCGCGGCCACCTTGCCGGGCGACGAGAGAGATACTCCCGTCCGGAAACGCGTTGTCGTCCCAAAACGCTCCGGCACTGTGCGACCCGAACTGCGTTTGATAGATCTGCAGCCGTTCCAGCGAATGCGCCCGCGTGTGCACCCACTGGGCTTTGAGCACGTCGTACGTGCCGCGAACGCCCGACGGCGCGCTCGACTGCGCGCTCTGGTCGGCGACGCCGGGATACTCCGTCACGGCGCCGTTGAGAAGCCCGTACGTTTCGCCCGGAAACGGCGAGCCGTATTGATCGTAATTTGCCTCTCCGAAGAGCGCGACGAGCGAGACGTCGTCGGTGGCGTCGGCTTGGAAATGGACGTTGCCCGCGAGCGAGAACTGGCCTTGCGTCTGCAAACCCACGCCGTACGTGCCCGCCTCGGACGGATAGAACGTGTACCCGTCTCCGTATGCCAAGTACTGGCTCCCGGCCGATCCCGACAGCGCGTAACGCCAGCGCAGGTCGGGCGTCGCCCAGAGACTGCGAAACGAGGCGAACTGGTTGAGAGGATGAGCGCCGATCGCCGTCTCGACGGTCGTGCTTCCGGGATACGATCCCACCGACGGAATCTGATCGATGACGCCGCCGAGCGCATTCTGGCCCTCGGTTCCGAAGCCGGCCAGGGTCGTCGTCGTGCTGCCGACGCCGGTCGTGAAGAGCTGCGCGCCGGTGATGTTGCCTCCGGGCTCGGCGACCAATCCCTGCGGAATCGGAACCGAGTCGTAATCGAATACGGCGTCGTCGATCTTTCCGCCGCGCACAATGACGTTTGCGAAGCTGTCTTGGTCGACGCCGGGAACGCCGGATACCGCGCCCTGCACCGTGCCCTGCGTGTAGTTCGCAAGCCCGGAAGCAGACTCGGACGGGACGCTCGCGCGAGCTTGGTTGCCGGAGACGGTGAAGGTGTCGCTGGTCGAACCGACCGTGAACGATCGCGACGTGGAACGGACGGACGCGATCGTTTTGAGCGTGGGGAGAAGCGTGAAGGCGACATTCTGCGTGCCGCCCGGAAGCACCGTGACGCCATTGCGGCTCGCGCCCTGGTATCCCGGCGCGACGACGGAAATCGCGTACGTATCGGGGATCAAGCCGAACAGCGCGAACCGGCCGCGCGCGTCGGTGGACGAGCGGTAGAGACCGGACGGCGACGCCGCGACGACCTGCGCGTCGCCGACCGGCGCGCCGGACTCGTTAGACGCCGTACCGACGACCGTTCCGGTCGTGGATTCGGCGGCGCTCGTCCGTGCCGGAACAGCGAGGGAAGCCGCGCAGAGCGCGGCAAGCGCGATGCGCGAAACAGCGGTAAGAATGGCAGCCTCCAAGCGGCTGCCGTAGGCGAGCCGCGGTCGCTAGGTGAGGGATTGCATGGGGTGCAATCGGCAGAATGGCGGAGCGCGCAGTTGATGCGCGCGACGCGCGAGCAGGAGCTCCCGGACAACGATGCGCGATCCGCGCGCCGCGCGGCGAATCGCTTGAACTCCGCCACGCCCAGAACGTTCGAGAACGCGGACGATCGCGTGCGCGAGCGCGATTCCGGTTGCCTGCGCGAGCCGCAGGCTGCATGCGACCACCCGGTTCACGAGCATCGCGAACCCCGCGCACGCAAGGAGCGCCGCGGGGGCGTGCGCGACGAGCACGGCGTGCGGATCGAAGGCACCGAGGCCGCCCAGTCTCGTCTCGTACGCTTCCATGAAGACGATGACCAGCATCGTCGCGATTAACGTGCCCGCTGCCCAGCAGGGCGCTTGCGCGCGCGTCGCGGCCGTGTCCAGGACACGAGCGTCGCGCGCACGCAACGCAACCAGCGTTGCAAGCGTGAGCACGGCTGCGATCGCAAGCAAAGCCACCGGCATGGCAGCCTCTTGGTGGACGTCGCTCATCGCTCCGCCGCCGAGGAACCCAGCGTTGGACAGGACCTCGGCCAGCACGTCGGAACCGGCAGCCGCGGCAAGCGCCGTAGCCGCCGCCGCCCAAATCCGGACCGCTAGCGTCATTCGCGTGGCGAACATGGGAGGGTTATACGCAGCGGCGGGTCCGAGGCCTGCGTCACCGGGCCGTAACGTCCCGGGGCGCTCTTGCGTTTCTAGCAGGAGCGCTATCTCGACCCGATAAACGCTCGCCTATCGACGCTACGTGGTAGCGCTTTCTTCATGACGCAATTTGCGGAGGTTCCACCCATGAGCGACACCGACAAACTCTCGCGTAAATCCGTTCTGCAGGGACTCGTCGTCCTACCGGCGCTCGGCGCGCTGTGGGCGGCCGGTGCCGCACCCGCCAAGGCGGGCAAAGGTTCGAAGGCTCAATTCAAATATCAAACCAAGCCCAACAACGGCAACCAGTGCTCCAAGTGCAGCCTCTTCATGCCCGGCTCGAGCGCGACGGCCAGCGGATCCTGTAAGGTCGTGGACGGATCGATCAGCCCGAGCGGCTGGTGCATCGCCTTCTCGCCGAAGAGCTAACGAACGCTCCGCAATCGTCCCAAAGACTCACGAAAAAAGAACCGCTGGTTTCTTCCGGCGGTTCTTTTCTTTCTAGATAGACCAGGCGTAGGTGTTCCAGAACGGCGTGCCGGCGCGCGCCGGAGCGTAGCCTTTGAAGTCGGTGTTCACGACGTCGAATTCGCGCTGATACCAGAGCACGATGAACGGCAGCTGATCCTGCATCGTCTCTTGCACGGTCCGGTACGCCGCGAGTCGGACGGGGCGCGCGTAGTTCGACAACGCGGCCCGCTCGGCCGCATCCACCCTCGCGTTGCAGAAGTGATAGATGTTCCAACCGGCGGGCGGGGCTTTGTCGCACCCGACGAGGATGGACTCGTCGGGATCGGTCGCGTTGGACCAGTTCTCGAATACGACGTCGAACTTGCCGCTCTGCTCGATGCCGCCGTTCGGCAGCGTCGCGTACAGTTCGTTCGACGGAAACTCCTTGATCGTGACGTCGATGCCGAGCTTCGACCACTGCTCTTGCGCGAAGACTTGTGCGGCCGCCGCCGTCGCCGAGCCCGCCAGTCCGACGAACGTCAATTGCAACGGGCGACCGTCCTTCTCGCGCTTGCCGTCTGGCCCCAGGCGCCAACCGGCGGCGTCGAGCAACGCGGCGGCGCGTGCGGGATCGTACGGATACTTGCGCGCGTTTGGGTCGTAGGCCCAGAAGAACGGCGGCTGGTCGGTATCGCCGGCCATGTCCACGCCGTGCGTCACCTTCGCGATCAGCGCCGCGCGATCGAGGCCGTACGCGAGGGCTTGGCGGACGCGAACGTCCGAGAGCGCGGGCACGCCGGCGTTGATGCCGATGTCGGCAAAGCGCGTGAACGGCGCGAGTACGACGCGCGTCCCCGGAATGTCGCTCAAGCTGCCGGCCATCGTTTCGGGCGCGCGAAAAAAGAAGTCCAGTTGATGCGACTGCATGAGGGTNNCCGTGCTCGAACGAGACGACGCGAAACGGACCGGTACCGACCGGCATGCTATTGAACGGGACGCGATTGATGTTGGGATAGGCCGCAAGCAGATGCTTTGGAAGGATGACGGCCGGTGGAATGGACGGCGCGAAGAAGTCGGCCACGAATGGCGCGTACGCGCGCTTGAGATGAACGACGATGGTGTGGCCGTCTTTCCGGTCGATGCGGCTAACTTGATCGTAGGGAGATCTCCCGAGCACGTTGTTGTTCGGGTTGATCATCTGCTGCCACGAAAAAATCACGTCGTCGGCGGTGAACGGCGCGCCGTCCTGCCACGTCACTCCGGGCCGCAGGTGGTAGACGATCGAGAGGCCGTCGCGGCTGACGTCGCCGTTCTCTTGACTTGGGACGCGCGTCGCGAGTTCGGGAACGAGCTCGTCGCGGTCGCTCCAGTTGAAGAGCCGGCCGCCCCAGAACTGCGCGAGGTCGTTGTCGATCGTCTGGGTTCCTAAATTGGGATTCAAGCTGTCGGGCACTTGGCGCGTGGCGATGCGCAGCTGACCGGGAATCGTCCACGCGTTGTGCCCCGACGGCGCGCCGCCGCTCGGAGCGCGCGAACAGGACGCGAGAAAGAATCCCGCCGCCAACGCCGCGGCGAGCCGTCGCCCGATCAATGGTGGTCCTTGCGCACGGCGGGCGCGCGCCGCAACATCTCTTCGATCAGTTCGACGATGCCGTTCGCGGCGGCGTCGAGCAGGGCGCGGCCTTTCTCGGCCGTCGCCTTGGTAGGGTCGCCCATCACCCCGCTCTCGCTCAGTGCGCTCCACGGTTCCATCATCACCAGCGGACCGTCGCCGCCGATGAGATCCGTCCAATAGTTCTTGGTGGGACGATGCGA
>PMFP01000054.1 GCA_003155175.1 Vulcanimicrobiota bacterium
GAAGCCGGGCGACGTCGTCGCGATCAGCGCCGCGGCGGGCGGCGTTGGTTCCATTGCCGTGCAACTAGCGCGGCGCGCCGGCGCGCGCGTCATCGGCATCGCGAGCGCCGATAGCGCAGACTTCCTGCGGTCGGTCGGCGTCGAACTGGTTTCTTACGGCGACGGGCTGGCGGACCGGCTGCGGGCGGCAGCTCCGAACGGCATCGATGCCTTCGTCGACCTGTTCGGCGGAACGTACGTAGAGCTCGCCGTCGCCCTCGGCGTCGCGCGCGATCGCATCAACACGATCATCGACTTCGCGGGCGTAGAGAAGTACGGCGTGAAGGGCGACGGTTCCGCGGCCGCAGCTACGCTCGAAACCCTCGCGTCCGTAGCGAACCTGATCGCGTGGGGCGAGATCGTCATGCCGCTAACCGCAATCTATCCCTTTGCAATGGCGCGCGACGCCTACGCCGAACTCGCGCGCCGCAAAGCCCGCGGCAAGATCGTCCTCGCCCTCGACCCCAAAATCGACAAGCCACTTCGGCCACCCGAGCCGGTGCAGTAGCCCGAGAGCCGCGCGCGAATACGGTCCGCAAGTCGCGAGAGCCGGGGAGGACACACCGTGAATAGGATTCAACGCGCCGCGTTCGGCGCCGCCGTCATGCTGGGACTGGTCTTCGTTTCCGGCGCGGGCGCCCGGGCGGGTCTACTGGCGCTCTATAGCTTCGACGGGACGCTGGCCGATGCGAGCGGAAACGGAAAGACAGCCAAAGATTCGGGAACTCCGGCGTACGTCGCGGGCGCGCCCTTCGGTGGTAAAGCCATCAGCTTCGACGGAAGCGGCAAAGCGCTCGTCACCGCGCCCTTGAATCTCAGCGTCGCGGCGATGCCGCAGGTCACGTTCGGCGCGTGGGTCTACGCAAAGGCCGTCAACAACCCCCAATACGGAATCATCTCTACGGACGATGGGAATTTCGATCGCCAGTTAGGCATCGACAGCCGGCCGGCCACCAGCGGCGCGAACTGGGCCGCATTTGTCGGCGGCAGCGCCGTCGGTACGGTGCCCACGGCGACGGGCAAGTGGGTCTTCCTGGCCGTCAGCTACGATCAGAGCGGCGGCGCCTCCGGCGGCACGTACGCGTACTACGTGAACGACGGCGGCAACACGGTCGTCCTGAGCGGCAACGACGCCTTCGACGGCGACAGCGTGACGACCGGAGTGTGCATCGGCAAGAACCCGAATTTCGACCAGCCGTTCAACGGCTACGTCTCCAACGCGTTCTTCTACGCGGGCATCCTAACCAAAGATCAAATAGACGTCATCATCGCCAAAGGCCCCTCCGCAATCCCGAAGTAGTTGCGTCGTTTATCTCGGATCTATCTACTCCTGAGATCTTGTCTCAAGCGTGATTTCGATGCCGCCCGTCCAGCCGTCGATCCAATATGCTCGAATCGCCTCGCGCACTCTCTCAGTGCTTCACAAATGCGCCCACTCCCCTTGTCATCTCGAGCCTGCACCCTTGTCATCCTGAGCTTGTCGAAGGGCGGAGCCCGTCGAAGGACCGTCTCCGAGCGCCTTGATCGCATCGCTGACTCTTTTGAAGACGTGATCGGCCCCGAGCGCCGCATCTAGCCCCGAATTCTTCGCAGCGAACTGCGCGTGCGTGACGATCACGCGCGCCATCGCGACGTCGATCCCTTTGCCGCGCAGCTCGAGAATCGTGTCCTGGAGCGACTGCGAACCGGTGTAATCGAAGTCCGTCACACCCGAACACTCGATCACGACAAGTCGCACCGGCGACGCTGCGCGGGCGATCTCCGCAAACAGCGTATCGTGAATGAACCGCGCGTTGGTGAAGTTGATCGGAGCAGCCGGTGCGAAAACCAGGACGCCCGGCACCCGCTCGCCGCTCGTCTCGTCGGACGCCGGCCACCAGACGTTCGAACCCGGAACGCGAAGAAGTTCCCCCGCCGCCGGCCGCATCATCAGTTGAATCCCGTGCGCGAGCGAAAGAATGATCGCCAGCAACATCCCCGTCTGAATCGGCAGCAAGATCACCAGCAATGCGCCGGCCACCATCAGCGTAAACTCGCGACGGCTCCCCGCGGCGATCCGCCGCATGTCGCCGAGCCGGAAGATGTGCAGCGCGATATACACCAGGATGCCCGCCAGCGCCGCCTGCGGCACGTACGCGAGTAGCGGCGCCGCAAAGAGAATCAGGACCGCGATCACCGCCACCGCGACGATCGCCGCCAGTTGCGACGCGGCCCCTGCGTCCTTCACGATCGCCGTTCGCGGCGGGCTGCTGTCCACCGCAAACGATCCAATCAGTCCGGACAGCACGCTGCCTGCCCCCACCGCCAGAAAATCCTTGCTCACGTCCTCGTCCACGCCGAGGCGCGCCGGAAAGGCGCGCCCGACCACCGCCGTCTGCATGATGCACACCGCCGCAACCACGAGTGTGAGCGGCGCAAGTGCCGCGAGGTCCGTCACGCTGGGCACCGTCGGCACCTGAAACGTCGGCAATCGCGCCGGCAGTGCGCCGAGCATCGCCACCCCATGCCGCTCGAACGCAAACGCCACGCCCGCGAGCGCCGCGCCGGCGATCCCGATGAGCGCCCCCGGTATGCGCTTGTTGATCTTCGACGCCACGAGCGTAATTGCCAGAACGCTCACTCCAACGACGAGATCCAACACGTTGGTCGAGCCGAGTTCTTGCACCACGTGCCAGAAGCGGAAGATCAGCCCCCCGCTTCCATCGCCAACGCCTAGGAGCACCGGAAGTTGGCCGACGATGATGTGAACCGAAATCGCGGCCAGGAACCCAACGGTCACTGGAATCGAAAGCAAGTCCGCAATCCATCCCGCCTTCGCAATCCCCGCGACAATCAACGCCAACCCGACGGCCAGCGCGAGAAAGCTCGCGAGCGGCGCGTAGTGCATCGTCTGCGTCGCAACGAGCGCCGTCAGCGTGCCCGCAAAGATCGGCGCGATCGTCGAGTCCGCGCCGACCGAGATATACGGATTGGACCCGAAGATCGCAAAGGCGATGGACCCCGCGATGAAGGCGTAGAGCCCCGCTTCGGGCGGAAAGCCGGCGAGCCGCGCGGTTGCGAGCTGTTCGGGGATGGCGATGGCCGCGAGCATGATGCCGCTGACCAGATCGCCGGGAAACCACGCGAACCGGTATCCGCGCAGCGTGAGAAAAGCGTTGATGAGGTAATATTTTTTTGCCGTCCCCGTAACCCTCTGCGAAGGACGCGGCGGCGGGCAGCGGCAAGAACCCCGGCCAGCCCATAGTCGCCAACCCCTAGCGCTCGGGAGGTTTTGAAATGCGACCGCTCTGGCAACGACGCGCGAGCCGCCGGGATCTCGTTTTCCTCGTCGTGTGGATTCTCTTGGCAATCGCGAGCTTCGCGCTCGCCGCGCACTACACGACCAAAATCGTCGCCATCTCCCGCAAGCCGACGCCGGTCAGCGTGATCGGCGTCTACGGCACCACGACGATGAGGGGCGAGTACGTACCCGAGGCCGACTACGTGAGCAACGACGCCGGACAGTACCTGTGGATCACGCTGCCGTCGAGCGCGACGAAGGTTTTACTCTCCGGAACCAAAGGCGCGAAATGCGTTGCCGAGGTTTCCGGCACCAACCAAGATTGGAAGAGCGTGCCGAACGCGCGCCCGCAAGTAACGCTCAACACGAACGGCTACCACGGTTCCGTGGACGCGTTCGACGTCCGCGGCGCCGACGTGCTCAAGTGTTCGCTGCACCTCGGATCGGCCGAGCGCTTCACGACCGACGCCTTACGCCTCTACTATCCGAGCAGCTATCACGCGCTCAACGACGCCAATCTCTTCGACGCTCCGAAACTCCGATTCGTCAACGACGCGAGTTCCGCCGAGCACATCCAAGTCGTAGGCGCCGCAGCGCTCGGCGGCGCAGTTCAACTGGAGCCCGGCGACGACGCAATCGTCCGCTGGGACGTTACGACGCAAGAATCGCTGCGCGATCTCTACCTCGTCATCATCGGCACCCTCATCGCCTTCGGCGCCGCCCTAACCATCGAAGTCTTCCGAAAACTCATCGAAATCGCCCTCCCCGACTAGCACAACCAAGAACCTAGCACGCACGCAGCCCCCGCCGTGTCATCCTGAGCCTGTCGAAGGACGGAGCGAAGCGACCGAAGGGAGCGCCGTCGAAGGACGAGGGACCGAGTCAGTCGCAGCTTGCCGGCTTTTCGATAACGGACAAAGTATTCACATCAACTTCATACGCGCGCGTAAACCGACCGCATCCGTTAGGCAGCGTCTTGTCGATTCGTGGATCAAGAGAAGCATCGGCGTACGAAACGCCCACGAGCACGTACATAGCGCGCTTTACGTAACTTACCGAGAAGGCACCGTTTTGGCGATCCATCTTAGCCGCGTCGTCGAGTTGCACTGTCCTCTCGAATTGTGCAGTTGCCACGATCAAAGCCGACAACACGATGGGTTCGATGGCGATCGAGGGCGCCGTCGCCGGGGCGGCTGCTACCGCAGTGGTACGTCCGTCGTTCGAGACGACGTAGACCCGCGAGCGTGTGCCGCTCACGCTATCAAGCGACACCGTGTACCTGCCGCGATCTGACCAGATGCGGGCAGACTCCCCACGCGGTATGTCGCTTGCCGCGCCGTCCATATCGACGTTAGCCGCTTGAACCGCCGCCGTGAGCGCATTGACCACTTTCCCGTCGAGAAGTCCCGACGGCCCGGCGTCGGCGCGAACGATCTGCGGCGGATCAAAGTGCCCGGGGTCGTACCCGTGCATTACGGTCGAGATAAAATCCGTGGCGCCGGACGAGTCGCTAATGACAAGCGGAAAGCTCGGCAGCACCGCCGGCTGGGCTCCCTTGAGATGCACCGAAATAGCCAGGCTGTAAGCCCCAGCCGGCAAGTTCGGGAAAAACCTAGACAAAAAGATCGAATAGTACCACAGCGAGCTAACGCATTGATGAATGTTGATAATGTCGTATTGTCCATCTGCGGCTGTCAGCGGTGCTTGTGGAATCACCTGTCCGCTAGCATTCTTAAGGAGATACGAGAAATCGGTAACGGTATTGAGGCAACCTACCCGCGCTCCTGGTATCGCGGTCCGAACCGAAACAAACATACTGACGACCGATCCACGCCGATATGCTGACGCAAACGTGGCGCGAGCGGACACGGCCCCACGCACCACGACGGACTCAGCGGACACCGATGAATCCGCCCGGCTAGCTGGCGAAGAGACCGCAGACAGGATCACGAGAATCGCCGGCGCCACCCAAAAATGACGACCGCGGCCTCCCGGTCCAAATCGCTCCTCTCTCCATGACTTGCTCATGAGCTAGTTGTCGGGCGGATCGAATAAACGTGAATCGTCGACGGGAATCGATTCCACGAACCTTACTACACCCGAACTTGAACTCACGTTTAGCGTGATGCTCGGCAGCGTGATCGAGCGCGCCCCCTGAATATTGATGCCGACGGTTAGTTTGTTCGCTCCGATCGGAATACTCGGATATACGTCGATGAGGTCGTCCGTGTAAACCCACTGAGATTCCTGGCATTGCCAGGGATTCCTGATTCCTTGGAGTCCGTGCCTTTGCGAGAGATCGTACGTTGGGACGACGCGGCCCTGCTCGTCGCGAAGAACGTAGGTGAAGTTCTGATAACGGTCGAGACACCCTACGCGGACGTCGGGGATATCGCTTCTGATGCCGATGACGACGTCAACCAAGCCCTTTTGGAGATAGAGCGACCCGAACGTGAGGCGCGCGGCGATCGGCCCCTTCACGACTACGGAGTCCCTCGAAACTGAAGGGGTCGGCGTGGGCGTGACGTCAGTCGTCTCTGCCGCCGGCGCCACCGCCAGCGTTAGCGCCACGAGCCCCGCGGCCCACGCAGACATCATGCCGGCATAGCGCTTGCTCGCGAGCCGGCGTGACTCAACTCTCCATGAATGAAGGGCGTCACGAAACAAGTTAAAATCTGCTTAAACTCATATGCCGCCCCACATGACCCGTATCTGGCCATGGCGACTGGCGTTCGCTTTAGCGATCGTCTATGCTTCCTCGATGTCCCTCGTGCAGATTGCCGTTGCAGCGCCTACCGCGGGCGCAACTGAGGGCGGCGAAACCGTCGCGCGACAGTCCGTCTCCGCTAAGGGTCCGATCTCGGCGCGACTGACGTTTGCTTCGGCCTACCGCGAGGGCGGCGACATCGACGTCATCCTTGGCATTCGAAGCAAGGTTCGCGAAGTTGGCGTTGGCTGTCTCGATTACTACCACGACTTCTCGTACCGCCTCACCGACAAGCATGGCGATGTCGTCCAGACTTACAACCTCTCGAATTCCGTAGGGCTTGGGCCGCTTAGAAACCCACGCCAGTGCGACGAGCACGAGTGGATATACGACGTGCCACTGTCAAGCATCTATCCTTCGGTGCCTCCCGGCACGTACGACTTGATCGTAACGGTAGGCGTCGAGGGAGCGCCGGCTACGGTAATGCCAAGCGTTCCGATATTCGTAAGCGGTGACTCGGGCACGGACAGCATGGTACGCTCCGCTCCCATCACGGCCGAAAACTATTCGGAGCTCGTGCCCCCGACGATATAAGATATTGGCCGCAATCCAGCGCGTCGTCGCCCTGGCGAACGCTCAGTCTACGCGCACGCCCTTCCAGAACGCGACGTAGTTGGTGATGTGCTTGGCCGCATCCAGCGGCGCGCGGTACGTCCATGCGGCGTCCTTATTCACCTGGCCACCGACGCTGACGTTGTAGTAATTGGCGGAGCCCTTCCACGAGCATTGCGTCACGGTTTGGCTCGGCGTTAGATACTCTGCTTTGACTGCAGTCAGCGGGAAATAGACGTTGCCCTCAACGATTTGAACGTCGTCGTCGGGCGCCTCCGCGATCACGGCATTGTTCCAGGTGGCCTTGGGCATTTCGGATCCTTTCGGGGCAGTGTCAAAACGGATTCTTTAGGCGACGACGGACGATGTGGTGCAGCGGCGACGTCCGAGGCAAGGATAGCACACTGCTCCCCGCGGACGTAGCTTCTAGCCCCCAAATCGGGCCGCACGGCAGTAGGGCTAGATGGTAGACTACTCTATATTAAAACAATCGGGACATTCGAAAGAGGACAACATGGTAAAAGAACTTGCTTTCGTCGTTTATTCCGTTCGAGACGTGCCTCGAGCGACCGCGTTCTATAGGGATGTCGTCGGTCTGAAGCCGGGCGAGCTGTCCAGTCACGATTGGGTCGAGTTCAATCTCGGGAACGCGACCTTCGCACTTGACGGGGCCGGCGAAGGGGTCGGGATGCCGCCGGGGCACTCTAACGGTGCCGCTTTCGAAGTGGACGACATTCACGCGATGCGCCAGAAGCTGAAGGACGCCGGCACCGACCTTACCGACGTTCACGAACTTGCACCATGCTGGATATGTTTTGCGAAGGATCCGGAAGGTAATCGCTTTTCGATCCACCAGAGCAAAAACGTGCATTGACTTCAACCGAGGATTCACCCATGCCAAAGTTCATCACGATCGGATATGGCGACGAAGCAGGGTACGAGCGAACGCCGCTCGCCATCCGTGAAGCAGCGCATCGGCAGGACGCGAAACTGCGCGAGTCGGGCGCGATCGTCCGTATCGCGGGGAGCCCCGTGCAAGTCCGAAACCCAGCCGGTGAAGGCGTGCAGACCAGCCGCGGTCCGTTTATGCGTGCGGACCTGCCGCTTGCAGGCTTTGCCTTAATTGAGGCCTCGAGTGTCGAAGACGCGATCGCACAGGTCGCAAAAACGCCTTGTGCGGTGGCGTATGGCGTCGTAGAAATCTGGCCTCTCACGCCATCCCGCTAGGGACCTCAGCGACGTAACGAGTGCCGAACGCCGGCTTCCACGCGCGACGCAAACGAGAAAACCCGGCGGCCGCAACGACCGCCGGGTTTGCGCTAGACCGGTTCAGACCGCGCGCTACTCGCTGGCGCGGTTGTTGCGCTGACCTTCCTGGGTGAGGAGTTTGATGTCGTCCGGAGTCAACTGCGGCCGGTCGATCGTCAGCGTCAGCTTATTGAGCGTACCGGTAAACGTGAACGGAACCTGATAGTCCTGGTCGTCCACCGGCGTTCCGGTGTCCGCGCCGACGTCGAAGTTCTCGTCCCACTGCAAGATCAGCGGCAACGTGTGCGGCAGCGTCTGCGTCGCCACCGCGTTCCCGTCAACCTTCAGCACGCCCGTTCCGCCGCAGCCGATGCCGCTCATGACGTTGAACGCGAGCGTGCCCATCCCCAGCCCGTCGTACGTGAAGTCGTACTCCAGCACGTGCTTGCCCGGCGTCAACGCGGCCGGCGCCTCCCATCGCACGCGGTTGAGGTTGCAGAAGTTCCACACGAACACCGGCTTGCCCTTAAGGATATAGAACCCGTATCCGCCGAAGCGCCCGCCTTGCGTGACGATCATGCCGTCGCCGCCGCCCTGCGGAATCTCGACTTCGGCTTTGAAGTTGTACGACGAGTTCAGAATGCTCGGCGCATCCCCGTTCGGAATGCCCGTGAGCACGCCCGAGTACGTGAACACCGAACGCCCCGCGCTCAAACTCGGCCGAGGCGCAACGAGCCGCGTCGCCACGGTCGCATCGAGCGGCAGCACCTGGTACTTCTGCGCCTCCGCCCAAAACAACGCTTCCATCTCCTTCAGTTTATCCGGATACTGGTCCGCCACGTTGTGGCACTGCGTCCAGTCCTTCGACAAATCGTACAGCTCGTACGGGAACGACGCCGGATCCTGGCTGACGGGACCCGCCGTCACCCACGGCGGACGCATCACCTTCGTGCTTGCAATCCATCCGTCGTGATAGATCGCATGGTCGCCCATCATCTCGAAGTACTGCGTTTTATGGGTTGACGGCGCATTCGCATTGCCCTTGTCGAACGTGTACATCATGCTCACGCCCTCGATCGGACGCTGCGCGATGCCGTCCACCGCATCCGGCGCCGAGATGCCGGTCGCTTCGAGAATCGTCGGCACGACGTCGATCACGTGATGGAACTGGTGCCGAATTCCGCCCGTATCCTTGATCACGCCCGGCCACGAGATCGCCGTACCCTGACGCACGCCGCCGAAATGCGAGCAGATCTGCTTGGTCCACGAGAACGGCGTATCGAACGCCCACGCCCACGGCACCGCCATGTGCGCGTACGTCTGGTCGGAGCCCCAGACGTCGTAGAAATACTTGAGCTGATCTTCAACCGGAACCATGATCTGGTTGAACATCGCGACCTCGTTGGGCGTGCCGTTGAGCGTGCCCTCGGAGCTCGTCCCGTTGTCGCCGTTGATGTAGATGATCAGCGTGTTGTCGAGTTTGCCCATGTCCTCGACCGCCTGAATCACGCGCCCGATCTCGTGGTCGGTATACGCGACGTACGCGGCAAAGACGTCCGCCTGCCGAACGAACATCTTCTGCTCGTCGGCCGTCAGCGTGTCCCACTTCTTCAAAAGATCGTCCGGCCACGGCGTCAGCTCGGCATCCTGCGGAATCACGCCCAGCTTCTTCTGGTTGGCGAAGATCTCTTCGCGCAGCGCGTTCCAGCCCTTGTCGAAGAGATGCATGTCGCTGATCTTCTTAATCCACTCCGGCGTCGGATGGTGCGGCGCATGCGTGCCGCCCGGAACGTAATACACGAAGAACGGTTCGTCCGGCGCGACGGCGTCAATGCGTTTCATATGATCGATCGCATCGTCGGCCTGCGCGGTGGTCAGGTTCCACCCATCTTTCCCGACGTACGGATAGATCGGCGACGTGTTGCGGAACAGATTGGGCTGCCACTGGCTCGAATCGCCGCCGATGAACCCGTAGAAATACTCAAAGCCCATCCCAACCGGCCACTGGTCGAATGGCCCGGCTTGACTGGCCTGAAACGCCGGCACGTTGTGATCCTTGCCGAACCACGCGGTCGCATACCCGTTGGCCTGCAGGATGCGCGCGACGGTCGCGTTCTCGTCGCCGATCTGGCCGTTGTAGCCGGGGAAACCGGTCGCCAGTTCGGCGATCATCTCGAAGCCGACCGCGCCGTGGTTGCGCCCCGTAATCAGCGCCGCGCGCGTCGGCGAGCAGAGCGCCGTCGTGTGNNGCCGCGCGCGTCGGCGAACACAGCGCCGTCGAATTGAAGTTCGTGTACCGCAATCCGTTTTGGGCGACGCGATCGAGCGCCGGCGTCGGAATCACGCCGCCGAACGTACTCGGCACCCCGAAGCCCGAGTCGTCGGTCATGATCAGCAACACGTTGGGTGCGCCCTTCGGCGGCACCACGCGCGCCGGC
>PMFP01000058.1:0-16079 GCA_003155175.1 Vulcanimicrobiota bacterium
GCCAGCCGTTCGAGCAGCCAGGCGCGCAGGCCGTCTTCGCTTAGCTCGGTCCCCTCGCGAAGGACGACGGCGGCGACGGGGCGTTCTTGCCATTTCGGGTGCGAGATTCCGAAGACGCAGGCTTCGCGAACGGACTCGTGTCCCATGATCGTGTTCTCGACTTCGACCGAGGAGATCCACTCGCCGCCGGACTTGATGAAGTCTTTTACGCGGTCCACGATGGCGAGATAGCCGTACTCGTCAACCGTGGCGACGTCGCCGGTGTGAAACCAGCCGCCGGGCTCGAACGAGGCCGCGCTGGCCGATTCGTTTCGGTAGTACGACTGCGTGACGGCGTGGCCGCGCACGAGCAGCTCGCCGCGCGAGACGCCGTCGGCGGGAACGTCGTCGCCGGCTTCGTCAATTAATCGCCACTGGACGATGGGTGCGAAGCGGCCCTGTTTGTAGCGCTCCTCGCGCTGCAGCTTCGGATTGCCGTCGAGTTCCGACGCGGGCGAGTTGACGGTACCGACGGGCGACATTTCGGTCATGCCCCACGCGTGCACGGCGTCAATCCCGAGGTCTGCGAGCCGGTCGAACATGGACTGGGGCATCGCGGCGCCGCCGATGATGACGCGACCGAGATCCGGAAGCCGCTCTTGCTTTGCGTGCAGCGCGTCGAGCACCGCGAGCCAGACCGTCGGGACGCCCGCCGCGCACGTGACGCGCTCGTTGCGGCACATCTCGATGACGCCGGCGGCGTCGAGGCGCTCCATCGGCATGATGAGGTCGGCGCCGACCATCGGTGCGATGAACGGCAGCCCCCACGCGTTGACGTGGAACATCGGCACGATCGGCATCACGCGTTCGCGCTCGCGCAGGCCGAGGAAATCGGGCAAACCGGAGGCCAGCGCATGCAGATAGGTCGAGCGCTGGGAGAAGAGCACGCCTTTGGGATCGCCGGTCGTCGCGGACGTGTAGCACAGAATCGCGCCCGCGTTTTCGTCAACGTCCGGCCAGTCGTACGATTCCGGCTGCGCGTCGAGCACGGTTTCGTAGTCGAGCGCGCCTTCGAACGTTTCGGCGGCTTGCCCCATCGAGACGAAGATTCGCTCCGCCCCAGGACCCGCCGCGCGGAACGCTTTGACCGCATTGACCAGCGACGCATCGTAAAAGACGACGCGGTCGCCGGCGTGATCGAGAATGAAGGCGACTTGGGTGGGAAAGAGCCGGATGTTGACGGTGTGCAGGACGGCGCCGATCATCGGCACGGCGTAGTAGAGCTCCATGTGCCGGTGGCCGTTCCAGGCAAACGACGCCACGCGATCTCCCGGACGAACGCCGAGCGCTCGCAGCGCGTTAGCGAGCTTCGCGACGCGTGTCGCGAGATCGGCGTAGCCGATGCGGACGTAGCCCGTACCGTCGCGCGAGACGATGCCTTTGCGCGGGTGCTCGCGAGCGGCGTGCTCGAGAATCGAGCCGATGGAGAGGGGCCGGTGGGGCATGGTCGAGGGAATCGGGGCGCCGCCGTCGTGACCGCTCGTCTGTGGCATGGGTCTTGCTCCTTCAGGTCGCTCCGGGGTTCCTATCGCGCGAGGGCCGGGGGCGCCGGAGTTGGAAGTCCAAGCAACGCCGCCCGTCTCCCCAACTTTTTCGCCAAATCTTCCCAAACGAGGCCTAAGGTAAGCAGTATGACGACGCTAACCGAGCACGTGGACGTGAAGTGCCCGCACCACGAAATTCTCCATCACGCCGAGCGCTACTTTACCGTTCACCGCCGCGGCCAAACGCCCGGAACCTTCCCGCTGACCGTGGACCTTTCGTCCGTCGGCCTTCCCGCGAAGATTCAGGCGCGCCACGACGTGAAGATCAGCTACGCGATTCAAAAAGGGCCCGACGGACACGACGCCATCGCGCTGACGTGGGACCCCGGCGACCGGTTCGTCCCGCAGTTCACCGGGCTGCTGACCGGCGATCGTTTGGTGGACGGNNCGCTGGCGTCCTCTCCGAAAGAGTAGCAGCGCACACGTCGGGCTCGTCCTTCGACAAGCTCAGGATGACACTGGTGGGGGTCGATGACACGATTGGGGCTCGTCCTTCGACAGGCTCAGGATGACACTATCTCTGGTCGACGGCACGATGCGATACGATGGCGCGTTACCAGTTTCGTAGCAGGCCGAGGACGAACGAGCTCATGCTGTTTTTTGAGAAGAAGACGGCGGTGTTGAGGTAGTCTCCGAAGGACGGATTTTTCTCGGCGCGGTTTGCGCAGATTTCGATCGAGGGGCCGAAGGTTGCGCGCAGCCAGCGTGCGGCACCTTCGTTGCGGTCGAAGAGGGCGGCGTGCCGCTCGTAGCGCGTTGCCGCTTCGGCGAGGTCTTTGCTTTCGGCGAGTGCGCTCGCGGCTAGCCGGGCGCTGTGGATGGCTTGATAGATGCCTTCGGCGGTAAACGGATCGGCAACGCCGGCTGCGTCGCCGACGAGAAAGATGCGGGGTTTCGTGCGCGCGCGACCCGTCGGAATGATGCCGCCCTTGACGCCGTCTAAGCGCGGCGATTCGCCGAGGAGTTCGCGCGCGAAGCGGCTTTCGGCGAGCCAGCGATCGAGAAGCCCGCGCAGATTCCCGCCCCGGCGCGCGAGCGTCCGTTCGTCAACGCAGATTCCGACGTTCGCGCGCCGTGCGTCCATCGGAAAGACCCAGCCGTAGCCCGGCGTCACGATCTTGTCGTAGAAGAGCCCGTACTCGGGGACGAGCGGCGCGGCCGCGTCAACGTAACCGCGGATCGCGACCAGGCGCGAACGGTACGGGGCAAAACCGAGCTTCGACGCGAGCGATCCGGTCGCACCCTCGCCGATGACGGCGACGTCCGCGCGAAGCGATCGTTGCGTCCCGTGCGATTCGAGCACTGCCGTAACGCCGCGCGCCTCCGACTCGACCGCCCTAACCTGCGTCTCGGGCAGAAACTCGGCGCCCGCCGCGACGGCCGCGTCCACGATCTGGGCGTCGAACGTGCGGCGCTCGATGGTCGTGCCCCAGGGCGTCGCGCGCGGCCAGCCGCCGCGAAAGGATCGCTCGTGTGGGGTCGAAACGAGCGCGCTTTCGAGTCGCAAGCGTCCCTCGAAGTGCATAGAGAGCGCGTTTCCCTCCCGCACGCCCAACGGCGAGACGCCGTCGCCGCACGTCTTTTCGCGGGGCCATGCGCTGCGCTCCGCGAGCCAGACCTGCGCGCCCGCGCGCGCGAGCTGCAACGCTGCGGTTGCTCCACCGGGGCCGGCTCCGACGACGATCGCTCGCATCCGCCCGCTGTTACGCGCGCCTTTGCCGTCTTCATGCCGCGAGAGCGAAGAAACGGAGCGTGCGCGATCCGTAGCGAAGGCCCGGGCGATGCCCGGTCCAGACAAGATCATGCTCATTCGTCATGCCGAGAAGCCGCTGCCCGGAGTCCCGATCCCAGCCGGCGTGGACGAGAACGGAAACAACGACCCGCATTCGTTGGTCGTGCGCGGGTGGCAGCGAGCCGGCGCGCTCGTCGCGTTCTTCTCGGTTCCGAGCCGCGCCGGAATCGCCGTGCCGTCGATCATCTTTGGGTCGGGCGTCACGAGCGATCCGTCGGTGATTCCGATGGACGCACAGAGCCTGCGGCCTCAAGAGACGATCGGCCCGCTTCACGACAAGACCGGAATCACGCTGCGCACCGACGTCGAGGTCGGCGACGAAACCGGACTGATCGCCGCTTTGAAAGCGTGCGACGGAACCGTGCTCGTCGCGTGGGAGCACAAGCGTATCCCCGCCGTCGCGGGCGGCTTCATCGAAAATCCGCCGGATTGGGGCGATCGCTTCGACGCCGTCTGGGTGCTCGATCGCCAAACCGACGGATCCTATGCGCTCACGATCCTCAATCAGGACCTGCTTGCCGGAGACGCTCCGGCTTAAGCTCGTCTTAGTTCGGCTTCGCGGGCAGCGCGGGTTTGATCGCGTCGGAGCGGACCATCGGCGCGCGCGGACCGGCGGGGGCGGCGCCCGAGACGAGAGCCATCCGTTCGCGTGCGTGACCGAGCGTCGTCGCATAGATGTGGTAATCGAAGTCGAACGAGCCGCGGCCGCCTTGCACTTCGCGCACGACGAAAGCGGTAGCAGTCTTACTGGCGACGTAGAGCCCGCGCGTGTCGCCGTCGGGCGTGAGCATGACTTGGTACGTACCTCCGAATTCCGGCTGTGGCTGCAAGTATAGCACCAGAAAGGGGCCGTAAGTAAGCTTTCCTTTGCCGCGCAAGTTAGGCGCCCTAACGAAGTTGTCGCGGTCTTCAGTAGTGACCTAAGACGCGAGCGGCGGCGGACAGCGTTGAGGCGAGTTCTCGCACGTCGAGATTCGCCGGCGCGTCGAGTTCGAGAAAGAAGTCGTACTCAAAAGGGCGGCGGCGGCTCGGGCGCGCGAGCAGCGACCGGAGATTTAGTTCGCGGGCGGCGATCTTTCCCAAGGCGACGGCAAGACTGCCGGACTCGTGTGCGAGGCCGATCTTGATGCAGGCGCGTCCGAGCGACCGTCTCGGCGTCCCGTTCCGCGCGATGAGGAAGAAGCGCGTGAAGTTTTTCGGATCGTCTTGGATGCTGCGCGCGAGAATCAACGCGCCGTAGCGCTCGGCCGCGAACGCCGGCCCGATCGCGGCAACTCGCCCGTCGCCACGTTCGACGATCTGCAAAATCGCGCCGGCCGTGTCTTCGGCCGCCTCGACGCGAACGTGCGGGTGGGCGTCCAAGAAGGCCCGGCATTGGTCGAGCGCGACCGGGTGCGAGACGACGAGGTCCAGCATCTCGAGCGTCGCGCCGTTAAGGCCGATCAGGCACTGTTCGATGCCGTGCGTGGTCTCGTCAACGATGTGCACGCCGGGGTGCGAGCCGAGTAGATCGTACGTTCGCGCGATCGGTCCGTAGATCGTATTTTCGCAAGGAAGTATGGCCAGTGGCACCTCGTCGCGGCCGACCGCCGCAACGAGATCGTCGAACGAGCGATAGCCGCGCGTCGGGACCGCGCCCAACAGCTCGACGGCGGCCGCCTCGCTGAACGCGCCGGGCGCGCCCTGAAATCCCACGGTCCCGGTCACGGGGGCTCCTTATAAGGTTCTGCCGGCGTATAGGGGCTCACTTCAATTGCACGAAATTGCACGCTATTGTGTCGAAAGTAAAATTCGCGGAGAGCGACGTGAATCCATTGGGCCGAGAAAACGGCGGCCGGTCACGGCGAACGATCATCGAGCCGTTCCGGATCAAGAGCGTCGAGCCGATTCGCATGACGACGCGTGATGAACGCGAAGGCTATCTCGAGGCGGCGGGCTACAATGCGTTTTTGCTGCGCGCCGAGCACGTGCTCATCGACCTGCTCACGGACAGCGGAACGGGCGCGATGAGCGCTAACCAGTGGGCGGCGATCATGCGCGGCGACGAATCGTACGCGGGAGCGAGATCCTACTACAATCTCGTGAGCGTCATCGACGGCATCTTCGGATTCAAGTACGTGCTCCCGACCCATCAGGGCCGCGCCGCCGAGCGTATTCTATTCAGCATCGCGTGCAAGCCCGGCGACGTGGTTCCGAACAACACGCATTTCGACACCACGCGCGCCAACGTCGAGTTCGTCGGAGCGCAAGCCGTGGATTTGCCGATCCCCGAGGGACGCTCGCCCGGCGCGCGGCATCCGTTCAAGGGGAACATGGACACCGCGGCGCTCGAAGCCCTGATCGAGGAGACCGGCGCCGAGCGAGTTCCGCTGGTGATGCTGACCATCACCAACAATTCCGGCGGCGGACAGCCGGTGTCAATGCAGAACGTACGCGACGTTCGCGCGATCTGCAATCGCTACAAAATTCCGCTCTACATCGACGCCTGCCGCTTTGCCGAGAACTGCTGGTTCATTCGCGAACGGGAAGAAGGCTACGCGGACAAGACGCCGCGCGAGATCGCGCGCGAGCTGTTCTCGCATGCAGACGGCTGCACGATGTCGGCCAAGAAGGACGGACTCGTCAACATCGGAGGCTTCCTCGCGGGCAACGACGAGTTGCTCGCGCGCCAAGAGTCGCGCCTGCTGATCCTCACCGAGGGCTTTCCCACGTACGGCGGGTTGGCGGGACGAGACCTCGAGGCGATGGCGGTAGGCTTGGAAGAAGTGCTGTCCGAGGATTACTTGCGCTACCGTATCGCGTCTACGGCATATCTGGGCGAACGCCTCACCGAGATCGGAGTCCCGATCGTGCAGCCGCCCGGCGGCCACGCGATTTACATCGACGCGAAGGAACTGCTTCCGCATATTCCGCCGAAGGCGTTTCCCGGCCAAGCGCTCGTGGCCGAACTCTACCTGGAAGGCGGCATTCGCGCCGTCGAGATCGGCACGGCGATGTTCGGCTCGACCGACGCCGAAACGGGCGAGGAGACGGTCGCGGCGATGGAGCTGGTGCGGCTGGCCATTCCGCGCCGCGTCTACACGCAGAGCCACATCGACTACGTGTCGGAGATCGTCGAAGACGTGTTCGCCAACCGCTCGCGCATTCGCGGGCTGAAGATGGCGTGGCAGGCGCCTCCGCTGCGGCATTTCACGGCTCGCTTCGAGCCGGCCGTCTCGGAATAGCGAAAAAAAGGGGCGCGGAATCCGCGCCCCAGGGTACGCTACGACGGAATCCCTAGGGACCGCACCCGTGGACGGCGTTCGACCACTCCTTTTGAACGATATAGGCGTGCCCGTTGAGGGAGGCGCTGTAGGCAGGCGCGGCACTCTGCACGCACTCGTCTCCAATCTCCATTTGGGTGAAGTTGTTGTAATAGCCGGTGCCCGGATCCGGATCGCTGGTCGATTCGAAGAATTCGTGAGAGAGCGTGCTGTCCGTTGCGTTTGCCAGCGACGTCGTGGGCGCATAGCAAATCGGGTTGGTCGGCGATCCTTGATACGGCTCGACGGAGTAGACGACGTGACCCAGGTCGCTAAACTGCACGCTGCCGTGGTACGCGCAAAAAACGAACGTGCTCGTGTTGTCCGGCGAATAGCACGAGGTCGTGTAGTCTTGGCACGTGTCCACGCCCGGGGGCAGGAAGATGTGGAAGTTGTGCGTGTAGGCCGGATTCGTCAGCTTGAGAGCGGCGACGGCGGCGTGCAAGACGCTCATGAGCTGTCCTTCGTCCATCATGACCCCGCCCTCGGGATCGGCCGGAATCGAAACGGTCTCGGCTACATCCGTCGCTCCGACCGGATAGCGCGCGTTGGCCGTGGTGCCGACGTACTGGTCGAGTATATGACCGTACGTGTTGTTGGCAAGGCTTGCGTTGAGATCGGTGATGAACGTTCTCGGCGCACCCCAAACGGTCGAGGCGCCGTTGACGTAGATGAAATGCTGCGTCGCTTTCGGCATGACCGGCCCGGCCGGACAGGTCGCCAGACCGCAATTCGTCGTATGACGCGTCACGTCGAACGGATACGACGTCGCCATCGTGGATGCGCCGGGGACGCTCCGGATGCGATCGAGGTGGATGAGCCGGTGCGAATACGTGAATCCCGACGGGGGGCCGGATTTCACGTTGATCTGCAGCATCGCCGGATTCGCCTGCGCCGCGGCGGGCGCTTGGGCTTGCATTTGCGGGGTCTGGGGCATCGTGGATCCGGCGCCGCTACACGAGGCGAGCGCTACGCCGAGTACCAGCGCGCCGGCTGCAGGCAAAAAAACCGAGCGCGCAAGATCGAACGGGTGCTTCATTCGTCTTCTCCTAGCTAGAGAGAGAGAGCTAAGCACACGCGACGGCGTTTAAACGCCGCCACGCGGCCCGTGGCTGTTTTCAGGCCCACAGTATACGCCAACTGTGCGCACGGTCGCTAGGGGCCGACGTCCCTTAAGCAAGATTTATGGGTACTTAAGGGCGCGCGGCTCGGGGCGTTGCTAGAAGCTGAGCATGTATTGGCCGTTGGCCCGGTCGCAGTCCTGAGATCCGGGCGTTGCCTGGGCGCCGCCGTCCATCGCGAACCGCAGGACGGTCGACCCGTTCCCTGCATCCTTGGACCGCGAGGAGGCGTACGAAAACGTATACGACTCGCCCGGCTTGAGCGGCGGGATGCCTCGGGAATCGAGCTTCACACCGCCCTTATAGATATTGACGAATTGCAGGACGTCGGATGCTTGCCCGACGCTTCCCAAGTTGACGACGGTGCCGCTGAGATCGTAGCTGTTGATGGATCCGTCCGAGCTCATCCCTTTGACGGCGACGGACGTGATCGCGGGATCGGCTCCGGCGCATCCCGCAGCTGCCGAAGCGGCTGCCGTTTGGCCGAAGACGAGTAGAGCGAAAATAGCGAAACGAAACATGGAACGCGTGTCCTATCCTGGATTGGTGGCGTTGGCGTCGGTCGTGGTGAGCAGCGTTGCGTAGAACGTGCCGTTGTCCCAATACCCGTGAGCGACGATGCGGCGTCCGACGGCGACCTTGCCGGTCAGTTGGTTGGTGAGAGCCGGCGTGTCGTCGACGACGAGAGATTGGCTCGTCTGCTGAACGGTCACCAGGTGTCCCTTAACCGACGTGATCGTCCCCGCGACGCGCTCGTGTTTGTGCAGCGTCGGATCGCCGCAGGTTCCGCTGGGCGTCCATGCGTCGGCAGTCCAGGTGCCGCAGGTGGAATCGTTGTAGGTCGTCTGCGTCGTCGTGGTTTGCGTCGTCGACGTCGTTTGCGCGGTCGCGACCCCCATCGTGACGCCGCAGCAGGCGGCGAGGCTCAGGACCGTGGCTGAATAAAACTTCATGGGCTTCTTTCTACAGTTACGGGCGTTCGAAAGCTCAGCGTATCGCATGCGAGCGAGGCGCGACATAGCGAAAAGCCCGGTTTTGACTGATCCGGCCGCGAGGGCAGCCTATCGGAGAGCGAGAAGCGGCACCGGGAGGTATTCAGATGCGTCGTATTCCTATGTTGACCTCGCCGATCGTCGCGGCGATTCTTTTTGGAGTAGCCTTCTTAGGAACGGGTGCGCGCGCCGAGGCTCATCTCACGGTCTGCAACAGCAGTCCGAACGACCTGGCGATTGCCGAGGCGTTTTCGACCGCGAACGGCCACTGGAACACCAACTCGGCCGTGCTCGTCGCGAAGACGAAATGCGTGACGTTCGGCGACCAGGCCGCGGCCGACGAGACGCGCTACTATCTGCGCGTCTTGGTTCTGCACCCGTCCGGCAGCAGCACGTTCACAACCGGTGAAGAAACGTACGCCGCTCCGGCCAGGTCGTTTTGCTTGGTGACGGGACAATTTTCCGAGAAGGCGGCCGGCTTCACGATCAAAGATGCAGATAGCCAGTCGGAGTGCGACTACGATAAGGCGCACGTTCACGAGAGCGGTTCGTCGATCGAGTGGGTACGGTTTTTCGAGCATACTCTTCCCAGACCGACGACGCGCCTGGACTTACAGTGAACGGCCGATGATGAATGATCGATAGGTCGTTCGCGTGGTTCGTGGGCGTCGTCTGCATCGTCCTGATGGCGCTCGTCGGCTTCCAGGTGTTCCTGCGCTATCAGTACGTGCAGGCCGGAGATCACGTCACGCGGATCGACCGCGTTACCGGCGCGTCGTGCCAATTGCCGTGTACGCCGCCTCCACCGACACCGGCGCCGACGCCGTTCGACAAAGCTCAAGCGCTGCGCGAATTCGACACGGCGTTTTCGGAGCAAACACAGGCGGCGATTTCCGCAGCGCAAGCCTACGGGCAATCCATCGCGGAAACCGAAGGCGGCTCGGACTGGAAATGGGGCATTGACGCGGTCAACGATCCGACGCTAGCGACGCGAGCGCGCGACGCGCGGGCGTCGGTAGCGGACGATCGCGCGGTGCCCGCGGCCGCCTTGCAACAAACCGCCGTGCGGCTGATCTGCTTCTGCGACGATCGCGGATCGGGGTACCGCTGGGAGGTCAACACGCTGACCGACCGCGTGACGTTCGTGAACGACAACGCCGATCTAACCAAGAAATATCACCTCGGCACCTCGGACGTCCCCCAAGTGCAGACGCCGACGCCGATGCCGATCCAGCCGATTCCGACGATGAACGGTCCCCACGGCGCGGTACCCGTCCCGGCGTCCGTTCTCGCCCATCCGCCGACCGCGCCGCCGACGCCGATTCAAGGGCGCTACGGCAATCCGCCTACGCCCCCGCCCGCCCCGCCCGGAAAGGGGCGGCCGCTTTAAGATTTACGATGGGTGTAGTACAATAGCCGTATGGCACGCGTGGAACGTGCAAACCGTTCCGCATAACCGCATCGTGGCGACGCCGTCAGCCATTACGAGCGAACAGCTCGCGCGCATACGCTCGCAAGTAGCGTCCTGCATCGAGATTGACGTCTAGGAGCGGGGATGTGATTTCGGGCGCGTTTCGTCGCGCGGTCTTCGCGACGATCGCGTTGCTCTGGGTCGCGGTTCCGGAGGTTCGGGCGGACCAGTATTCGGACGCGATGCGTTACGGGAGCGCGTGCGGCGTCAATCGGTGGGCGGTCAAGACGCTGGCGGATCCGGGCGCGGCGCACTTGCCGGCGACCGCGCGATCCACGACCGTCGCCGCGATGACGCGCATTCCACCACCTGCCGGCGCGAACGATCTGGGCGACCGCGTTCCTCCGGTGGAGACGACGCTGTGGCACGTGCGCGCGTTGCTGCAAGGCTACGTCCTCGAAGAAGATAGCGACATCCACTTGCTGCTCCTGGATCCGCAAACGCGCGCGCCGATGATCGCAGAGATTCCCGCCTCGTACTGCGCGCCAAAGGTCTACGCGGCGCGGTTCGATGCCGCGCGCCAAGCCGTGCAGAATCTGGGCCATCACGCCGCGAGGCTGCATCGCATCTGGTGGCTGGACTACCACGGCGGGGCGATGCCGCTCGTGGACGTCTGGGGTTACGGATTCTGGGACTACGAACACGGGCAGCGCGGCGTGGCGCCGAACGACGTCGAGTTGCATCCCGTCATGCGCATCGCGCCGGCGACGTAGAGAGCGCGGCGACGTTTGACTTACGGTACGTACACGCCGATCGCATTCGCACCGGTTTCGACGAACCAGAGGTTGCCGTCCGGGCCGAGCGCCAATCCGCTGGGCTGACTGTTGGCCGTAGTGATCGGGACCTCAGTGAACGCGCCGCCGGTCGTGATCTCGCCGAGTTTGTTTCCGGTGTATTCCGTAAACCAAAGATTGCCGTTGGGGCCGGGGCCGATCAAGCCGGGTTGGCTGTTTGCGGTCGGCACGACGTACTCGGTGATCGCTCCGCCCGGCGTGATGCGTCCGATTTTGTTTGCGTTATACTCGGTGAACCAGAGGTTGCCGTCCGAGCCCGGAGCGATCTCGAGCGGGCTGCTCGATGCGGTCGGGACCGCGAACTCGGTGATGGTTCCACCAGTCGTGATGCGCCCGATCTTGTCTCCCAAGAACTCGGTGAACCAGATGTTCCCATCCGGCCCCGTCGTAATTCCTTGGGGGAACGCGTTCACCGTCGGCACGGGGAATTCGGTGAAGGCGCCGGCCGGAGTGATCCGCGCAATCTTGTTGCCGTAATATTCGCTAAACCATAAGTTGTGGTCGGGGCCCGTGGTGATGTACAGCGGGTTGCTCCCCGACGTCGGCACGACGAACTCCGCGATCGTTCCGGCCGGCGTAATGCGGCCGATCTTGCTATTGAATTGCTCGGTGAACCACAGGTTGCCGTCCGGCCCCGAGGTAATCCCGGTGGGGCCACTGCCCAGGGTCGGCAGGGTAAACTCGGTCGTGACGCCGCCGGGCGTAATGCGGCCGATCTTGCTCTTGTCGCGCTCGGCGAACCACAGATTGCCGTCCGGTCCCGCAGTCATGATATAGGTACCACTGCTCGCCGTCGGGATCGCGTAATTGCGAAACCCGATCGGCTGGAAGACCGCGTTGGTGATGCGGGTCGCCGGGATTCCGGACGCCGCGGCGGAGATCGTCGCGCTCGAAAGCGGACCGCCGTTATAGGAGACCGTGACCGACGCGCTGGGCGCGGTCAGCGAGGTCGTCGAGAGTGTCGTGTACTTGGCGTCGCTATCGNNCAGCGCGATCGGCGTAGCGTAATTTCCCGGAGCGATGATGACGTTGCCGGACGCATCTTTGACGTTCACCGTAAGCGGAATCTTCGACGGCTTTCCGTAGGCCGGGGCCGGACCGCCCAAGACGAGCTGAATCGCGGAGATGACGCCCTGGGTCACGACGTTGACCGGCGTGCTTTGGTTCGCCGTGATGGTCGCGGTGANNCCGACCGGTGCGGTCACGGAAACGGTACACGTGAGCGGTTTGGAACCCGAGGCCGGCGTGCAGTTCGGCGAGGCCGGCGTGAGGTTGGCGACGACCGGCGTTGCCTCTCCGGTGACCGCGATCTGGAGCGACTGGGTGGAGGGCGAGACGTACTGCGGGCGGGCGAATTGGCCGGAGGCGGCCGTGCTCGAAGGGATGCGAATCACGAACGCCGCGCTCGAAGCGCCCGAGGGGGCCGCCGGCATCGGCGAATTGCCTCCGCCGCCGCCGCCGCATCCGGACAGGGCCATCGCACACGCCAAAGCGATGCCGATGTATCTCCGCATGGACAGCCCTTTGCCGTCCTCGGCCGCGACCCTTGTGGGATGCCGGTTTTAGTGGTCGCGCCCAGAGGATAGTTGGCATCGAAGGCGCCGCCCCGCGTTGCTGGAAGGGGTGGGCATGCAATACCTGCGGGTGGATCGGGAAGCGGCGCTCGAACTGGCGGCGGCGGCGCGGTTTGCGGCCGAGCGGGGCTGGGTGCCGGCGACCAGCGGAAATTTCTCGGCGCGCACGGACGAGCGCACGTGCGTCATCACGCGCTCGGGAACCGACAAGGGACGGCTGACCGAAACCGACTTCATCGCGATCGCCATTGACGAAGCGCTGCCGCCGGGCGTGTCGGCCGAAGCGCCGCTGCATCTCGAACGCTATCGCTCTTCTCCGGAGATCGGTGCGGTGCTGCACGTGCACACCGTGGCGGCGACGGTGCTCTCGCGCGCCGATGCCGCGCGCGGTTCCGTCGTGCTCGAGGGTTTCGAGATGCACAAGGCGCTCTCGGGCTACCATACGCACGAGAGCACGGTCGAGATCCCGGTCTTTGCCAACGCGCAAGACGTCGGCGCGCTGGCCGCGCGCGTCCACGAACGGCTTGGAGGCGGCGCCGCCGTGCCGGGCTACCTGCTCGCGGGGCACGGGCTCTACGCCTGGGGCTCCGACGTGCGCGAGGCGCAACGCCACCTGGAGGGGTTGGTGTTTCTACTCGAGTGCGCCCTGGAAGAACGGAGGATTCACCGATGACCGCGACCGCGACGTCCACCTTGCGAGTGTATGCCGACACCGCGCCCGAGCGCCCGATCTTGGAGACCGGCGACGGCGACCGGATTGCCGCGGAGCTGGCCTCCATCGGCGTGCGCTTCGAACGCTGGCCGGTCGCTTCGACGCTCGCGCCGGGCGCGGACCAAGATGCGGTGATCGCGGCCTACCGTCCGCAGATCGATCGCTTGGTTGAAGAGAACGGCTATCAGACGGTTGACGTCGTCCGGTTGGAGCGCGGTGCGGCAAACGCGGCGGAGGCGCGCGCGAAGTTTCTGGACGAGCACCGTCATTCCGACGACGAAGTGCGGTTTTTCGTCGAAGGGCGCGGCGCGTTTTACTTACATCTGAACGAGCGCGTCTATCAGGTGGTGTGCGTGCGGGGCGACTTGATCTCGGTGCCGGCGGGGACCAAGCATTGGTTCGACATGGGGCCCGACCCGGAGTTTACGGCAATCCGCCTTTTTCTCACGCCCGACGGCTGGGTCGGCCTGTTCACCGGAGAGACGATCGCGAGTACGTTTCCGAAGCTGGAGAATTGATGGAGCTTCGCGCGGACGTCGCGCTGCTGGACATCGAGGGCACGCTTGGATCCATCGCCTACGTGCGCGAGGTGTTGTTTCCGTATGCGGACGAACGCCTGGACGCCTTCGTCGAAGAGAACCGGGACGATCCGAAAGTTCGCGCGCTGCTCGATTTGGCGGCGCGCGAAGCCGGCGTGGACGCGAGCGACACGGCGGGCATTCTCGCCGCACTGCACCGCTGGATCGCGAGCGACGCGAAGGTCACCGCGCTCAAGTCGCTGCAGGGCTTGATCTGGCAGGAGGGCTACGAGCGCCACGGCGTCCGCGCGCACGTGTACGAGGACGCGATCGCCGCGATGCGGCGTTACGTCGCGGACGGCGCCGCGCTGTACGTCTATTCGTCCGGTTCGATCGCGGCGCAGCGGCTGTTCTTCGGGTACAGCGCGGCAGGCGACTTGCTGCCGCTCCTGAGCGGGTTTTTCGACACGACGATCGGCTCGAAGGTCGAAGCGCCGTCGTACGCGCGCATCGCCGAGGCGATCGGCGTCGAGCCCGCGCGGATCGCGTTCTTTTCCGACAACGCGGCCGAACTGGACGCGGCGCGCGAGGCGGGTTTACAGACCGTGCAGCTCGCGCGTCCGGAAGACGGGACGGTTGCCGTGGACCGTCATCCCGCCGTGACGACCTTCGACGGCGTGGCGCTTCATTTGTCCAGGACGGCGATCTAGCACGGGGCGACGACGTGGTCGGGCCGAATGCGGCGCCGGTCGCGCGCCGTGAGGGGTGCGGCTGCGCAGCTCGGCGGCTGCTGCAGCGTAAACGTTCCGCCCGTGTCGGATCCGCCCGAGCATGCGCCGTTCGAATAGGTGACGGCGTACGTGGCGGCCGATGCGTTGCCGATCTGGTCGTCGTACGTGCCCGTAACCGTGAACGTGCAGGCGAACGGAGATCCGGCGTTTGGCGTTACGACGGCATCCATCGTTCCGCTCAGCGGTATCGCGTTGGGCTGGCCGCTCTTGAGCGTCCATAGCCGGCCCAGGCCTTGGAGCGTTTTGCCGAACGTGATGGTGGCGTTCGCGTATTGAACTTCGAGGCCGTCGTTCGCCCCCGCGATCACGGCGCCGCTTTGACTGAGCAGATAACATGCCGAGCCCGCGTCGTCGGCGGGATCCGGAACGCACGCGCTTTGCGGGCCGTAGGCCTTGTCGGTACCTCCCGTGAGATTGTATTCACCGCCCGCGTCGGGCGGCAGCGCCTTGTTAATCGCGGCGGTATAAATGGAACCGTCGGTTGCGACCATGGCGAGCGTCGCGCCATTGCTCGATATGCTCGTCGCTTTCGTGCCGGTGTTCACGTACGTCCCGGCGTGACAATTTCCGGACGTCGTGTCGCTATACGCATACAGCGAAGCGGAAACGCCGCGGCTGGTCCCCGAGAGAAAGTAATAGCCCGAGCCGTCTTGATTTGGCGCGATGTCCACGACCGCGCCGCCCGGGCATCCGGTATATGCCGTCGCGGCGGGCGTCGTGCTCTGATAGAGCTTGCCGCTTGCGTTCATCGCGTAGATCAGCGAGTCCGGCATCGCCGCAAGGTATCTGCTTGCGCCGTACTCGGCATGCCACGACCCATCGTACTTCCAAATGCGGTTGTTGGCAGCGGAGCCCTTGCTGACCACCCAGGCATTGCCGGCGGCGTCCACTGCGAGATCGGTCGAGGATCCGCCGATGCCGATCCACGCGCCGCTCACGTAGTGATAGAGATGGCCGGCCGCGTTGACGACCCACGGCGTGCCGTCGGGCCCGACCGCGAGGCGCACGCCGGCGCCCGGCAGATTCGTCCACGTGCCGCTCACGTAGTGCCAGATCGTGCGATTGGCGGTGAGCGCCCCAGAACCGAGCGCCCACAGCGAACCGTCCGGCGCGGCGACCACTTGCGTGGCCGACGCCGGGACGTGCGTCCACGTGAGGGAGGCGCCGTTCGAGTGCGGATGGCGATCGACGGATCCCGCGGTCATCGCCGAGGCCGGAAGAAGTGCGGTGTCCGGCATCGCAGGCACGGCGCTTGCCGGAGAGCCGGAGCCCGTCGCGGTCTCCGGAAGCGCCGAACGCGCACCACCGCTGCACTGCGCAAGCGTCGTTGCGAGGATGGCGATCGCAAGGGTTCCGAGGAGGCGCGTTTCGATTTTCACGTGATCGCCTTCTTTCCGTCCTTCGACAGGCTCAGGATGACAGGGTAGGT
>PMFP01000058.1:16111-18136 GCA_003155175.1 Vulcanimicrobiota bacterium
GTCTTGCGAAGCCTGCGAAAAGGCTGTGGCTCTCTGGGGATGAGTACGCCATTTAACGTCCAATCGTACCGGTCCGCAATAGCGATTCTAAGAGGAGAAACAAGCCAACATGGCTGCGAAAAAACCGAATATCCTCGTGCTCTGGGGCGACGACGTCGGCATTTGGAACATCAGCAAATTCTCCAACGGCATGATGGGCTACCGCACCCCGAACATCGACCGCGTGGCAAACGAAGGCGGTCTGTTCACCGACTATTACGCTCAACAGAGCTGCACCGCGGGGCGCGCGTGCTTCATCACCGGACAAAATCCGATTCGCACCGGCCTCACGAAGGTCGGCATGCCGGGCGCGACGGTCGGCTTGCAAAAAGAAGATCCCACCATCGCCGAGTTGCTCAAACCGCTCGGATACGCCACCGGCCAATTCGGCAAGAATCACTTGGGCGACCGCAACGAGTATCTGCCGACCGTGCACGGCTTCGACGAATTCTTCGGCAATTTGTATCACCTCAACGCTGAAGAAGAGCCCGAGCTGCCCGACTATCCGAAGGACCCCAAGTTCCTGGCGGCGTTCGGACCGCGCGGCGTGTTGCACTGCAAGGCGACCGACAAGGACGACGCGACCGTCGATCCACGCTGGGGTCGCGTCGGCAAGCAGACCATTAAAGACACCGGTCCGCTGACCAAGAAGCGCATGGAGACCGTTGACGACGAGATCACGGAGCACGCGCTCAAGTGGATGGAGAAGCAGGTCAAGGACGACAAGCCGTTCTTCCTGTGGTACAACACGACGGCCATGCACTTCCGGACGCACGTCGCGAAGAGCGACCTCGGCAAGAGCGGCCAGGATCCGTATAGCGATCGCATGGTCAGACACGACGAGCACATCGGCATGATGCTCGATGCCGTCGACAAGCTCGGCATCGCCGACAACACGATCGTCATGTATTCGACAGACAACGGACCCGAGAACGACACGTGGCCCGACGGAGCGAACACGCCGTTCCGCGGTCAGAAGGACTCGAACTGGGAGGGCGGCTGGCGCGTCCCGTCGTTCATCCGTTGGCCCGGCACGATCAAGCCGGGAGCGGTGTACAACGGCATCGTCTCGCACATCGACATGTTCCCGACGTTCCTCGCCGCAGCCGGAAACCCGGACGTTACCAAGCAACTGCTTGACGGGACGACCGTCAACGGACAGAAGTACAACGTCCACCTCGACGGCTACAACATGATCCCGTACTTCAGCGGTAAAGTTAAAGAAAGCCCAAGAAACGCGATCATGTACTTTAGCGACGACGGCGACGTCATTGCGGTACGCGTCGGAGATTGGAAGTTCAATTTAGCCGTTCAACGCGCCAATACGATGGAGCAGTGGGCCGAACCGTTCGTGAAGCTTCGCGTGCCGCATATCATGAGCTTGCGGCGCGATCCGTTCGAACGGGCCGACTTCAACTCGAACACCTACTTTGATTGGATGGTCGACCACATTCCTCAGATGTACGAGATGCAGGCGGTGGTAGCCGGACAAATCGAGGACTTCAAGAAGTTCCCGCCGCGCCAGGCGCCCGCGTCGTTTAACCTCGATTCCGTGATGGATCAGGTCAAGACGCCGCACGGATAAGCGCGTTCGGCGGAACAGGCGAAGCCTTCCATACCGGGTTGAAAACGGCTCGGTATGGAAGGCTCTTTTTTATCTATGACTGACGATGAAGATTCGGAAGCGGGCGCGATCGCGTCGCGCGTAAGAGCGTTCTACGAAAGCCACCCCTACCCGGAGCCGGTGGACGACATCGCCGCGTACCGCCGCTCTTGGGACGACCGGCGGCGCCGCGCCGAGTCGCATCTGTTTCAGCCCGCCGAACCCTACCGCGACGATCGCAGCATTCTGGTCGCGGGATGCGGCACGAGCCAGGCGGCGCATTACGCCGTCCGCTGGCCGAATGCGCGCGTCGTCGGCATCGACGTCAGCGCGCGGAGCATCGCGTTCACCGAAGAGCTCAAGCGCAAGCACGGGTTGGAGAA
>PMFP01000058.1:18142-18385 GCA_003155175.1 Vulcanimicrobiota bacterium
ACGCGCCGTACGGCCGTGCCGGAATTTACATGCTGCAGGATTACTGCCGCCGGATCGGCGTTGAAGCCACGGACGCGCAGATTCGGGATCTGGCGGCTACGCTCAAGGCGCTGCCGCCCGCGCATCCCCTGGCGCCGCTCTTGAGGAATTCGCCGGACTTCGGCAACACGGCCGGCTTAGCCGACGCGCTGTTGCATCCTCAGGACCGCGCGTATTCGGTTCCGGAAGCGCTGGACTTCTTGA
>PMFP01000037.1:0-159 GCA_003155175.1 Vulcanimicrobiota bacterium
CCTGGAGCCGCGCGACGAACTTCGCCGGTTGCCAAGGCGCCACGCGCGGATCGTTAATTCCGGTCAACGCCATCACGGCCGGATACTTGACGCCCTTGACGATGTGCTGGTACGCGTCCATCGTGTAGAGCGCCTGAAATCCGGGCAGCGTCTTGGGCG
>PMFP01000037.1:226-5314 GCA_003155175.1 Vulcanimicrobiota bacterium
TCGCCGTATTCGCCGCCGCCGCGCACGTGCGCGACCACCCACACGCCGCCCTGATCGAGCCACGCGAACCGCGTGCCCAAGAAGTACGGGTCGATGTCGAGACCGTACGAGCCGTAGGCTTCCAGATACGTCGGGTTCGTGCCGTCGAGTTTGGTGCCGGTCTTCATGACGATGGACACCGGAACCATCGTACCGTCGGCGCTGGGCGCTTGCACTTCGGCCGAGGTGTACTGCGAGGTGTCGATGTTGGGCGCTTTGCGGATGCCCGTGTCGGCCACGTTCCCCGACGCGTCGAGACTGTAGACCAGGAGCGGCTTCGTCCACGAAACCAGTCCCATCACGGCGCCCGGAACGCGCGGATCGGTCGCGAACTCCTGCAGCGTTCCCGCGAACGGCAGCGTCACGCTCGCAACGCTGCTCGCGGTGCCGTCGGACGAGAGCATGACCCGGCGCAGGTCGGCGAGTCCGCCGAGTATGCCGCGGACGTAGAGCCCGTCGGCCGCGACCGCGATCTGCTGGATGACCACTTGGCTGCTGGGAACGATCGTGATGCCGTCGGACGCGGTCTGATTCTTGCTCAGATCGATGGAGGTCACGGCGAACCGCGACGCGCCTTTGTGCGTGAGCAAGTACATCTTCGACTTGAGCAGGTCGAACGACGTGACGTCGTCGTCCACGTCGGCGACCTTGCGCCAAGCAATGCCACGGCCGGCCGCGACGTCATCAGCCGGCGCGACGTAGATCGTCTGCTCGTTCTGAACGCCGTGCGCGATGACGCCGATGGCGTAATGCGATACCGGCGAGATGACGACGAACGGCAGATCGGTCGGCACGAAGCTCACCTTGGAATCGAGACCGGGGCCGAAGACGGGAGCGTCGGACGTCGCCCCAAGCGTGTGCCGGAACACTTGCGAGCGCAACTCGCGATCGTTCTGAGACTCGCCGGGTTTGAGTTCGGGAAGCTGATTGTAGAACAGCGTCTTCCCGTCCGCGGTCCAGGCGGTCGCACCGAACCACGTGCGGGGCAAATCGTCCGGCAACAGCGTGCCGGTTGCCGTCTCCACGATCCGCGTGTGCGTTTCGTGTTCCGCGCCGCCGGGGACGATGCCGACCGCGACGTGCGATCCGTCCGGCGACGGCAGCACCGTGGAGATCGAAAGATGCGCCGTCGAGCCCATGGTTTGGCCGAGCGCGTCGGGATCGAGCAGCAGGCGGGGATCCGAACCGTTGGTCCGCACCATCAAGCGCGCGTCGTTGGCTCCGACCGGACGCTCGAGATAGAAGATGTCGTTGCCCGCCACGACGACGCTCGACACGCTCGCGCCGGAATCCGCTAAGCGCGTCACGTCCTGGCGAATCGTTTCTCGCCCGGGACCCAGATTGGCCAGCACCGCGTTGGTGTAGTCCGACTGTTCCTTGAAGAACTGCTGGACGACCGGGTCGGTGAGGCGCTCGAAGTACTGGTACGGGTCCACCAGCGCGGTCCCGAAGTAGGTATTCGTTACGGGCCGGACGGCGGGCGGCGCGGGCGGGCTGGGCCAAACGATCGCGGCGGCGACGACCGAGGCCGCGAACAACTTCGCTATCTGCTGCATGCCGATGGGTTCCAATCGGCCGCTCGCCAACCTGCCGGCAGTCCGTTACCGCGCGGTCAGGTTTGCGTGAATCGGGCCGTCGGTTTCGTGAAGCGGTCTTCCGCCGGCACCGTTGAGCGTCGCGAGGACGTCGGCGAGGATGGACACCGCGGTTTGCGCGGGCGTGTGGCCTCCGAGGTCGAGTCCGGCCGGCCCATGGATGCGCGCGAGCGCCGCGTCGTCGAAGCCGAGTTCCCGCAATCGCGCGAAACGCGCGCGTTGCGCGCGGCGGCTTCCGAGCACGCCGATATAGGACGCCTCCGAATGCAGTCCCGCGACGAGAGCGTCCATGTCGATCTTCACGTCGTGCGCGACCACGACCAACGCGCTGCCGGCTCCGAGAATCTCCGGGAGCGCGCGCTCGGGCCATGCGACCAGGATCCGGTCCGCGGCCGGATGCCGCTCCACGGTTGCAAACGGCGCGCGCGGATCCACGACGGTCACCTCAAAGTCGAGGCGGCGTCCGATCTCCGCCATGTACGCGGCGAGGTCGGTCGCGCCGACGATCGCCAGCGTCCGCTTGCGCGGAATCTCGATCGGATAGGCGCGCCGTTCGCCGGCCGCGTTCGCAGCGTCGATGGCGAACGTCACCGGGTCGCGTCCGCGAGCGACGGCTTCCGCGTCCTGGACAAATCTCGCGGGCGGAACCCAGATCACCACTTCGAGCGACGCGCCGCAAATCGAACCGTCCAGCACTTCGTCGTCGAGCGCATATTCGACCAACACGGGTTCGCCGTCGAGCATCACGCCCCGCGCCCGCTCGACGATGTCGGACTCGTGACAGCCCGCGCCGATGTTTCCCACGAACGAGCCGTCCTCGTCCACGACCAGCGACGTTCCGGCAGGCGCCGGCGCGGCGCCGCGCATCGCGACGAGCGTCGCGACGGCGAACCGGCGGCCTCGGCGCATCCGCTCGGCGATCTGGGCGTAGATGTCACGCATAGAATGTGGGCCTTCGCTTGGTTTGCTTAAGGGTCTCCGGCGAGAATGACTGCGAGCCTCGCCGTGTAATTCCACCTATCCCTTCGATACGTTCCTCGATTGCCCGCAACCACCCCGCAACAGGATTAAGGAGGCGACCGTGTTCCCCGCAGCGTTCGATTACCTTCAGGCGCATTCAGCCGACGAAGCGCTCGCAGCGCTCGCCCAGCACGGAGGCGACGCCCGCGTGTTGGCGGGCGGGCAGAGTCTGATTCCCGCGATGCGCTTCCGCTTGGCGCAACCCGCCATTCTGCTCGACATCAATCCGATTGCGGAACTCGCCTATATGCGCGAAGGCGACGGATTTCTCGAGATCGGCGCGTGCGAGCGAGACGCCGCGCTGGAAGTCTCGCCGATTATTGCATCGCGCTACCATCTTATCGCCGACGCTTCGAAACTCGTCGCCGATCCGGTGGTGCGGCAGAGCGGTACGGTCGTCGGGAGCCTCTGCCACAACGATCCGGCGGGAGACTGGCCGACCGTCGCGCTGGCGAGCCGCGCGCAGCTGACGATTCGCAATTCAAAAGGCAGCCGCACGGTCGCGGCCGACGACTTCTTCGTGGACTCGTTCTCAACGGCCGTCGCCGACGGCGAGATGGCGTTCTCGGTTCGCTTTCCGACGCCGTCGGGCCGCACGTCGGGTTCTTATCAAAAGATCGAACGTAAGGTCGGCGACTTCGCGACGGCATCGGCCGCGGTGCAGCTGACGCTCGCGGACGACGGCACGATCCGCGACGCGGGCATCGCGATCGGCGCGGTCGGACCGAAGGCGACGCGCGTCGCGGCGGCGGAAGCGCTGCTGAACGGACAAAAGCCCACGCGCGATCTCATCCGGGCCGCCGCCGAGGAGGCCAAGAAGATCGCCGATCCCTCGCCCGACCAGCGCGGATCGGCAGAATATAAACGCGAGATGGCCGGCGTGCTCGTCGCCCGCGGCCTCGTCGCATCGCTCGGACGTCTTGGCGTAAAGGGGGAAGCATGAAAGTGAACGTTACCGTCAACGGCCGCGCGTACGAGCGCGACGTCGAACCGCGTACGCTGCTGGCGTATTTCTTGCGCGAAGACCTCGGCCTGACCGGCACGCACGTCGGTTGCGACACGTCGAGCTGCGGCTGCTGCGTCGTCGTCCTCGACGGCGACCGCGCGGTCAAGTCGTGCACGATGTTCGCCGTCGCCGCCGACGGCCACGAGATCACGACGGTCGAGGGACTCGAACAGAACGGCGTGCTGCATCCGCTTCAGCAGGCGTTCTGGGATTCGCACGGCCTCCAGTGCGGCTACTGCACGCCGGGCATGATGATGACGCTCGTCGCCTTCCTCAAACAGAACCCCAAGCCGGACAAACACGAGATTCGCGAAGCGATCTCCGGCAATCTCTGCCGCTGCACCGGGTATCAGAACATCGTCAAGGCCGCGGAACAAGCGGCCGCCGAGCTTTCCAAAGCGGCCGAACCGCAAACCGCGGGAGTGAAGTAGCATGTCGACGACGCAAGAGCCCCCGCGCCACGCACTCGGCCTCTCGATGAAGCGCAAGGAAGATCCGCGCTTCATTCGCGGCCGCGGACGCTACGTGGACGACATCACGCTCCCGAACATGCTGTGGATGGCGCTGGTGCACAGCCCGTATCCGCACGCGACCATCAAGAACATCGACTCGACCGCCGCGCTCGCCGTTCCCGGCGTCAAAGCCGTCATCACCGGCAAAGATCTCGAAGGGGCCAACCTGGCCTGGATCCCGACCTTTCACGGCTACGACAAGCAGATGGTGCTGGCCGTCGGCAAGGTGCTGTACCAGTTCCAAGAAGTCGCCGGCGTCATCGCCGAGACACGCGAGGCCGCGCACGACGCAGCCCAGCTCGTCGAAGTCGAGTACGAAGAACTGCCGGTNNACCAACCACATCTACCACTGGGAAGTGGGCGATCGCGACAAGACCGACGGCGCGCTGGCGAATGCGGAAGTCAAGATCCAGCAGCGTCTCTGGTTCCAGCGCTGCCATCCGGCGCCGCTCGAACCGTGCGGCATCGTCGCCGACATGAACAAAGCGACGGGGCGCCTCACGATGTATATGACGTCGCAAGCGCCGCACGCGCATCGCACCGTCGTCTCGCTCGTCACCGGCATCCCCGAAGACAAGATTCACGTGATCTCGCCCGACATCGGCGGCGGCTTCGGCAACAAAGTTCCCGTCTATCCGGGCTACGTCGTCGCGACGGCGGCGTCGGTGATTCTGGGCGTTCCGGTCAAGTGGATCGAGACGCGGACCGAGAACCTCACGACCACCGGTTTCGCGCGCGACTATCACATGGACGTCGAAATCGGGGCGACCAAAGACGGCGCGATCACCGCGCTCAAAGTCGCGACCGTTGCGGACCACGGCGCGTTCGACGCCGCCGCCGACCCGACCAAATATCCGGCCGGCCTCTTCGGCATCGTGACCGGATCGTACGACTTTCCCACCGCGTTCACCGAGCT
>PMFP01000037.1:5415-7878 GCA_003155175.1 Vulcanimicrobiota bacterium
TGCGCAAGGAACAGGCCGAGAAGCGCAAGCGCGGCGAGCTGATGGGCATCGGCATCTCGACGTTTACCGAAGTCGTCGGCGCGGGTCCGGGCAAGCACTTCGACATCATGGGCATCAAGATGTTCGATAGCGCGGAGGTGCGCATCCATCCGACCGGCTCGGGCATCGTACGCGCCGGAACGCGCCATCAAGGCCAAGGCCACGAGACGACGTGGGCGCAGATCGTCGCCGAAGAGCTCGGCCTCGATCCGCAAAACCTGCTCGTCGAAGAAGGCGACACCGATACGGCGCCGTACGGGCTGGGCACGTACGCGAGCCGCAGCACGCCGGTCGCCGGCGCGGCGCTGGCGATGGCGGCGCGTCGGGTGCGCGAGCGCGGGCGTAAAGTCGCCGCGCACTTGCTCGAAGCCTCCGAAGCCGACGTCGAATGGAAAGACTACAAGTTCAGCGTCAAAGGCGTTCCCGGCAAGAGCGTCACGATGCAAGAAGTCGCCTTCGCCGCCTACACCAACCCCGGACCGGACAACGAACCGGGCCTCGAAGCAACGTACTACTACGATCCGCCTAACCTCACGTTCCCCTTCGGCGCGTACGTCGCGGTCGTGGACGTGGACCGGGAGACCGGCGAAACCAAAGTACGCCGCTTCGTCGCGCTCGACGACTGCGGCACGATCATCAACCCGATGATCGTCGAGGGGCAGATCCACGGCGGCCTCACCGAGGGCTTCGCGATCGCGTTCATGCAAGAGATCGCTTACGACGCGGAAGGCAACAACCTCAACACCAACTTCACCGACTACCTCGTGCCGACCGCGCTCGAAACGCCCGAATGGGAGACGGACTCGACGGTCACGCCCAGTCCGCACCATCCCATCGGCGCCAAGGGCGTGGGCGAGAGCCCCAACGTCGGGTCGCCGGCGGCGTTCGTGAACGCGGTGATGGACGCGCTCTCGCCGCTGGGCATCAAGAACATCGACATGCCGCTCTACCGCGAGAAAGTCTGGCGCGCGATTCGCGACGCCGAGGCCAAGACGTAATGGATCTCCATTACAGCGGCACCGAACGCATCCCGGTCCCCCGCGATAAGGTCTGGGCGTTCATCACCGATCCCAAGAGCGTCGGATCCTGTCTGCCCGACGTCATCGACTACACCGCCGTTGACGACCACAACGTGAACGCGACCGTGAAAGTCGCGGTCGGGCCGGTGCGCGGAACGTTCAAGTTCCAGATCCAGCTGCAGCCCAGCGCCGACGGGAACCACGTCGGCATGAACATCGGCGGCGGCGGTTTCGGAAGCGTCGTGAACCTCGTCGCGGGAGCCGACGTTTCGAGCGACGGCGACGTGACCGTCCTGGACTGGCAGGGCGATGCCACGATGCGCGGACCGGTCGCGACCGTCGGCGGCCGCGTGCTCGACGCGCAAGCCAATCGCGTCATCACGCAAACGTTCGCTAACGTCAAGAGCCGCCTCGTCGGGGAAAGCGCGGCACCGGCGCCGGCCGGATGAGGTTCACCGAGCGCATCGCCGAGCTCGAACGCGAACGCGAACCGTTCGCCGTCGCGACCGTCGTCGCTCGCCTCGCTCCCGTCAGTTCGCACCTGGGCGATCGCGCGATCGTCTTCGCCGACGGGCGCATGGAAGGCTTCGTCGGCGGCGCGTGTTCGCGCGACATCGTCCGCCGGCACGCGCGCGCCGCCCTGAATTCGCACAAGCCGCTTCTGCTGCGCGTGCGGCCCGGCAGGTCGGGGAGCGAAGCCGCCTCCGGAACGAGCGGCGACGTGGTGGACGTGCCGATGGCCTGCACGTCGGAGGGCGCCGTGGACATCTTCGTCGAGCCGCACGTTCCGCGGCCGCACTTCCTCATCGCCGGATTCACGCCGGTCGCCGACGTGCTCGCGCGCGTCGCCGCTACGCTGGACTACGTCGTCGAGCGTTTCGTCTCGCACGAGGAACTGCCCGACGTGCCGGACGTCGAAGGCGTGGACGTGCACGAGATCGGCGCGCTGCCGATTTTCCTCGACGCCTTCGAGCCGGCCGCGCGCGCGCGCAGCGTTGCGGTGGTCGCCTCGCAAGGCCATTACGACGAGATCGCCCTCGCGGGACTGCTCAAGGCGCATCTCGCGTTCGTCGGCCTCGTCGCCAGCCGCAAGCGCGGCGCCGGCGTGCGGGCCGTGCTCGCGCAAGAAGGCGTGAGCGAGGCGCAGCTGGCCACGCTGCGCAGTCCCGTCGGCCTCGACATCGGCGCGCGCACGCCCGGCGAGGTCGCCGTCTCGATCCTAGCCGAAATCGTCGCGCTGCCGGCCGCCCAAGCAGCGCCGGAGACCGGGGTCGCGGCGCTCGACCACGACGCGATCGATCCCGTTTGCGGGATGACGGTCGCAATCCACGAGACGCAGCATCGCGCCGAGCACGACGGGCGGACCTACTACTTCTGTTGCGCGCATTGCCGCGCGACGTTCGTC
>PMFP01000037.1:7939-8109 GCA_003155175.1 Vulcanimicrobiota bacterium
GACACGCGGCTCATCCGCTTGCAATGCTACGAGGGCATCGACGCCGCCAGCGCGCTGTACGAGTGGAACTACGCCAAGCAGTTGCTGCACGTGAAGCTGACCGAGGACTCGGAAAGTTCGGTCGAGGCCCGCGAGGCCCAGATCTTCAGCGAGCCCTATCTCATCAAACG
>PMFP01000009.1 GCA_003155175.1 Vulcanimicrobiota bacterium
ATCTGGCTCTCGCTGCTCGCGCTCGCGGTCATGGGCGCGGCCGATACGGTGAGCGTCGTGGTTCGCGTGACGCTCGTGCAGGTCGCGACGCCGGACGAGATGCGCGGCCGCGTCAGCGCGGTCAACTATCTCTTCATCAACTCGTCCAACCAACTCGGAGAATTCGAGAGCGGCGTCACCGCCGCGCTGTTCGGCGCCGTGCCCGCGGCCGCGCTCGGCGGCGTGGGAACGATCCTCGTGGCGCTGCTGTGGATGAAGTTCTTCCCGGCGTTGCGCGACGTGGACCGCCTCGGATAAGGTCGCGGGATTTTTTCCCGGCGCCGGGGAAGCGATGAGTAAATCCGTGCTTTGGCACGTTTCTTTATGAGGACGTTCATGCGTAACATCTTTGCCGCTTTGATGCTCGGTCTTTTCGTCGCTGGATGCGGCGGAACCCAGCCCCTCGCGACGCCTCCGACGCCCGCTCCGCAGTTCCCGGCGGCGACGAAAGCTGCGTTGGACGGCGCCGTCTCCCAGTGGCTGGCCACGTTCAAGGCGCCGGGCGTCGTTGTCGGCATCTGGACTCCCGGCGGGAGCTACGTGACCGCGAAGGGCGTGTCCAACGTGGCGACCGGCGATCCGATGGGAACCGGCGATCACTTCCGCATCGGCAGCATCACGAAAACCTTCACCATCACCGTGTTGCTGCAGCTCGCCGACGAGAAGGTGATCAACCTCGACGATCCGGTGAGCAAGTACGTCTCGTACGTTCCCAACGGCCGGAACATAACGCTGCGCCAGATGGCCAACATGACCAGCGGCCTGTTCAACTATAGCGAAGATCCGGGCTTCTTCAAGGAGATCACGACCAATCCGAACCGGGTATGGACGCCGCGCGAGCTCATAGACCTCGCGCTCGCGCACGAGCCGTACTTCGCCCCCGGCAAAGGCATTCATTACAGCAACACCAACACGGTGATCCTCGGTACCATCATCGAGAGCCTCACGCACGAGCCGATCGCACAAGTGTTTCAAGAGCGCATCTTTACACCGCTCGGCTTGACGAACACGACGTGGCCCACGACGGCCGCGATGCCGGTTCCGTACGCACACGGCATCACGAACCAGACGGCCAGCGGAAAGACGGGCGACGCCACCTACATCAACCCGAGCTGGGCCTTCACCGCCGGCCAGATGATTTCGAACCTGAACGATCTGCACGTGTGGGTAGACTCGTACACGCAGGGCACGCTGATCTCTCCGGCCATGCAACAACAGCGTCTCCAGTGGATTCCCAAGCCCGGGAACCCCAACATACGCTACGGACTTGGAATCGGCTATTTCAACGGCTGGCTCGGGCATACGGGCGAACTGCCCGGCTATAACTGCGGAGCGTTCTACCTGCCAAGTGCGGATGCGACCATCGTGATCGAGGTCAACTCCGACATCGGCGCGGGCGGACAGAATCCGGCGCCCGCGCTCTTCCAGGATCTCGCCAAGATCGTCACGCCGAACGACCTGCCGTACTAGGCACCATGGGGTCTTAACGACTCGACGGTCGCGTGAAGGCGAAGACCCAAAACAGAATCAGGCCGCTGATCCCCGCGATTAGCCCAATCAAGCCGATCGGCAGCGAACGCTTGAGAATCAGGATGCTCACGACGACCACGCACGCGCTGGCGATCGCCATCGCCAAGCGGAAGCCCACCGCGCCCGGATCGGTTTTCATCTAGACTTCACACTCGGCGTCGGCGATGTCCGAGGCGACGCGCTTGCTCGACGTGAGCGCGACCGACATGCCGACGACGACCAGCAGCGAGCCGCCGAGTTCGCGCAGCGTGAACGTCTCGCCGCCGAAGACGATGCCGACCGCGACCGCGATTACCGGGATGATCAGCGCGGTGAGCCCGACGATCCAGGCTTCCAGGTGTTTGAGCACCCAAAGATTGAGGAAGAACGCCAGGCAACTGCCGATCAGCGAGAGATACAGCACCGCGTAGATGGACGTGGGTTGCGCGGCGCGCGCCCAATTCACCGGCTCGGCGGCCAGGCCGATCGCCAGCATCGCCAGGCCCCCCAGCAGCATCGCAGGCGGCAGCGTGACGAGCGGTTCGTGGTGCGAATGGCGGCGCGCATACAGGCTCGCGATTGCCGACGACGCGGCGGCGGTAATCGCGGCAAGTGCGAAGAGCGGTGCGCCGCGGACTTGTCCGGCCAGCGAGATGACCGCAACCCCCGCGAAGGCCACGAACGTGCCCAGCCAGATGCGCGGCGTCGCCGTCTCGCCCGCGAGCCCGCCGAACGCAAACATGAAAAAGGGCAGCGTTCCGAAAAGCACGGCCACCAGCCCGGAGCTGAGGCGCGTCTCGGCGGTGTACGTGAGCACGTAGTTCAGCCCGAACATCAAACCCGCCAGCACGAGCACGAGCTTCCACGGCACCTCGCGCACCGGTTTGATCTGGCCTTGCGCCGCGGCGACCGCGTACAACACCAGACCGGCGATGACGAAGCGGACGCCGGCCCCGGCGATCGGCGGCATGTACTGCAACGCGATCTTGATCCCGAGCCACGTCGTGCCCCAGATCAGGCACATGCCGGCGTACGCGAGTACGACTGCGACGCGCGTGCTCACATGCGAAAGATGCCGAAATGCGTTCGTTCTTGCGGCGCGGTCGCGGCCGCTTCCAGGCCGATGGCCAGCACGCGGCGCGTGTCGAGCGGATCGATGACGCCGTCGTCCCACAGGCGCGCGGTGGAATGGTACGGGCTGCCTTCGCGCTCGTACTTCTCGAGAATCGGCGCTTCGAATTCGGCTTTGGCTTCGGGCGTCATCTCGCCCTTGACGGTCGAGAGCACGCTCGCGGCCTGCGGGCCGCCCATCACCGAGATGCGCGCGTTGGGCCACATCCAGAGCTGGCGCGGCGAGTACGCGCGCCCGCACATGCCGTAGTTGCCCGCGCCGAAGCTGCCGCCGATGACGACGGTGAACTTGGGTACCTCGGCGCACGCGACCGCCATCACCAGCTTGGCGCCGTCTTTGGCGATGCCGCCGTTCTCGTACTCTTTGCCGACCATGAATCCGGTGATGTTTTGCAAGAAGACGATCGGCGTGCCGCGCTGCGCGCACAGCTCGATGAAGTGGGCGCCCTTGAGCGCGCTTTCGCTGAACAGAATTCCGTTGTTGGCCAGAATGCCGACCGGGTGGCCTTCGATGTGCGCGAAGCCGCAGACCAGCGTCGTGCCGTAGCGCGCCTTGAATTCGTGGAACTCCGAGGCGTCCACCAGGCGCGCGATCACTTCGCGGACGTCGTAACTCACGCGGCTGTCGGCGGGAATGATGCCGTAGAGTTCGCGCGCGGGGTACTTCGGCGCGGCCGGCTCGATGCGGTCCCACTGGAGCGGGAGCTCGCGATGCAGGTTGCGCACGATCTCGCGCACGATGCCCAGCGCGTGCGGGTCGTCGTTTGCCAGATGATCCGCGACGCCCGAGACGCGCGTGTGCACGTCGGCGCCGCCGAGATCCTCGGCGGTGACTTCCTCGCCGGTCGCCGCCTTCACCAGCGGCGGACCGCCTAAGAAGATCGTGCCGTTGCCTCTGACGATCACGGTCTCGTCGCTCATCGCGGGCACGTACGCTCCGCCGGCCGTGCACGATCCCATCACCGCGGCGATCTGCG
>PMFP01000048.1 GCA_003155175.1 Vulcanimicrobiota bacterium
ATTACGGCAACGGCTATAACGGTGGTAGCTGGCAAGGCAACAATTTCCGTTACAACACCGCGGTTTCAAGCGTCAATACGACCTACGTTCGCAACGTCTACGTGGATCGAACGGTCGTGGTTCGCAATTCGAACGCCGTCAGTTACAACGGCGGATCCGGCGGCGTGAGAATGTCGCCCAATGCAAACCAGCGAGCGCTAGAGCAACAACGTCACGTTTCGGCCACGTCCGTGCAGCAGCAGCGCGTCACCGTAGCCGCGAAAGATCGGAATAATCTCGCCAGCGTCAACCGCGGCCGGCCTTCCGAGCCCGTCGCGCATCCGGCCGCCGTTCCGGCGAACGTAACGCACGCAGCGGCGCCAAAGGTGCAAGGCAAGCCGGCAGCCGCCACGCATCAAACGCAGCCGATCGCGAAGTCAGCCGGCGCGCCGGTCAACCACACGACGACCACGCACGCTCAGCCGGTTGCGCACGCACAGCAGGTGACCCACGCACAGCCAGTGTCCCACGCTCAGCCCGTAGCTCACGCGCAGCCCGTGGCGCAGGCTCCGGTGACGCACGCGCAACCGGCCGTTCATTCCCAGCCGCCGGTAACGCACGCTCAGCCGGTCGCCCGCTCGCAACCGATAGCACGCGCTCAGCCGGTAGCGCACGCACAGCCTGTGGCGCATGCACAGCCCGTCGCCCATTCTCAGCCGGCGACGCATTCGCAACCGGCCGCGCACGCGCAGCCGGCTCCCAAAAGCAACGGCGGTGGGAAGCCTCCCCACCTGCAGCTCATTTAGCATCGCAACGATTGGATTATGATATGATCGCCCACGACGTCTTCCCAACAGCCTTCTCCGCCGAACTCCACAGCGACGAAGAAATCATGAACGCCGTCTTCGACAATCGCGACCACCGGTCCGCACGCCGCGAACATGCTGCGGCCAAGCGGTGGCAAGAGATCCTCACCATCTGGCACGGTTCGCGCAACGCATCGCTCCACCGCCGGATTCCGCAAGTTGTATAAGGGAAACTCCAAGCGCTTGCAAGCCCGTCGGACGTTTGGTTCGGCGGGCTTTTTTGTTATACCGCGCATAACGCTATACTGCGCCGGTCCCACTCGCGATACGATAGAGAAGCGCTACGAGACAAGTCCCCCCGCCCCCAAGCCCATTTAGGGCGACGACGTTGGCGGACGTCCGCGCGTTTGAAAGAGGATCCAGAATGGCCCTGCAAACCCCAACTCCCCGGATGGAGTATGAAAGCGTCAACCCATTCGATGGAAAAACGCTGAAAACGTACGTCCCGATCACCGACGCGGCGTTAGAAGCAAAGACCGCTGCGGCGCAAGCCTGTTACGAGACGTGGCGGCATAAGACGTATGCCGAGCGCGCGGCGATCGTGGCCAAGGCGGCAGACCTTATGCGCGCCAAGCGTGACGAGCTCGCGCGCACCATGACGCTCGAGATGGGTAAGCGCCTCGACGAAGCGCGCGGCGAAGTCACGTTCAGCGCAGATATTCTCGCGTATTACGCCAAGAACGCCGAGCGCTTTCTCGCGCCGGTGAAGCTAAACCCAAAAGTCGGAACGGCGCACATGGAGAGCAGCCCGCTGGGCGTCATCTTCTGCGTTGAGCCTTGGAACTTCCCGTACTACCAGCTCGCCCGGGTAGCCGGGCCGCATTTGATGGCGGGCAACGTCATCATGGTCAAGCACGCCGGCATCGTGCCGCAGTGCGCGCTGGCTTTCGAAAAACTCTGGGTCGAGGCTGGAGCGCCGGCCGGTCTCTATACCAATCTCTTCATCTCACACGCTCAGTCGGACGCCATCGTAGACGATGCGCGCATCAAGGGCGTCGCCCTTACCGGAAGCGTCGCCGCGGGCAAGAGCGTTGCCGCCAAGGCGGGCGCGAACGTCAAGCCTTCGTCCATGGAATTGGGCGGAAGCGACGCGTTCATCGTTCTCGAAGACGCCGATCTCGACCATGCGATCAAGTGGGCCATTTGGGGCCGAATGTACAACTGCGGCCAGACGTGTTGCGCAGCCAAGCGCTTCATCGTCGTCGAATCGGTCGCCGACGAATTCCTTTCCAAGTTCCGCGCGGGGTTGGCCGCCCTCGAACCGGGCGATCCGCTGGACGAAACGACGACGCTTGGACCGCTTTCGAGCGAGCCCGCCTTGCTCGAGCTTCTCAAACAAGTAGACTCGGCGGTCGCGCGCGGCGCCAAGCTGGCGCTCGGCGGTAAACGAATCGACCGCCCGGGCTCGTTCATGCAGCCCTCGATCCTCACGGACGTCAAGCCAAATAATCCCGCGTTCCGCGAGGAGTTCTTCGGTCCGGTCGCGCTCTTCTTCCGCGTCAAGGATGAAGACGCGGCGATCGCTCTCGCCAGCGACTCCGATTTTGGACTCGGCGGATCGGTCTTCACCAAGGACGAGACGCGCGGTCAACGCGTCGCCAGCCGCGTCGAGACGGGGATGATGTTCGTCAACAACATCTCCTGGTCGGATGCGGAGTTGCCGTTCGGCGGCATCAAGTACTCGGGCTACGGACGCGAACTCGGCGACATGGGCATTCAGGAGTTCGTCAATAAGAAGCTCGTGCGCTTCGGCAAGATCGACGCTCCCCCGACCGTTTCCAAGATCACCCCGACAAACGGGAAGTCATGACGACCAGCGGGCCGGTCTTAACGGCCCCGTCCCCGCTGCACGGTGCGGCGGGGACCATGAAGGCACTCGTCTATCTGGGCGATGGGAAAAAGGCCTTCCAAGACAAACCCAAACCGGCCGTCACCGCTCCGACGGACGCTATCGTGCGCATCGTCAAGACCACGATCTGCGGAACCGATCTGCACATTCTCAAAGGCGACGTGCCGACTGCGAAGCCCGGGCGGACGCTCGGGCACGAGGGCATCGGCGTCGTGGACGAGGTCGGTTCCGCGGTGACCACGTACAAAAAGGGCGATCGCGTCCTCGTCTCCTGCGTTACGTCCTGCGGTGCGTGCGTGTACTGCCGAAAACTCATGTTCTCGCACTGCCTGGACGGCGGCTGGATCTTGGGGAATGCCATTGACGGCACGCAGGCGGACTTCGTCCGCATCCCTCACGCGGATACGAGCCTGTATCCCATTCTGAAGGGTGAAGACGAAGAGCCGCTGGTGATGTTCAGCGACATCTTACCGACCGGGTATGAGTGCGGCGTCCTCAACGGCCGCATCGCGCCGGGGAGCACGGTTGCCATCGTCGGATCCGGACCGATCGGGCTCGCCGCGTTGCTCACCGCGCAGTTCTATTCGCCCGCCGAGATCATCATGGTGGACCTCGACCAGAAGCGCCTCGACATCGCCGTGCGCTTCGGCGCGACGAAAGCGGTCAACAGTACCGACGGAAAAGCGAAAGAAGCCATCCTGGCGTTGACGGACAACGTCGGCGTGGATACGGCGATCGAAGCCGTCGGCATTCCCGCCACGTTCGAACTGTGCGAGCAAATCGTCGCGCCGGGCGGACACATCGCCAACATCGGCGTCCACGGCAAGCCCGTCACGCTCCATCTCGAGCAACTCTGGGATCGCAATATCGGGATCACCACGCGCTTGGTGGACACCGTCAGCACGCCGACGCTCCTGAAACTCAAGCGCGCCGGCAAGATCTTCCCCGAGAAGCTCATCACGCATCACTTCAAACTCACCGACATCATCTCCGCGTACGACACGTTCGCCAACGCGGCGACGACCGGCGCGCTCAAGGTCATCCTGGAGGCATGATGTTCGTCAACGTCGCGGTCCTCAAAGAGACGCAACCCCACGAGCACCGCGTCGCGCTCGTGCCCGAGCTCGTACCGAAACTGACCAAACTCGGCGCGAGGATCCACATGCAAGCGGGGGCCGGCGACGCCGTCGGCCTGCCCGACGGCGCCTACAAGGACGTCGTCTTCGTGACCGATCGCGCCGCTCTCGTTCGCGACGCCGACGTGGTGCTGTGCATCCAACCGCCGGCCCTCGAGGTGGTCGCCCAGATGAAGGCGGGCGCAATCCTACTCAGCTTCATCTACGCCCATCGCGAGAAGCGCCTGGTGCGCGAACTGCTGGAACGCAAGGTCACGTGCTTTGCCATGGAACGCATCCCGCGCATATCGCGGGCGCAGGCCATGGACGCCCTTTCGAGCCAGTCGGCGCTCGCGGGATACTACGCGGTTCAACTCGGCTCGACGCACATGAACCGCGTGCTTCCGAAGATGACGACCGCCGGCGGGACGCTCGGTCCGGCAAAAGTGCTCGTCATGGGTCTGGGCGTCGCGGGGCTCGAGTCGGTCGCGACCGCACATCGCTTAGGCGCCTCGGTCGAAGGTTACGACGTCCGGCCGGCGACGGCGCAGCAGGCGCTCTCGCTCGGCGCGACGTTCGTGGATACCGGCGTGGACGCTGCCGGCAAAGGCGGCTACGCTCGCGAGCTCACGCCGCAAGAAACGATCAAGGTTGCGGCCGTCTTGACCAAACACATTCAGGCGGCCGATCTCGTCGTTACGACCGCCGCGATTCCCGGCAAACCCTCACCGAAGCTCATCAGCAAAAGCCAAGTCGCCGGCATGAAGTCCGGTGCGGTCATCGTGGATCTCTCCGCCGAAGGCGGCGGCAATTGCGAGGACACGCAGCCGGGCGAGACGGCGACGGTCGGCAACGTGAAGATCGTGGCGCCGCTCAACGTACCTTCGCTGCTCGGCGACGACGCCAGCAATCTCTACGCTCACAACCAGTACAATTTTCTGGCACTGATCTTGAAAGACAACGTCGTCACCATCGACTGGAGCGACGAGGTCCTATCGAAGACCGCGCTGACCTACGCCGGCAAGATGCTCGACGATGCCGTTCCCCACACCACGAAATCTGCCGCGAAAGTGGCTTGAACGGATCCGTACGACTCATGGACTCTAACCTAACGATCAATATTTTTGCCGGCGCTTACATCTTCATGCTTGCCGCCGTCGCCGGCTGGGTCATCATCGGCAACGTCCCGGCAATTCTGCATACGCCGCTCATGTCGGGCTCGAACTTCGTGCACGGGATCGTCGTCGTCGGCGGAATCTACGTTCTCCTCAACGCGACGAACGTACTGGAGCAGTCCGTCGGCTTCGCCGCGGTATTGCTCGGGTCGGGTAACGTTGCCGGCGGATACGCCGTCACCGTCAGAATGCTCGAAATGTTTAAATCCAGCGACGTCAAGCCCCACCATGCGCGGCACGGTCGCGCGGCCCACCACGCGAAGGCATGACGAGCGACATGCTGACAACCATTTCGCAGGTCGTTACGGCCGTAACCGGTTTCGTAGCCGCTCTGCTGCTCATGTACGGTCTCAAGCGCATGTCGTCGCCGGCCACGGCCGCCTCGGGAATCCGGGTAGCGGGCGCCGGGATGCTCGCGGCCGTGATCGCGTCGTTCCTCTACTTCTTCAGCGTCGGAGCGGATGCCAAGCCGCTGGTGTTCTTCAATCTCGGACTGGCCGGCTTAGCGATGGCGATCGGCGGTTCCATCGCATGGTGGAGCGGCAAGACCGTCAAGATGACGGCCATGCCGCAGATGGTCGCAATTTACAACGGCATGGGCGGCGGCGCGGCGGCATCCATCGCTGCGGTCGAACTCTTCGGCAACCGCGCCGACGGACGGACCCAATTGATCGTGACCCTGTTCGGCGCGTTGATCGGCGCGATCTCGTTCTCCGGCTCGCTCATCGCCTGGGCAAAACTGCAGCGCGTTCTCAAGGTTCCGCTGCAATTTGCGGGTCAGCAGATCCTCAACGGCGCCGTGATGGTCGCCATCCTCGCGGTCGGCGCATCCATCGTCGTCGCGGTCGCGGGCGGTCCGCAGTTTTTGCCGCTTCCCGGATTGATTTGCCTGTTCTTCGGGTGCGCTCTCGCATTCGGCATTCTCATGACCCTGCCGATCGGCGGCGCCGACATGCCCGTCGTGATCTCGATTTACAACGCGGCTACGGGCGTCGCCGTCGGTCTCGAAGGCTACGTCCTGCAGAATCCGGCCCTGATGATCGCCGGTATGGTCGTGGGCGCCGCCGGTACGCTCCTCACTTTGCTGATGGCAAAAGCCATGAACCGGTCGGTCTTCAACGTGCTCTTCAAGCACTTCGGAGCGAGCAAGAAGCACAAAAGAGGCGCTATTGCCGGCAGCGAAAAGCCGGTTCAGGCGAGCGATGCCGCGATCGACATGCGGTATGCCAAGAGCGTCATCATCGTCCCGGGCTACGGGCTCGCCGTCTCGCAAGGACAGCAGAAGCTCTACGACTTCGTGAAGATGCTGGTGGCCGCCAAAGTCAGCGTCAAGTTCGCGATTCATCCCGTCGCGGGGCGCATGCCGGGACAGATGGACGTACTGCTCGCCGAGGCCGGCGTGCCCTACGACATGATCTTCCAACTCGCCGACATCAACGATCAGTTTGCGACGACCGACGTGGCGCTCGTCATCGGCGCAAACGACGTCGTGAACCCGGCGGCGCGGACCGATAAATCGTCCCCGATTTACGGAATGCCGATCCTCAACGCCGACANNAGAAGGTCTACGTCGTCAAGCGTACGCCCGGCGGCAAAGGCTACAGCGGCGTCGTCAACGGTCTGTTCTACGACCCGAACTGCTTCATGGTCTATGGCGACGCCTCGGCCGTGCTCGGAAAAATGATTGAAGCGGTCAAGGGCCTGGGCGCCGCGGCCGCTTGAGCGTCCGACGGCTGCTTTCAACTCAGCACTTAGCACTATCTCAACAAGGAATCACATCATGACCGGTACCATGCAAGCCGCGGTCGTCGAAGTCTTCGGCAAGCCACTCGTCATCAAAGAAGTGCCCATCCCGACTCCTGCCCCCGGGCAGATCCTGGTGAGGACGGAGGCGTGCGGCGTCTGCCACACCGACCTGCACGCGGCCGACGGCGACTGGCCGCTCAAGCCGACGCCTCCGTTTATCCCGGGTCACGAAGCGATCGGGATCGTCGCCGCTTTAGGCGCGGGCGTCACGAACGTCAAAGAAGGCGACCGCGTCGGCGTGCC
>PMFP01000056.1 GCA_003155175.1 Vulcanimicrobiota bacterium
GGCCGGCGCGGCCGCGCAGCTGATTGTCGATGCGCCGCGATTCGTGTCGTTCGGTGCCGATGATGTGCAGGCCGCCGTTCTTGGCCACGCCTTCGCCCAGCTTGATGTCGGTGCCGCGGCCGGCCATGTTGGTGGCGATCGTCACCTGCGCGTGCTGGCCGGCGTCTTTGATGATTTCGGCCTCTTGCTCGTGGTACTTCGCGTTGAGCACGTTGCACTCGACGCCCTGGCGGCGCAGCATCGCAGCGAGCAGTTCGCTCTTCTCGATCGAACGCGTGCCGACGAGAACCGGCCGGCCCTTGTTGTACTCTTCGATGATTTCGGCGACGACGGCCTCGAATTTGGCCTTCTCCGACTTAAAGACGATGTCCGACGAGTCGCGGCGCCCCATCGGCATGTTGGTCGGAACCACGACGACGTCGAGTCCGTAGATGTCGCGGAACTCGCGCTCCTCGGTCTTCGCCGTACCGGTCATGCCGGCTAGATGCTCGTAGAGCCGGAAGAGATTCTGGAACGTGATGGTCGCCAGCGTCTGGTCCTCGCCGCGAACCGTGATGCCTTCCTTGGCCTCGATGGCTTGGTGGATGCCGTCGGAATAGCGGCGCCCGTACATCAGACGTCCCGTGAACTCGTCCACGATGACGACCTCGCCGTCCTTGATGATGTACTGCTGGTCCTTGTGGAACAGGTTCCACGCTTTCAGTGCGGCGTTGAGCTGGTGGGCGAGCTCGATGTTGCGCTGATCGTAGAGGTTCGTGACGCCCAGCATCTTCTCGACCTTGGCCACGCCCGCTTCCGTGATCGGAACGGCGTGCGCCTTTTCGTCCACCGTGTAGTCTTCTTCTTTCTTGAGCCGCGGGATGATCTGCGCGAATTTGCCGTAGAGATCGGTTGATTCTTGCGAGGGACCGCTGATGATCAGCGGCGTGCGCGCCTCGTCCACGAGGATCGAATCGACTTCATCAACGAGCGCGAAGTAGAGCTCGCGCTGCACGAGATCCTCGACTTGCCACGCCATGTTGTCGCGCAGGTAGTCGAAGCCGACTTCGTTGTTGGTGACGTACGTGATGTCGCAGGCGTACGCCGCACGGCGCTCGGCGGGCGTCAAGCCGTGCTGGATGACGCCGACGGTGAGTCCCAGCGATTCGTACAGCGGGCCCATCCACTCCGAGTCGCGCCGCGCGAGGTAGTCGTTGACCGTCACCACGTGAACGCCGCGCTTCTCGAGCGCGCGCACGTAGACGGGCAGCGTCGCGACGAGCGTCTTGCCCTCGCCGGTCTTCATTTCGGCGATGCGTCCCTCGAGCAGCACTTGACCGCCCATAATCTGCACGTCGAAATGCCGCATGCCGAGCGTGCGCTTGCCGGCCTCGCGCACGACGGCGAACGCCTCGGGAATGATCGAGTCGAGCGATTCGTCCTCGTCGAGACGCTTGCGGAACTCCTCGGTCTTCGCGCGCAACTGTTCGTCGGTGAGCGCCGAGATCGCCGGTTCGAACGAATTCGTCAGCGCGGCGGTGCGGCGAAGTTTCGCTACATCCCGTTCGTTCGCGTCGAAAAGCGTCTTTAGGAAAGCCACGGTGTACCTACTACTGGCTAAGGCCGATCCCGACGGCGGTTCCGGGCGACGTGTACGTCGTTATCGGAGCCACGTTGCCGTTCGCGGTCGGAGCGAATACGAAGATCCGGTTTGCGGTGCTGTCCGCGACGTAAATGTTGCCGCTCGAATCCACTTTGACGTCCGTCGGAGTCTGCAACTTGGTGAGATTGCCGGCGATGGTCCGGATCGGCGTCGCTGACACGTGGCCCGTCAGGCCCGCCGCGAAGATGAACACGCTCGCCGCGCCCGCGTCCGCGACGTAGATCTTGCCGGTGCCGTCCACCGTAAGACCCGCCGGAGCTTTTAATACCGGACTGGTCAGGAACAGTTTCGGCGCGAGGTTGTCGGGCGTCGGCGACGGGGAAGCCGTCGGCGGCGGCGTCGGCGATGGGCTCGTGCTCGGCGTCGGCGTAGGCTTCGGCGTCGGCGTCGGTTTGGGCGTCGGGGTTGGTTTGGGCGACGGCGTCGGAGATGGGATGGCAAACGCCTCGACCGATTGGACTGCCAAGTTGCTCACGTAGAACGTGCCGTTGCTGGTGAACGCGACGCCGCTCGGAATGCTCAGGCCGGTTGCCGGGCCGCCGATGGTCAGGCTGGGTCCGAGCGGAGAGCCCCCGCCCGCGGTATTGGTGAGCAAATAGATCTGTAAGATGCTGGGGAAAGGCGCCGTCGGCTGCGAGCCGGCCACGAGCATCTGTAGCGTCGTCGGATCGATGGCGACGCCGCGCGGCTGACCGGTAAACCCGATGCTGCCGAACGGAAGCACGTTGCCCGTAGCCAGCGCACGGAACTCCAGGATCAGGCCCGCCTGCGTCGCCGGGTTGTAATTGGTGACGTAGAGGTTGTTGAAGCCGTCGAACGCGAGGTACTGCGGTCCGTTGAGCGTCGTGTTCGAGCCGCCGATCTGATACGACGGTCCGGTGTTCGTCGTCTTGCCGATGTTGAAGATGCTAACGGCATTCTGATTGGCATTGGCCGCGTAAAGCGTTCCGGACGGAAAATTCGGCCCGATGTTGAGATTCGCGTTATTGTTCGAACTGCACGCGGCGATCGAGATCGCGACGCTCAGGCCGATTAGGGCCACGGTAAGCCTACGCAGCATGTCCTCTCCTTGAATGGGGAATCGGTCCCAGGTTCCCTTAGTGGGCCGACTTTCCTTGAACGACGGGAACCGGCTGGCTGTTATGCACCGCGTGGTGCACGATGGCGAACCAGCCGCCGGTCGCCAGCAGCCCGAATGCGACCAATATCACAATGGCGATCCTCGTCCGGCGCCGCTCGTAGGCCGGCCGGCTGGATTCGGTGTCGATGATCGAACGAGGCATAACCTGCTAGTCTCCTAGAGCCCGGTGAGCCGGGTGGTTGATGACGTCGGCCGGGACCTGCCGCATGAGCTCGCCCACCGTGACGAAACGGTAGCCCGCGGCCCGAAAGCGCCGCACGACCTCGGGCAGCGCGTCGATGGTCGCTAGCTTGCCGCTGTGCAGCAACACGATCTCCGGGGCGGTCGCGTACGAAAGCATGTGACGCTGAATGCGCTCGGACGAAATCGTCCGCCAATCGCCGCTGTCGTCCGTCCACAGCACGACGCGATAGCCGAGCCCTTGAGCGACCTGCAGCGTCCCCAGTGTGTAGCGGCCGTGCGGCGGGCGCATCAGATCCCGCTCGGCCGGATCCGGCGCGATCGCCCACAGCGCGTCTCGTCCGCGCTCGATCTCGTCCCGCACGGTCGCGTCCGATTCCTGATCGAGATTGGGATGCGTGTACGTGTGATCCGCAATCTCGTCGCCGCCGGCCTCGATGCGGCGGGCCAGACCGGGCCACTGTTGCGCGTCGCGACCGATCAAGAAGAACGTCGCGGGCACTCCCAGATCGTGAAGGCGGTCCAGCAGCAGCGGCGTGAAGATCGGATACGGTCCGTCGTCGAACGTGAGCGCGATCAGCTTCGGACGGTTCTCTCTGTTGCCGTAGTCGCGTCCGCGCTGCAACCGGTAGATTCGCGCGCTCAAGTCGTTCGAAAACTCGTCGTGCACGTTCATGTCGGGCGTAACTAGAGCCGGCTTGAGGTCGTCGCTATGGTGAGCGAAGGCGCGCCAACCAAAGAAGCCGGCGAGGACGGCGAGCGCGACCGCCGCCACGATCTCCAAGCGTCTCAACGGCGTCTAGCTGTGCGGCGACGCGGACGGTGCGGCGGTGAGCGTGGCCGCAAGATCGCGGCCGACGACCACGGTGACGTCGCTTACCGGGGAGGGGGGCGCCGTCGCCCCCGGCGCAACGGATCCGGCGTCGCCCACCACGACGGTATTCCGCGGGGAGCCGAGCACCGAACGCACCTTCGCGCCGGCATACGTCGTCGACGTGTGCTCGTGGATCTCGGTCGTCTCAAGATCGGAACTCGGTGCGTCGCCGACCCCGGCGATGATGAAGCCGGCCTGGTGCAGGCGGTCCGCGATCCGCTTGCCGGCGCCGTCCACGCCGCTGCCGTTCTGGACGTCGACGCGCAGTTTGTGAGCGTCAACCGCCGCGAGCGCGACGGCGTCGGGTGAAGGTTCGGGCGCCGGCGGATCGATCAGCATGTTCTGCACGAGCTGATCGCGACCGTTCGTGTCGACCACGAGCGCGTCGGTTCCGTCGGGAAGATCGCGATCGCCGGTGTACGGAACCTGCGCGACGTGGACGTCGCCGGGCGTCGTTCCCGCGAAATACGCTGCGAGCGAGACGATCTCGTCGTTGGTCAGCGTCGTCGTCACGTCCTTATGCGCGACGGCGAGCAAACTGCCGGCGTGAATGAACGTGTTGAATTTGTCGCCACGCGCTTTGTCCACGAGGGCCTTGAGGACTTGCTGCTGGCGCTTGATGCGGCACGGATCGCCGCACCAGTCGTGGCGGAAGCGCATGTAGCCGACGGCCTGATCGCCGTTCAAATGCTGGAAACCCGGCGTGAGGTGGATGTGCAGATGCCCCCAGGTGTCGTCGTAGGACATCACGCTCTTGTCCTTGGGATCGCTGTTCTGAACGTCGACGTCGACGCCGCCTAGGGCGTTGATGAGGTCGCGCGTTGCGTTGATGCGCAGGATCACGTAACGGTCGAACCCGGGAATGCCCAGAAACTTGGAAATGACTTCCTGCGCGAGCTTGACTCCGCCGTCGGACTGCGCCTCGTTGATCTTGGCCTGGTGGCCGTCCGGCATTACGACGGCCATGTCGCGAGGGACCGAGAGTTGATAGATCTGCTTGGTGTCGAAGTCGAGATTGACGGCCCAAATCACGTCGCTGCGCGAACTCGCGGACGTCTCCTCGTCGAGGTTGTTGTAGTCGTAGTCGAGGCCTTCGACTAAGACGACCAGGTTGGACTTGCCGAACACGGACTGCGGCGAGGGGACGAACGCCTGCGTCACGACCTGGACGGGACTCTCGTGTTTGGAGAGCGAGTAACCGGCGACTGCCGCGGCGCCGATCGCCAGCAAAACGACCGCCACGATGACGACGCGGCGAACGTTTAGCGAGCGCGGCCGGGGGCGGTCGTTCGGCACGAGGTGCTTACCCAACGTGGAGCGGCTCCTTTACCGCGGGTCGTCCGTAGAAGTCGAAAGGTCCGTGGCCGCCCAGCGTGACGTCCGCGAACGCGCCGGCATCGGCCGGACCGGTGAAATACACGCCGCCGTCGACACCCGGGGCTTCGCCTTGCGAGCGGCCGAACCAGACCGTCGCGACGCCGTCTAATGCTTCTCTCATGGGATCGGTCTTGCGCAGCGAGCGGCGTTCCTCGACGAGCACGCGCTCGGTCGTACCCACGCGGCGCGCGCGGGCTCGCTCGGAGGCCAGCCGCTGCGCTTCGCGCAAACGGACCAAGCGCTTGCGGCGCTCTTTCGCATTCACTTTGCCGGGCAACGACGCGCCGGGCGTACCCTCTTCCGAGCTGTATTCAAAAAAGCCGACCCGGTCGAGCTCGGCGCGCGCGATCCACGCCTCGAGATATGACACATGTTCCTCGGTTTCGCCTGGGAAGCCCACGATGAAAGTCGAGCGCATCGTGATGCCCGGAACGCGCCGGCGGAACTCGTCGACGATCTCGAGATATCGCTCCCCGTTGCCGGGGCGCCGCATCGCGCGCAGAACGGTCGGGTGCGCGTGCTGGAGCGGCATGTCCATGTACTTGCAAACTTTTGGAAGCGACGCCATCGCGTCGACCAGCTCGCGATCGACCGTCGCCGGATAGAGGTAGAGCAGGCGAATCCATGCGATGGTCTCGATATCGCTCAGCCGCTCGAGAAGCTGGGCCAAGCCGCCGCGACGGATGCCGCGGTCGCGCCCCCACATGGACGTGTCTTGCGCGATGAGGATCAGTTCCTTGGTTCCGGCCGCGGCGAGCGCGCGCGCCTCGGCGAGGATCGATTCCTCGCTGCGGCTGCGAAACGCGCCGCGCAGCTGCGGGATGATGCAGAACGTACACGGATGGTCGCAGCCTTCGGCAACCTTCAAGTACGCCGTCGCGCGCGGCGTCGTTACCAGGCGCGGGAGAAAATCGTGTTCGGGTTCGGGCTCGAAACCCAGGCGAACGGGACGCCGGCCGGCTCGCACGTCGTCGAGCAGTTCGACGATGCCGGCGTAGGCGCCGGTTCCGACGACTCCGTCGATCTCGGGAATCAGCGACCGAAGTTGCTCGCCGTACCGCTGCGCCATGCATCCGGCCACCACGAGCTGCTGCCCCGCGCGCTTGCGCTGGGCGTGTTCGAGAATGACTTCGGTGGACTCGGCCTTGGCGGGATCGATGAACGCGCACGTGTTGATGACGACCGTGTCCGCACTTCCGGTATCGCCTTCGAGTTGCCAGCCGGCGGCGCCGAGCTTGGCGATCATCACCTCGGTGTCGACCAGGTTCTTGGCACAGCCGAGGCTGACGAACGAGACGGAGGGCACCTGAGCTTATCTCAAGTTCACGAACTGCAGCGGCAGCTCGATGTCGGACGATTTGAGCGCCGCCATGACCTTTTGCAGATCGTCCCGGCTCTTGCCGGAAACGCGAATCTGCTCGTCCTGATATTGGGCGGTCACCTTCAACTTGAGCGCTTTGATCTTCTCCATCACCGCGCGGCTGGCGTCTTTCGAGATCCCGACCTTGAGCTTGACGATCTGACGCACCGTCCCCATCGCCGCCGTGTCCACTTTGCCGACGTCGAAGGCGCGGATGTCGATGCCGCGTTTGAGGGCCTTGCTTTGGACGATGTCGAGCACGTTGCGCATCTTGAGCTCGTCGTCGGAAACGATCGTGATCTGCTTTCCGTCGCTCTCGATTGACGTCTTGGTGTTCTTAAAGTCGAAGCGGTTCTCGATCTCCTTGCGCGCTTGGTTCAGCGCGTTGTCCAACTCTTGCTCATCGATTCGCGACACGACATCGAACGACGACTCACTCGCCACGGTTGCTCCTCATAGCATGCGCCCTAAGATAACTAGAGCGCGAACGTGCGCTCGACGACGGCGCCGGGCGCGCCGAGTTTACCCAAACTCTTACCGTCGACGACGACGTCGACCGCGCCGGCGTTGCCAAGCCGGATCGTTGCGGTCTTGCCGTGGAACGTCCGGTTGGTCCCGGCCGGGAACGTCCCATCAATGCTAGCATTGCCGTCAACCGTCACGCTCAGCCATGAGGGGCCGTCCAGGCGCAGTTGAAGCGTCTGCGCCACCGGCGCCGGCGAGACGGCCGGGGAGGGGTGCGGGGAGGCCACGGCGGGCGCGGCCGTCGGGCTCGCGACGGCAACCGCGACGGGCGGCGCCGACTTAGCGCGGAGCGCGACTTCGTTATATACGACGAAAGCCACCAAGGCGACCGCGACGAGCGACAAACCCCAAATGACGATGGCCGACGTCCGCCGGCGCCCGGGGTCGCCGCCGCCGTCCTCAAAGCCGGATTCGCGAACGCGCGACCCGCCGTCGGACCCGCCCGAGGGGGCCGCTTCTCCGGCGTCGCTTCGGTACTCCCGGACCACCTCGTCCTTATCCAAGTCCAGGAATTTCGCGTAGGTCCGCAAGAAGCCGACGATGTAGACGGGAGCGCCGATCTCGCGCCAATTCTCGTCCTCGATCGCCTCAAGATAGAGCGATCGAATCCGAATCTGCTCGGCAGCCTCGGACAGGGACAGCCCGCGTGCCTCGCGCGCGGCTCGAAATCGATCGCCCAGACCTGGCATTTGGGGCTTCTGTTAGCCCCGACCTACTGTTATCCTGTCCGGAGAACGATGCAGAAAACGCGCGTAATTGCCGCGATGAGCGGCGGAGTTGACTCGGCCGTCGCCGCCGGCCTCCTTGTGGAGGCGGGCTACGACGTCGTGGGCGTCACGATGAAGATGTACGCGCCGACGCGGGCGCCGCACGCGAAGAGCTGTTGCGGAATCGACGACTTCGACGACGCGCGCCGGAGCGCGGCGGCGCTCGGAATCCCGCATTACGTCCTGAACTTCGAAGAGGCGTTCCGGCGCAACGTCATGCAGCGCTTCGCCGACGACTACGCGCTCGGCCGCACGCCCAACCCGTGCGTGTCTTGCAACAACTTCGTCAAACTCGGTACGCTGCGCGAGTACGCCGATCGTCTCGGGGCGCGTTACGTTGCGACCGGACATTACGCACGCGTCGAGCATCGCGACGATGGACCGCATCTCTTCCGCAGCCCACACGCCAAGGATCAAGCCTACGCCCTCGCCCAGCTCGCGCCCGGCCAACTCGCGACGCTGCTGTTGCCGCTGGGCGAGATCGACAAAGCGACGACTCGCAACCACGCGCAGCGCATGGGACTTCCCGTGCACGACAAGGTCGAATCTCAGGACATCTGTTTCGTCGAGGGCGGCGACTACCGCGACGTCCTGGCCCGCATGGGAACCGTCGTGGACCGCCCCGGAGACATGGTGGACGCGCGCGGCGAAAAAGTGGCCGAGCACGCGGGCATCGCGGGATACACGGTGGGCCAGCGCTCGCGCATCGGCGGCACGCGCGACGGTGCGCGCTACGTCACGCGCATCGAAGCGTCGACGAACACGATCGTCATCGGCCGCGAGGACGAACTCTCCGCAAACGGCCTAATCGCCGACGAAGTCAATCTCATCCGCCCGGAGCGCTTCGCGCGGCCCGGCGCGCCGGTCCTGGCCATGGTGCGCTACCGCGCCGAGCCCAGCCCCGCGCTCGTAACCGTTTCGAACGACGGCACGCTGAAGTTGGAGTTCGAAAAGCCGTTGCGCGCGGTCGCGCCGGGACAACTCGTCGCCCTGTTCGACCCCGCCGGCGAAGAAGCGCTAGGCGCCGCAACGATCCGGGAAGCGCTCTAACTACGAGGCGGTGGCCAGCGCGACGTCGTGGCGCAAATTCCAGTACGTGTCGCGAATGACGGGCCGGAAGCCGGCGCCGATGATGGTCTTCTCGAGATCGCGGCGCGTCGCTTCGTTGGTCGAGCCGGCGTCGTGCACGACTTGCTCTTCGATGATCGTTCCGCCCATGTCGTCGCACCCGTAGAACAGGGCGAGCTGGCCGAGCTTCATGCCGGGCGTGAGCCAGGAGGCTTGCAGGTGCGGAAAGTTATCGAGGTAGAGGCGCGAGATCGCGAGCACGCGCAGATACTCCAGGCCCATCGCTTCCTTACCGCGCAGCGGCGTCTTGAACGGCACGTAGTACCACGGAATGAAGGCGGTGAAGCCGCCGGTCTCGTCCTGCAGTTCCCGAAGGACGTTCATGTGCTCGATGCGTTCCTCTTCGGTTTCGATCGAACCGAACATCATCGTGGCCGTCGTCGGCATGCCCAGCAGCTGCGCCTCGCGCATGACGCCGAGCCACGCATCCGGCTTGATCTTACGCGCCGAGATGCGCTTGCGGACGCGCTCGACGAGAATCTCTGCGCCGGCGCCCGGCAGCGATTTCATCCCGGCGGCCTGCAGGCGTCCGAGCACCTCGCGCACGGGCAGCCCCTCCACGGTCGAAAGGCCGACGACTTCCGAGACGGAGAGCGAGTGAATGTCCACGTCCGGATACTCGGCCGCGACGCGCCGGAACAGGCGCTCGAACCACTCCAGGCCGATCTCCGGATTGACGCCGCCCTGAATCATGATTTGCGAGGCGCCCTGGTCGGCGGCAAATTTCACGCGCTCGAGCACCATGTCGTGCGTCATCGTGTGGCCCTCTTTGTGCTTCTCGGGCCGGAAGAACGCGCAGAACGTGCAGTGGACGTTGCAGACGTTCGTGTAGTTGATGGTCGTGTCGATCACGTAGGTCACGACGTCGCCGGGAAAGAGCTGCATCCGCCGCGCGTGCGCCGCGCGACCGAGTTCGTGCAGGTCGCCCTCGCGATAGAGACGCACGCCTTCGTCAAACGACAGGCGGCCGCCGGTCGCGGCTTTATCGATCAGGTTAGCGAGAGACGACACCGATGGCCTCCGGAACGGTCGACGGGATCCCGGCCAGCGCGCCGATGGCGTTGAGCTCGCGGCAGAATGCCGCCAGCCCGCCCTGCGCAGCCGAGTGAAACGTGAAATTCAGCTTGCCATAGTACGTCTCGTAGAATCCGGCCGGGCGCGGGCACGCGAGCTGCGCGCGTTCGACCACGGTCTCGACGTGCGACCGCGACCACGTGTAGGAGTCGGTCAGCGCGTGCATGCACGCGCGAACCGCTTCCGGATCCCGCTCGTACGCGTCGCGACGGGCCGCCCACACGGCGAAGACGGTCTGTTCTCCGGTCCACTCGTGCCACAGGCGGCCCAGGTCGTAGACGCGTCCGGGCATTTCGAGCAACGCGTCGATCGCGCGATCGCCGATGAGGAGGGCCGGATCGCCGGCGCGAGCGCGAGCCAGCGGATCGGCTTCGGTGACGTACTGCGGCTTGACGCCGTAACGGCGCTCCAGCAGCACGCGCATTAAGTTAAAGCCGCTAGCGGATTCTAGCGTCGCGAAAATCTTCGAGCCGTCCAGCAACGCCGGAGGTTTCTCGGACACGAGAACGACCGAAACGACCTCGTCGCGCGCTCCGATGCAGAGATCGGGGAGCAAAACGAGCTCCGATGCGTTCTTCGCCCAGGCGAACGCGCTGACCGGGCTGAGGTCGAGCTCGCCACCGAGCAGCATCGCGTTCAGGCGCGCGGGAACGTCGGCGTGCAACGATCCGGGATACGCGATCGTCCCGGCGTCGAACGCGGCGTAGATCGGCAGGTCGTTGGTGTAACGGATGCGGCCGCAGCGCAGGGCGTGGGTCACGCCTCGACGAGTACGCGCTCGAGCTCCAGCTCGGGCGGCGCCCAGTCGTAGGGAAATTCGTCGTACGTCGAGTTGCGGCGGACCGGGACGTAGCCCGCGCCCTCGATCAGACGGCGGAACTCGCGGTCGTCCACGTACTGGCCCGACTGCGTTCCCGACGAATGGTAAATCATCTCTCGATCGGTCGAGCCGTGCGTGCCGTCCATATCGTCGGCGCCGAACTGCAGTGCGACCTGGCAAACCTTCAGACCTTGAATCATCCAATACGCCTTGATGTGGTCGAAATTGTCGAGCATCAGTCGCGCGACGGCGAACGTCCGGATGTCGTCCAGCCCGCTCGTCCAACCGCAATCGCTCATCTCGTTTCCGTCCGGATGGAACGCCAGCGGAATGAACGCGTTGAAACCGTGAACGCGCGCCTGGGACTCGCGCAGGCGAATCATGTGGTCGAGACGGTCTTCGAGCGACTCGACGTGCCCGTAGAGCATCGTCGCGTTGCTGGCGACGCCCTGACGGTGCAGCTCCTCGTGAATGGCAATCCAGTTTTCGCTGCTGACCTTGTTCGGACAGATCTTCTTGCGCGTCTCCTCGGCGAGGATTTCGGCGGCCCCGCCGTTGACGTTGTCCAGACCGGCGTCCTTGAGCGTCTTGACGATCTCGGGGAAGCCCAGACGGTGCCGGCGCGCCATGTATTCGATCTCGGCGGCCGTGAAGAGCGAGAGCTGGACGTGCGGCAGCGCCTCTTTGAAGCGCCGCATGAGCGGAAGCCAGTAGTCCAGCGAGAGCTGGCGCGGGTCGTGACCGCCGACGATGTGGATCTGGTTGAAGTTGGTTCCGGTCTCGAGCGCCTTCTCGAAAACCTGGTCGGCCGTCATGCGAAAGACGCGCCCCGGTTCCTTGAACTCGTCGGCCGCGAACGAACAGAACTTGCACGCGGCGAAGCACACGTTCGTGGAGTTGATGTAACGGTTGAGTACGTAAAAGACTTTGTTCCCGCTCTTGCGCTCTTTCTGCTTGCGCGCCAGGCGGCCCAACGTGTGGATGTCCGGCGTGCGGTAAAGCGCGAGTCCGTCGGCGAGCGAAAGCGATACGCCCGACTCCACCTTTTCTTCAATATCGATCAACGCGTGCTGCATAGAGTCCGGCTCCTTCTCGTAAACTCTACGTGCGCCCCGCAGGCTCGCCAAAGACGTTTATCGGGAGCACCGCGGCGCCGGCCGCCACCAAGGCAACCGCGAGCAGCGCCCCGCCCGCGACGTCGGTAACGTAATGGGCGCCCAGCGCGAGCCGACCCCAGCAGATGGCCAAGGCAAGCACGGCGCACGCCGCGGCCAGGAGGCGGCCATACGCGATGCCGCTGCGCCACAAGAACACCGCCCAGAGCAGATAGAAACCGGTCGCGATGGCGGCGTGCGAGCTCGGGAACGAGTAGGCCGTCTCGTGCCGGACGATCCAGTCCAGGCGGCGAGGGCGCGCGAAGACGAGCTGGGCCAGCGTTGCCACGAGCCAGCACGTAACGAGCGCCGCGATGCTGAAGTAGATCCGCTCCCGCCATTCCGGCAGCCGCCATGCGACGGCCAGAAGCGCCAGGCACAGCGGAACGAGGATTTGCGGATAGCCCAGCCACGTTGCCCACCAAGCCAGGAGAGCGCCGTGGCCCACGATTGCGCGCTCGTACCGAATCCAAGGCGACGGCTCGCCGAAGTCCGTGATGAAAAGCCCGAGGGCAATGAAAAGGTTCAACGCGGCGATCGCCGTCAGCGCCGCGGCGAGTTGCTTGGACACGCGCGGCTTACGTTAACTCGAGCTGCGGGTCGTCGTCCTTGCCGAGCCGTCCGGCGATCTGCTCGAGCTCGCCGAAGCCGATGAGAATCTTGCGCGGCTTCGTGCCCTCGTGCGGCCCGACGACTTTGAACTCCTCGAGCTGCTTCATCAAGCGCACGGCACGTGGATGGCCGATCGAAAACTGCGACTGCAGCTGGGCGGTGGACGCGTAGTTGGCTTCGATGATGAACTTGGCGGCATCGTAGCAGAGCGGATCCGTGTCTTTACGGGCGGCGTCTTCGTCGCTGACCGGCACGACCTCCACGTCCAGCAGGTTCTCCGGCCGCGCCTGACGCGCCCAGAAATCGACCAGCCGGCCGACCTCGTTGTTGTTGATGAGCGCGCCTTGAGCGCGAATCGGTTTGGGCGAATCGATCGGGAAGTACAGCATGTCGCCGCGCCCGAGCAGCCGCTCGGCGCCGGCCATGTCGAGAATCGTGCGCGAGTCCACCTGCGAACTCACCGCGAACGAAATGCGCGACGGGATGTTGGCCTTGATGAGGCCCGTAATCACGTCGACCGACGGACGCTGCGTCGCCACGATAAGATGAATGCCCGTGGCGCGAGCCAATTGCGCCAACCGCATGATCGTCGTTTCGACTTTCGCCGGCGCGACCAGCATGAGATCGGCGAGTTCGTCGATGATGATGACGACGTAGGGCAGCGTCTCGTCGGGATACTTCGCATTGTACTCTTCGATCTTGCGCACGCCGGCCTTGGCGAAGCGCTCGTACCGCGAGTCCATCTCTTTGGTCATCTCGAAGAGCGCGCCGGCCGCCATGCGCGGGTCCACGATGACGTCCTTGATCAGGTGCGGTATGCCGTTGTAGACGGTCAGCTCGACGCGCTTGGGATCGATCATCAGCATCTGCACCTGGTCGGGCGTCGCCGATACCAGCAGCGACGCGATGATCGTGTTCAAGCAAACCGATTTGCCCGAGCCGGTCGCACCGGCGACCAAGAGATGCGGCATTTTCCCTAAGTCGCTGAAGACCGCGTTGCCGGTGATGTCCTTGCCCAGCGCCATCCAGAGCGGCGGAATGTGGCCGCGCTGCGGCAGTGCGTCGAGAATGCTGCGAATCGAAACGACCGAGACGGTCAGGTTCGGCACCTCGATGCCGACCGCCGACTTGCCGGGAATCGGCGCCTCGATGCGGACCGTGGTCGCGGCCAGCGCGAGCGCGATGTCGTCGGCGAGCGNNCCGCGCTCGATGCGAACGACCTTGGCGCCGACGCCGAAACTGGCCAGCGTGTCCTCGAGAACCAGCGCCCGGTTGGAGTCGTCCGCGACTTGGGCCTGCGGCGGATCGAAAAGCGAGAGATCGGGGAGCGCGTACGTTCGCGACTTGGCAGATTCGTATTCCCCCGTGACGACCGGCGCCGGTGCCTTGACCGGCGGCGCCGGCGGCTCGACGCGCGCGGGCACCACGACGGCCACGGGAGCGGCCGCTACCTTCGGTGGTTCCACGATCGCGACTGGGGCGGGCTCGTCGTACTCTTCCGGGTCAGCGACGGCGATCGCACCGGAGCCGATCGCGGGCTCGGGCTCGGGGAGCGAGAACGCCTCGCGCCACGAGCTGTAGCCCTCGGGCATGGCGACTTCGACTTTCGGCAGCTTCAACTTCGACGGGTTCAGCCGGCCGAACGCGCCGATGACCCAGCCGATGCCCTTCTTCAAGCTCGTTTCCGTCAACCAGAGCGTAAGCGCCAAAGCGATCACGACGAGCAGGATCCAGGCTCCCGCCGTTCCGATCAAGCGGCGCATCGCGCCCCAGATGGCTCCGCCGACCAAGCCGCCGTTCCCGCCAGACCCCAGGGCCGACACGATGACGAAAAAGTATGCGACGGCCGCGCCCCCGCGGCCGGCCAGCATCTGCGGAACGTCGATCTCGAGAAACGCGATGCTGCCGAGCAAGAGTAAGAGCACCGGGAAAACCGGAGCGGCCCCTCCAAAGAGATGCCGCAGCAGAGCAGCGGTCCCACGGCCGAGCGATCCGGAGTGGTCGGGCATGAAAACTGCGATGCCCAAAAGGATGGCGAGTCCGATAGCGGCGATCCCGACGATCTCGAGGTTAAGCCGCGACCTCGCATTCTTTTTACGGCGTACGCCTGCCATGAAATATCCTATTTCGTCGTTTCACGGGGAGTTCTTTTGACCACGCCCACCATCGCCGTCCTAGAAGGCGACCAGACCGGCCAGGAGCTGCTGGCCGAGGCGCTTCGCGTCCTCGACAAATCGGTCATCGATCTCGAGCTCGCGTTCGAGCCCTTCGACCTTTCGCTCGAGAACCGTCGCTCGACCAACAACCAGGTCGTGCTCGACGCCGCCGAGGCGGTCAA
>PMFP01000156.1 GCA_003155175.1 Vulcanimicrobiota bacterium
TCGCCTAAATCGACTTCGAATGCGTGCGCTTGCGCGGCGCCCGCTTCACGCGCACGGCGCGCGACGTCTTTCAGTCGCTCCGCACGGCGAGCCGCCACCGCGAGTTTGACGCCTTGCGCTGCAAGAGAGAGTGCCACGGCCTCGCCGATTCCCGAGCTCGCGCCGGTTACGAGCGCGACGCGCCCCTCGATTCCTAGATCCATATTGCGTGCTGGCTTTCTTGGCGCCGCCCTACGATTCCGGTACGCCGACGCGGCGAGCTTCGCGCAACGCGTTCGCGTACCAGAGAAATTCGTCCAGAAACGGTTTGAAGGACTCGCCCGTGTACGCTTGCGCGGGCGTTCCTTCGTCGTCGAACGCGTTTTGCACGTGAGGAATCGGGAACAGCGAAGGAATCGTCACCATGCCGAGTTCGGCCAAGGTCATCCGGAGCTGCATCGCGGCGCGAACGCCGCCGAACCGGCCGCCCGAATAGCACACGATGGCGGCGGGCCGCCAGAAATACTCCTCGAGAAAATGATCGAGCAAGTTCTTGAGCGCCGGGGGGATTCCGTGATTGTACTCCCCCGAAACGATCGCAAAGCCGTCGGCGGAGCGAAAGATGGCGGCCAGATCCTCGAGCACGGTGGGCGCCTGACCGGGCGGATACTCTTTGTACATGCAGTCGAGGAGCGGCAGCTTGCGTTCCTTCGGGTCGATCAGCTCGGTGCGGATACCTCGCCCTTCGAGTTCGCGCACGACGAAACGCGCCGCCTTGATGCCTTGGCGCTCGGTGCGGACGGATCCGTAGATGACCGGGACGAAGAGCTCGCTCATGCCGCTGCGTTACGGAGGCCGCCGCCAAATCCTCGGTCCCCCGCACCGAGGTCCTTGCCACGGGAACGGGCTCTCTGCTATGCTACGCCGGTCGCCGGGACGGACTTGAGCGAGCGCGCTCGCCTGTACCCGAGCGAGACTATCCTGCTAAAGGAGCCTGCCTTTCATGCCCTTGACCAAAGAACAGAAAGCGGAGATCGCCACCAAGTACGGCCGCGGCGCCAACGACACCGGCTCGGCCGACGTGCAGATCGCGATTCTCACCGCCTCCATCAATCAACTCACCGATCACTTGAAGATTCATAAGAAGGATCATCACAGCCGTCGCGGCCTGCTCCTGCAGGTCGGCCAGCGCCGCCGCCTGCTCAGCTACCTTCAGCAAAAGGATCTCGAGCGCTATCGCGCGCTGATCGCGGATCTGGGTCTGCGCCGCTAACTCCCGCTTTGCGCGCGTGGGCGCGACGAATCGCTTCTTTGATGGATGCCGTTCCCATGCCGTAGAACTCGATCAATTCGACCGGATCGCCGGATTGACCGAATTGGTCGTCGACGCCGACGAATTCGATCGGGACCGGATGCCGCTGCGCGAGGATCTCCGCGACGCGCGAGCCCATGCCGCCGTGCCGCTGGTGTTCTTCGACGGTGACGACCGCGCCGCACGCCCGCGCGGCGCCCACGATCGCCGCTTCGTCCATCGGCTTGATCGTATGATTGTTCACGACCGCGCACTCGATGCCGTCTTCTCTGGCGACTTCTTCCGCGGCGACCAGCGCGTTGTAGACGAGGATTCCGCATGCGACGACGGCGACGTCCCGGCCTTCGCGAAACGTCTGCGCCTTTCCGATTTCAAACGGCGTCGCCTCGGTCGTCACGACCGCCGACTTCTCGCGCCCGAAGCGCAAATACGCAGGGCCCCAGCGCTCGGCGACCGCCAGCGTCGCCTTCTTGGTTTGCACCGAGTCGCACGGAACGACGACGGCCATGTGCGGGATCACGCGCATGATCGCGATATCCTCGATGGCCTGGTGCGTCGCGCCGTCGGGGCCGACGGAGACGCCGGCGTGCGCGCCCGCGATCTTGACGTTGGTTTCGTTCAGCGCCATCGTCGTGCGGACTTGCTCCCACGAGCGACCCGGATTGAACATCGCGTAACTGGCGATGAACGGAATCTTGCCGGCGCTCGCGAGTCCCGCCGCCATCGCGACGAGTAACTGCTCCGCGACGCCGATCTCGATGTATTGCGCCGGATGCGCCTTCTTGAAGCCTTCCATGCGCGTGGACTCGGCGAGGTCCGCGCAGATCGCGATCACGTTCGCGTCGCGCGTCCCGGCTTCGATCAACCCTTCGCCGAAGCCGTTGCGCGTCGGCACTTGCTCGATCGCGGCGGCGTTGCGATAGTCCACGAGATGCATCTCGCGCCCGCCGGCACCCTCCCGCGCGCTAGACATCGGCCAGGATCCGTTCGCGATCCGTCTGCAGCTCGCGCAGCGCGACCTCGGCTTGCTCGCGGTTGGGCGGCTTGCCGTGCCACGTGTAATCGCCTTCCATGTAGGAGACGCCCTTGCCCGGGACCGTGTTGGCGACGATCACCTGCGGCCGGCCCGCGACGCGCTTGGCGGCATCGAAGGCCGCGACGAGCGAGGCGACGTCGTTGCCGTCGCATTCGATCACGTCCCAGTTGAACGCCCGGTACTTCTCGCCGAGCGGTTCGAGCGGCATCACGTCCTCGGTGCTGCCGTCGATCTGAATGAAGTTCCGGTCGATGATGCACGTCAGGTTGTCGAGCGCGAATTTTCCTGCCGTCATAACCGCCTCCCAGTGCAGGCCGCACTGGTGTTCGGCATCGGACGTCACGACGTAGACGCGCCAGCTCTTGCCGTCCATCTTGGCGGCCAACGCCATTCCGACGCCCTGCGCGAGGCCTTCGCCCAGCGGCCCGGACGTGGATTCCAGCGCCGGCAGGCGCACGCGTTCCGGATGGCCCTGAAGCCGCGACCCGAACTTGCGCAGCGTCAAGAGTTCCTCGACCGGGAAGTACCCGAAGTTGGCCATCGCCGAATACCGCACGGGCGCGATGTGCCCGCACGACAGCAGCAGGCGGTCGCGTTCGGGCATCTCCGGGTTCGCGGGTTCGTGGCGCATCACGTAGCCGTAGAGAACGGCGAAGACGTCGGCCATGTCGAGCGAGCCGGCGGAGTGCCCCGATTTAGCCGCCTCGAGCGAGCGGATGATGCCCTGCCGCACGTCGTTGGCTTTGAGCCGCAACTCGGTGAGGCGCTGGGGTGAGAGCGTCTGCATAGCCGTTTCCTATACCTGAGAGCAGCCCGGCACCTTTCGAGCCGGCTGCGACCACGTCGAATCGAGCCGGCCTCCGGCGACCGCTTTTGCTTTCCACCGCGCGGATTCCATTAGCTCGCCTAGAAAGCGACGAACGATGTACATAGGAGTCGTACTCCTTGCGCTGATGTGGGTCGCGATTCGAAAGATCTATCGCGTGCCCGAGCCGCCGGCGCGGCGTTCGAGTGCGGGGCCGGCGGCCACCGCGATCGCGGCGGTCGCTGCCATACCGCTGCTTTTTGCTATTCAACTCTGGACCGTCGCGTTCATGGCACAGCACCAGATCACGTTCTGCGTGCAGCACATCCCGTTTCAAGTCGTAGCGGACTTCAACGAAACGAGCGGCGGAGAGGCACAGCTCTGGCCGAGCCTCGCACTGTTGGCAATCGCTGCAATGCAAACGGGATTGCTATTCCTTATCGATCGAGACTGGGACCGCGCTCCGCAGTCCCTGCTGGCGATCGCCGTCCCGTTCGCGTGCGCCATTTTACTGATCGAAGGGCTTCTCGCACCGGCCATGACGAGTTCCGACTCCTATAGCTACATCGCTTATGCCAGACTCGGCATCGCAGCGTCGTACGTTCCGCACTTTCAGCCGTTGTCTGCGGGGCAACACTTTTTTACGTGGTGTCTAAAGGGATACTTCCCCGCCGCGTACGGCCCCGGATTCGTGGCGTACGTCGGCGCGATCCTGGCAAATACCCACTCGACGCAATCGTCCATCTTGATCCTGCGCGCGACGAATGCGGCGTGGCTCATCGCCTTGATCGCTCTGGTTCGCCTTTCCGGCGCTCCGCGAAAAACCGTGGCCCTGCTGGCGCTCAACTCGGCGTTTTTCTTCCAATATGTGACGAACGCGCACAACGACATTTTGCCGGTCGTCCTAGTCGTCGCCGGAATCCTACTGGCGAGACGATCGGTCGTGGCCGGCGCGCTCCTGGTGATCGCGGCGTCGCTCTTCAAGATTCCATTCGCCGCCATCGGCTCGCTCGCGTTCGTGCGGCTTGCGCCGTCACTTCGTCGCCTCGCAATCGCGGCGCTTACCGTCGTGGCATCGTTCGGCCTCTCGTATGCAATCGGCGGCCAGAAATACTTTGCAACCCTTGCTTTTCACAGTCGCATCATGGCATCGGGCGCGGACCGTCTCGAAATCGTACTGACGATCGTCGCGCTTCTTGCGATTGCCTACGCGCTCGTCTGCCAGCGCTTCCATTGGGCTCTGTCATTTACGATGCCCGCGCTCGCCGTGGAGATTCTCCAGCCCTGGTACGTCGCGTGGTCGCTGCCGTACGCGCTGGTGGAGAGCGAACACCTCTCGACGTTTCTCATCCTTGCACCGTTCGCCACGCTGCTGATGGAAGACGGCATTTCGCGCGCCGCACTGCTGAGCGGTTACGCCTTGACGTGCGCGATAATCGCCGTGGGTATATTCCGCGACGTTCGATTCGCGCGCTCTCGCAGAGAGGCCGGCGAGACGCAATAATCCGACGTTGGTCTCGCGGGCGGCAACCTACATGCGGTTTTCCGCAACCTGTTGCCTAACCCACGGGATTACTTCGTCGAGGACGGCTTCGAGGGACGTCCGGGCCTCAAACGCCAGCACGTCCCGAGCTTTCGAAACGTCCGGCACGCGTCTTTGAACGTCGTACCTAAAGGGCTCGTCGGTCACGAAGCGCAGCGCTTCGCCCGGATGAAAGCGCTTCCATACGAGCTCGGCGAGCTCCAGGACGGTATGTCCGACGGGCGTCGATAAGTTAAAATCTTCGTTGATCGCTTCCCGGCTCTCGAGACAGAGACGGATGCCGCGCGCGAGATCTCCGCCGTAGGTGTAGTGCCGTACCTGGTCTCCCGAGCCCAGGATGTGCAAGGGGTCTTGACCTTTGAGCACCTTAAGCACGATATCCGGAAGAACGTGGCTCATCGCCAGCGCCACGTTGCCCGACATCACGAGCTCGTCCGAGATGGCCCGCCCTTCCCCGATACCGACGCAGTTGAAAGGCCGGCAGATCGTGTACGGCAGTCCGTATTGTTCCCAGGCTCCCTGCGCGAAGTACTCGCACGCCAGCTTCTGGAAGCCGTACGTCGAGCGGGGCGGCGGCGAGGTAAACTGCATCCCCTCTTTCGTCGGAAACGTCACGGCGGACTCGAATACCATCGAGGACGAGATGACGACGATACGTTTGAGCGTGCCCTTGGCGTGAGCCCAAATCGCTGCGTCGAATTGCGCGGCCGTGATGCGCTCGTTCTCCGCGATGAGATCGTAAGCCAACTTGTGAAAGTAGCTGATTCCTCCTATTTTTGCAGCCGAAGCGATCAAGACGTCGCAGTCGGAAAGCAAGCGTTTAAGAGCGGCGACGTCTTTTGCATCGGCCTCGACGAAAGAGTACCGCGGATTCGAATCGTAGCTTCTCTTAACCGGCCCGTACTTGGAAAAATTATCGATTCCAACCACTTCGTGTCCGTGTGCCAGCAGCTCGTTTACGAGATAGCCCGCAATAAAGCCGGAGGAGCCGGTTAGCAAGATTTTCACGACGACTGCCGTACCGGCTCCTTTTGCTCGGGCAACACGTTCCAGATGTCGAAGACCGGCTTGCCGTGAAGCTGCAGCGTCTTGTACTGCTCGTGAGGGGTCGCGACGACTAGTACGTCGGCCCTCCTCACGGCCTCCTCGGCGTCAACGAAACCCGGAAAATGCACGAAGGGGTCCGAGCAAATCGTGCCTTTCGCTTCCATTTCGAGAAGGTCGCGTAGCTTGAGCGAAAGGGAGTCCCGCATGTCGTCGATATTTGCTTTGAACGACATCCCGAGAATGCCGACGGTCATATCCCGCAGGGGGTAGCGGCTCTTCATCTGCTTGATGACGAACTGCGGAAGACCCTCGTTTACGAGCATCGATGCGTGACCGATGAAGAACTGGTTGTTCGTAAGTGCGGAGAGCTGCATCGTGTCCTTGAATAAACAAGGGCCGGCGGCGAATCCCGGTCCCGGCAGGTCCGCACCGCGAGGATATCGCGCGGTCATGCCTTGATAGACGTTCCGAAAATCCGCGCCGCACTCCGTCGCGATCATGAAGAATTGGTTGGCCGTAGCGAATTTGATGTAACGCCATGCGTTGTTGAAAAGCTTCGCCAGCTCGGCCTCCAGCGGCTCCAAGACGATGATGTCGTCCGTCAGCGCGGAAAATAGCGCGACGGCACGTTTTAGTCCCTCCGAAGAGAACGAGCCGACGAGTTGGGGGAGGTCCGAAATCTCGCGCAACGCAAAGCCTTCGGCGATTCGCTCGGGGCAGGTCGCTACGTGCAGGCGGACGCCGCGACGCTCCGCCCATCGAACGACGCGTTCGGAGGTGCCGGGATAAAGCGTGCTGCGAAGAACGACGAGCTGGTCTTCGACGAAATAAGGAAAGTGTTGTTCCAACACGGCGTCGATCGCGCCGAACGACGGCGTGAGATGACTGTCAATGGGCGTTCCGACGACGAGAACGACCGCGTCGCTTTGAGAGATGACGGAGAGGTCGTCCCGTACGTCGAGATTTCCCGATTTCAGCGCCTCCAACAAGGATTCCTGACCGTTCTCTTCCATGAACGGCATGACGCCGTCGCGCACTTTTTGCATCGCATCCGCGTCGCGGTCGACGATCACGCAGCGCTTTCCGCGAAGGGCGAACGCGATGGAAAGCGGGAGTCCGGCGTGGCCGCAGCCACCGATTACGCAGACGTCGTACTTCATAGGGTCCCTCTCTGGACGCGGAAAACGACAAAACGGGATGCGACGAAGGTCCACGTAGCGGTCAGCGCGATCGCGAATCCCTTAGCGACGTAGACTCGCAAAAACGAATCGGGTATGCCGCCGGCCAAAAGATTCATGAGCGTCGAAACGACCGCATCGTTGATGAATAACGCGATGAGTTGAACCAGAACGAAGGGCAGTAATTGACGCCGAGGATCGAGCGCCACGCGAAAAGTCCATCTCGCATTCCAATAGTATCCGTTAAGTATTGCGATGAGAAACGAAACCGTCGCAAACAGAACGAGCATCGGCCCCGAGGAAACGCCGATCGCGCGCATGAGCAAAGTCAGGATTCCCAAGTCGATGGCGACGTTACCGATGCCGACGACCACGTAGCGCGCGGCCATTTTATAAGAGTCGCGCATCGGCCCTCGCCATGTCGATTCGACCTCCTGCACTAGATCGCTCCCGCCCCCAGGCCGGCGCGAAAACGGAGGGCCCGGCGCGAAAGCCCCCTCACCTCGAAGAACGCGCGTTAAAGGTGGCTTCCATATTAATCGTCTAAAATTTCGAATCTATTAGTGAGAGAACCTGTGGGGAGTTCTTCATGCCCTCGGTGAGCATCGTGGTTCCGGTTCGGGACGAAGCGGCAAACATGGGGCCGCTGTTCGAGCAGCTCGCGCGGGACGTGAGCGCGAGCGGCGAGGTCCTTATCGTATTCAATAGCGACGACGATCCCACCGTGCCGGCCGCCCGCGCTCAAGTCGGGGCCGGACCGTTCGCGGTTCGGCTCGTCCGCAACGACCTCGGCCGCGGCCCGGCGAATGCGATTCGCGCCGGATTTGAAGCCTCGAAGGCGGATGCCGTCGTGGTGGTCATGGCCGATCTTTCGGATCAGTTAACCGCAATCGACAGGATGCTCGCCCTCATGCAAGACGGCTACGACCTCGTCGTGGGTTCGCGCTATATGCGGGGCGGCAAACAGGTGGGCGGCCCGATCGTAAAGCGAACGCTCTCGCGGCTGGCCGGCCTCATATTGTTTTACGGCGCGGGACTTCCAACGCACGACGCTACGAACGCGTTTAAGATGTACCGCACCGAGTTGCTGCGTAAGCTCGACGTGGAGGGGGGCGGGGGCTTCGAGATTAGTCTCGAGCTGACCGTGAAAGCGTGGCTGGCGGGATGGCGCATTACCGAAATTCCTACGACCTGGACCGATCGAGTTGCGGGCGGCTCCAAATTTCGTCT
>PMFP01000111.1:0-6023 GCA_003155175.1 Vulcanimicrobiota bacterium
GGTCGGCCGACGGCGTCTTCAATTTCGAGGGCGGCTGCTACGCGAAGGTAATCCGCTTATCGGCCTCCGCGGAGCCGGAGATCTGGGCCGCCACCCATCATTTCTCGACCGTGATCGAAAACGTGGCCTACGACGAGCGTACGCGCCGCCTGGACGTTGATTCCGAAGAGAAAACCGAGAACACGCGATCGGCCTATCCGCTCGAGTTCATTCCGAACATCGTCCCCGGCAGCAAAGGCGGAAACCCGGACACGATCGTCATGCTCACGGCCGACGCGTTCGGCGTCCTGCCGCCGATCTCTCGCCTCACGCCCGAGCAGGCGATGTACCACTTTCTTTCCGGCTACACGGCGAAGGTTGCGGGCACCGAGCGCGGCGTCACCGAGCCGCAAGCGACGTTCTCGACGTGCTTCGGCGCGCCGTTCATGGTGCACCATCCGACCGTCTACGCCAAACTGCTGGGTTCGAAAATCTTCCATAACGACGTCGCCTGCTGGCTCGTGAACACCGGCTGGACCGGAGGTCCGTACGGCGTCGGATCGCGCATGAAGATCGCGCACACGCGCGCCATGGTCAACGCCGCGATCGAAGGCCGCATCGCGAGCGACTTCGCGACCGAACCGTTTTTCGGCCTGGCCGTTCCCAGGGCCGTTCCGGGCGTCCCCGGCGAGGTTCTCGATCCGCGGAACGCCTGGGCCGACAAGAGCGCGTACGACGCACAGGCAAAGAAACTGGCGACGCTGTTCTTCGAAAACTTCAAACGCTTCGACGCGCACGCATCCGAAGGCGTGAAAGCCGTCGCGATCTCGCCCTAGCCGAGATGGACGCGCCGCGCCGCTTCGAAGGTTTCGACCACATCGACTGCCGCGTTGCTTCGCTCGCGGCAGTCGAGGACTTTTACGGCGCGCTCATGCCCGAGCTCGGCTTGCCGGTCCGAAGCCACTCGTACGTCGACGACGCGGGCGAGTGGCACGAACCCTCGCCCGAGCACCCCTACAACACGGTCGAATTCTTTGAAACGCCGCAACGAGGTCGAGCGGCCTTCTTCATCGGCATCATCGAGCGTCCCGGGCACGTCCCCGGCTCGACGCGCATCGCGTTTCGCGTTTCGGCAGAGCGCATGTACGAGATCGAACGCCGCCTGGGCGCGATGGGCGCACGGAACGTCCAGCGCGATGACGACATGGAGGCCTACCCGGCGATTTTCTTTGAAGATCCCGCCGGAACCAAACTCGAGTTGGTGGCGCGCCGGCCGGGCGACTCCGCTTGATCACCCGCGACTCCATGCAGCCCGCGATCGTCCGGAGGACGGCGTTCCTCCTCTGCGGGATGGCGGCGCTGCAGGGCGCCCTCATCCTAATTTTTCACGACGTGTTTCTTACGCCGCTACCGGCGAACCTAGCGAAAGTTCGGCCGGGGGCATGGATTCTCGCGCTCGCCGTCGCCGCGGCGTACGTCGCCTACAGCGCGGGCGCGTTGCCGGCCGTGCGTAAACATCTCTGGAATTTTTCAACGTTCAAACTCAGCGGGCTCGCCCTCGCCGTGCCGGCCGCCATTCTCGAAGAGGTATTCTTCCGGCAGTACGTGATGGACGCGCTCGCCCACGAAACCGCCATCATTCAGATTCTCGCGTCAGCGTTGACCTTCGGTATCGCGCACGCGATCTGGGGCATTCGCGGGGGATGGCGGGCGGCGGCGGGCGCCGTCGGATCGACGACGCTCATGGGCGCCGCGCTCGCCGTCGTCTATCTGGCATCCGGGCGCGCCGTTCTGCCCTGCGTCGTCAGTCATTTTCTCATCACCGCCATCCTCGAGCCTTGGCTGCTCTATGCCTACGTCGAACGCTCGCGCGCCGCGGCATGAAGATCTCTCTCATCCAATTCTCGCCTGCGCTTAAGGCGCCGTTCATCACGCGGCAGCGTGGTGCTTGTAGAGTAAGCGCATGACGTATTCACGACTCCTCCTGGCCTGCGCGCTGGCGCTCGCTCTCGGCGCGCCCATCGCATCGCAGGCACAATCGCAACCCCAATCCGGCACGGCGCCGGCCGCTTCCACCTCGCCCCACGAACACCACGAGCACGGCATGATGCGCGCGGTGAAAGAACTCAATTTAAGCGACGCACAGCGCTCGCAGATCCAACAGCTGGTTCAGCAATACCGCCAGCAGCACCCCAAGGGCAGCACGCCCGATCCCCAAGCGCGCAAGGATCTGCGGGACAGGATCTTCGCAACCTTGACGCCGGACCAGCAGACGCAACTCAAGCAACGGCTCGCGCAGATGCGCGCCGAGCGCCAGACGCAGGGCGGCGCGGCGAACGGGAACGCAACCGCTCCGCCGGCTCCCGCTTCCACCCCGAACGCGCTCTAGCGAGCTCCGTCGGAATCTAGCACCAACGCGACGCCGGGCGCCTGGGCTTCGAGCCGAAGGCTGCGAATCGCATCAACGGTAAACGACGCCGCGCGTGCGAAGCCGGCGTCCTTGCCGCGCAACACGGCCAGAACGTCCATGCCCGCCGCGCGCCCGGCGGCGATTCCCGGACCGCTGTCCTCTACGACGAGACAGCGGTCCGGCCGCACGGCCAAGCGCCGCGCGGCCAAGAGGTAGCATTCGGGCGCGGGTTTTCCCGACTCGACGTCGTCCGCTACGATCATCTCGGGCGGAATCGCTAGACCCGCGCTGTTCACGAGATACCGCGCGAGCGGCCGCGGGCACGACGTTACGATCGCCCAGCGCACGCCGGCGATGCTTTCGAGAACGGCCGTCGCACCTTCGATCGCCCGCCCCGCGTCGTCGACGAGCGTTCCGAAGAGATCCAACAGCACGGCGTCGTACGCGATCCGCATCGGACTCGCCCATTCGCCGCATCGCAGGAAACGCCGCTACAGCGTGTGACTTCCCAGCGCGGATGGGGTACAATCCCTGCGTGAGGCCGTTCCCGAAGACCATCGTCGCCCTAGCATTCTGCGCTCTCGCCGGAACGTCGTGCGCGGGCGGCGGTACGACGCCCAACGCCGGAGCAAACGCGTCGCGCGCACTTCCCGGGTGGGGAGCGCCGGCTGCCGCGAAAGCGACTCCCACGCCGACGCCGAAACCGACGCCGACGCCCGTCCGCTCCGCGTGCGCGCCGGGCATTGCGCCGACTGCGCCTCCAGGATCGATTCCGGTGGCGGCGTCCGGCTTACGCGTGCCCGCGGGCTTTACGATGGACGTGATTGCGAACGTCGGAAGCGCTCGCGAACTCGCGGTGTTGCCCGACGGGGACCTGCTCGTGGGCACTGAGGGAGCCACCATCTACATCGTGCCGAATGCGGAGGCGGCGGGCGCGGCGGGCAAGCCCGCAGCATTTGCCACCGTGAGCGATTCGCCAAACGCCGGCGTGGCGTTTGCGCCGGCGGTCTGCAAAGTCTTCTTCTCCACGCAATACGGCGTCTATGCCACGCCGTATAAGACGGGAGATCGAGTCGCCGAACGAGTCGCGAAAATCGCCGCCGTCCGTACGGGCGCGATCGCCCCACACTCCGACGGCGACGTCCACCGCTCGACCTCGGTTGCGTTTACGGGCAACGTGCTCTACGCGTCCGTGGGGTCCTCGTGCAACGCGTGCGTCGAAGTGGACCCGACGCGCGCTTCCATTCAAGAGATGACCGAGAGTGGAACCGGAATGAGGACGCGCGCGACGCGCATGCGCAACGCCATCGCACTGACCGTCGACCCGGCGACCGGTCATCTTTGGGCCGGGGGCGCGGGCCAGGATAGCCTGCCGACCTATCATCCGTACGAATACTTCGACGACGTCACGTCGCACGCGGGCATTGCAGACTACGGGTGGCCCGAATGCGAAGAGAATCACGTCGCGTATACGAAAGGCGCGAACTGCGCCTCGACGGTCCAGCCGCTCCTCGTTCTTCCCGCCTATTCAACGATCGTCGGCGCCACGTTTTATCCCGCGGCTCAGACGGGCACGTATGCGTTTCCGGCGGCCTATCTGGGCGGCGTTTTCCTCGCCGCGCACGGCTCGTGGCACACGCCGGGCGGCTGCAACGTACCGCCGCGCGTCGCCTTCTTTCCCATGCGAGGCGGTCTTCCGCGAACCCCCGTCAACTGGGGAAACCCGAACGCGCAATGGACGCAATTCGTCGGCGGCTTTCAGCCCGGCTGCGCCGGCTCGACGCGAATCGGGCGCCCTACGGGCATCGCCGTCGGCCCCAAAGGCAGCCTCTTCCTGGCCGACGACCAGACCGGCAACATCTACCGCATTCGGCGTTAGCCGGCGTCAACGCTGATCGGCACTCGTCACGCCGTCGCGCTGTCCTTTGTGCGCATCAGGGTTACGAGGCTTCAGTAGTTTACCGAGGTAAGGAACTGCGTCAATGCGGTGTCGAACGCGTCGGGCCGATCGAGCATGACGAAGTGCCGGGACGGCGCGATGGCGAGAACGCGAGCCGTGGGAGCGCCGGCCAGCAGCGATTCGTAGAACGCCTGCGTCTGCGCTTGCGTGTAGTTTGTGGGCGGAACTGCGTCCGGTGGATTGTACGGCATGATCTCGAGAAACGGGATCGTGATCCGATTCAACGCGGGCCGCAGATCGGTGAGTGCGTCCTCGCTCGCCCATTCGCCGATCGACTTTGCGTCGCTGCGCGCCGCGTCGGCCGCCATCTCGTCCACGAGCGCGGGCTGGTTCGTTGCGACCGACGCCATGTACGTGCGCTCGGCGGAAAGTTCGCCGGCGGCATCGAGCCCCGCGAACGTGGCGTAGATCTGTTGCGCGACGGCTTGCCGCTGCGCCGGCGTCGCGTTTGCTAAGCCCGGAAACACCGGCAGGCCGTCAACGGCGACGATTCCGGCCAGCCGCTCGGGATGTTCCTCGGCAAGCGCGATCGCTAGCGTTCCCCCCAAACTGTGTCCGACGACGACCGGCTTGGAAATGTTTTTGGCCGCCAACAGCGCCCAAAAATCGCTCGCAAACGTATCGAAAAGCGGCGTCTTCTCCGACGGCGGCCGGCCGTCGAATCCCGGCAGGGTCAGGGAGTAGATCGTGTAACGGCCGGACCCGTCGCCGGCCAAGAGCGCGTCGATGGTGCCGTACCACGACCACGGACCGGACGCCAGACCGGGAATCAAGACGACGCTGCGCGGACCGTGACCGTACACGTCGACGTGCAGCGTTCCGCTTTCGAACGACACGACGGCGGCGGGCGCGCTAGCGAGGGGCGCGGCGGACGCTATTCCAAAGCAGGCTGCGGCCAGCGTAAGCCCCGCGATCGCGACGACGCGAACGCCGTGGAATCCAAACATCTTTTATCGCCTCTCCTACAGGTGCTCCATCACTCGGCGGAATCCGCGTCGAAGATCTCCTCGACCGGTTTGGAAAAAACTCTGCTGATCCGAAACGCCAGAGGGAGGCTCGGCGCGTATTTGCCCGCTTCCAAGGCGACGATCGTCTGCCGCGCGACGCCGAGTTGATCGGCCAGTTCGGCCTGGGACCAGTCGTGCTCGGCGCGCAAGACCTTTAGCCGGTTCTTCACCGGTAGCGACGGCATACCGTCATGCGCGCGACCGCCCACGAGAGCATGAGGACGGTCCAGGTCCACCAGGCCGAAAGCGGCGGTAGCCCGGCATTCTCGAGGAAGGCGTACGTCGCCGAGAGCAGCGCCGTAACGCCGGCCGCGATTGCCAAGGATTCGGTCGTCATCCTTCGCTCGAACTCGTCCGTTTCGCGAAAGTATCGGACGCCGATCGGAACGATAAGCGCAATCGGCACCAGAGGCGCCAACGCCAGGACGAAACGCAGGAAGCCCTGAGGGTCGTAGTGGCGGATCGTCCATATGGTCGCGAACAGGACGACGAGATAGGCCGCCATTGCGAGCGCTAGACCGACATTATATCGGCGGGNNCGGGTCGCCGCGACCGTCGGATTGAGGGGCGGGTGGGGGAGCTGTGTCTGCTTCATGTGACAGAATGTACGTTATACACGACATTCTGTCAAGTAGGGGCGACTAAGTAAAACGGTGTCGGAAACGAA
>PMFP01000111.1:6117-6286 GCA_003155175.1 Vulcanimicrobiota bacterium
GGGCCCCAAACGTGATCCCCAACCGCGACGGCGAGCCTGAGCTCCGAGCCGATCGCGGTGGGAAAGCTGCGCAGAGAAGAACTTCCAGTGTTGTGACCGTATGCGAGTGCGATGCAATTTTGTGCGTAGTTCTCTAAAAATTTCCGAGCGATTAGTACCGGTCAGCTCC
>PMFP01000004.1:0-1464 GCA_003155175.1 Vulcanimicrobiota bacterium
ACGAACACGCATTTCTCGGGATAGGGAATGGCTTTGCGCAGCGTTTCGATCGCGCTGTCGGTATCGAACGACTTGGTCGCGACGATCGCGACGTCCGCATCGTAGGGCTTCACGTCGTCGATCGCGCGGGGCGCGTATTCGACGTCCACGCCGACGCTGCGCAGACGATCGCCCAGAAACGTGCCGACGGCGCCGCGCCCGACGATGTAGACGTTCACGGCGTCGCACCCTGCGAAGCCGCGATCCCGGTCGAACCGAATCCGCCGGCGCCGCGGTCCGTTTCGGGCAGTTCGTCAACGACGTCGAACGAGGCGCGCGAAACCGGCGCGACGATCATCTGCGCGATGCGATCGCCGCGCCGGATCACGACGGGCTCCGCTCCCAGATTCGCGAGCAGCACCTGCACGTGCCCGCGGTAGTCGGCATCGATGGTGCCCGGCGTATTCAGACAGGTCACGCCGCTGCGCAGCGCGAGTCCGCTGCGCGGACGAATCTGCGCCTCGAATCCCGGCGGCAGCGCGATCGAGAAACCGGTCGGCACGAGCGCGCGCGCACCCGGCGGCAAGGTCAGATCGTCGGAGACCGCGGCGCAGACGTCGGCGCCCGCGGCGTGCGCGCTCATGTAGGCCGGGAGCGGCAGGCCCTCACCTTCGGGTAAGCGGCACACGGCCACGCGGACCGTTTCGTGCGACATCGTGCTCATGACTTGGCAAGCAGCGCTGCCAACTCTTCTCGAAAACTCTCGATATCGCGAAACGAACGGTAGACGCTGGCGAACCGGATGTANNAAGAGCTCGCGCTCCAGATCGGCCGCGGCGGCCTCCATTTGGTTCTCGGAGATGGGGCGCTTCTCGCAGGCCTTGCGCAGGCCGCTCAGGATCTTCTCGCGGCTGTACTGCTCGCGCCGGCCGTCCTTCTTCACGACGAAGAGACGCGGGGACTCCATCCGCTCGTACGTCGTGAAGCGATGCTTGCAATGGGGATCGAGGCACTCGCGGCGGCGCCGGACGACGGTTTCGTCGTCGCGCGAATCGACCACGCGCGTCTCGCTCTTGCGGCAAGTGGGACAGGTCAGAGGCGCTTCCCCAATCGTTGAGCGCGGTGAGGAGCCCACATATTGTGGGCTATCCTATGGCTCAATACTACCAGGTAGCGCAGGGAGGCGCAAAAGAGGCCGCTGGAGAGCGGCCCTGGGCTTGCTTGCTGCCTAGGCCGCCGTCAGGTCGAGGCGCCGATTTTAAACATCTTGGTGCCGCAGACCGGGCACTTGCCTTCGGTAGCGGGGCGGCCGTTTTTCATGGTGATCTGGACCGCGTCTTTGATCTCGCGCTTGGTCTTGCATTTCACGCAATAGGCTTCTGCTGCCACGAGAATTCCTCCGACTCTTTTGGGGCCGCGCCCGTAGGCAAGCCCGCTGCATTGCGGCGGCGATATTCCCGTGCACGAGGGGGATTCCCCCTGGGG
>PMFP01000004.1:1478-1652 GCA_003155175.1 Vulcanimicrobiota bacterium
GGGTTCGCCCCCACCCTTGAGGGGCTATGGTCGGCCGGGGATGCGGAGGTTCTGGCGCACCCGTGTGTCGCGATCGTGGGCACGCGGGCGGCAACGCCCTACGGACGAGGGCTCGCCCGGCTGTTCGCGCGCGACCTGGGAGCGGCCGGATGCTGCATCGTCTCCGGGCTCGCG
>PMFP01000004.1:1663-3878 GCA_003155175.1 Vulcanimicrobiota bacterium
CCGACGCGGTGCTCGTCGTCGAGGCGCCGGCTCGCAGCGGCGCGCTCAACACGGCGGGGCACGCGGCCGGGAGAATTCCGGTGTTGGCGGTTCCGGGCGACGTGGACCGGCGCAGCGTCGAGGGCTGCCACGCGCTCATTCGCGACGGCGCGACGCTCGCGCGTACGCCCGGCGACGTCCTCGAGGCGATGGGCCTGTTGCAGACGCAGCGGAAAAAACGCCGCGAAACCGGGGCTCGCACGCCACGCGCGGATCCGCTCGAGAATGCCGTCGTGCGTGCCCTCGAGGCGGGCGAAACGGCGCTCGACGAGCTCGCAAACGCACTGCGCGCGCCGGCCGGCGCAATCTTGGCGGCGCTTTCCATCCTGGAACTCGACGGCGCGATCGAATCGCGGCCGGGCCATCGGTATGCGCTCGCGCGGCGGCGAAGAGATGCACCGTGAACGTTCGCTTGATTGCGGTCGGCCGGATTCGCGAGCCGTACGTCGCACGCGCCTGCGAGGATTTTCGACGGCGGCTGCGCGCGTACTATCCGTACGAAGAGATCGAAGTCAAGGCCTCCGATGGAAGCGACCCGCGACAAGCGATGCGCGAGGAGAGCGAACGCATCCTCAAATTCGTCCGCCCGGACGATCTGGTTTGGCTGCTGGAGCGCACCGGCGACCAGCTCTCCACCGACGAGCTTTGCCGGCGCGTGCAAGAGGTGACGCACAGCGGCGCGGGCCGGCTGACGCTGGTGGTCGCGGGCACCTTCGGCGCGGGCGACGCGCTCTTGACCCGCGCCGACTTTCGCTTGAGCCTCTCGCGCCTGACGTTCTTGCACGAGTGGGCGCGCATGCTCGTGCTGGAACAGCTCTACCGCGTGGCGAAGATCGCGCGCAATGAGCCCTACCACCACTGAGAGCAGCGAGACGAACCTTACTCCCGCGCAGGCCCTGGACGTCTTTGCAAAGGCCGTCGAATCGGCCGTCGCGGCGCGCTATCCGGACGCGCCGCCGGCCGAGGTCGTCTTCGAGGCGCCGCGCCGCCCGGAGTTTGGCGACTTCGCGACAAACGTCGCGTTCTCGCTGGCCCGCGTCGCGCGCCGCTCGCCCGGCGACGTCGCGACCGCGCTAATCGCGGACGCGCGCGCACGCGAACCCCGCCTGGCCGGACTCTTCAGCGCGATCGACGCACTCGCGGGATTCATCAACGTACGTCTGGCGCCGGCGGTTTGGCAGGGCGTCGTCGCGCTGGTGCTGCGCGAGGGTGGCGATTTCGGCCGCGCGCCCGCGCGCGGGCGTCGGATATCGCTCGAATTCGGCAGCGCCAATCCGACCGGCCCGCTCGTCGTGGTGCAGGGCCGCGCGCTCTCGATCGGCGGCACGCTCGCAAACGCGATGCGCTTTCGCGGGTACGACGTTTTCGTCGAATGGATCTGCAACGATGCGGGCGGCCAGCTCGATCTGCTGGCGCGCTCGATCTACGCGCGCTACCGCCAAATCGCCGAGCCGGATTTTCCGCTTCCCGAAGACGGCTATCCCGGCGAGTATCTCGTGCCGGTCGCGCGCGCGATTCACGAGCGCGACGGCGCGAAGTGGGCGAGCGCGCCCGAGGGCCAGTGGCTGCCGTACTTCGGATCCTTCGGACGCGACGAACTGGTCGCTCAGCAGCGCAGCACGGTCGAACGGTTCGGCGTCTCGTTCGACAAGTGGCAGAGCGAACGCGAGATGCACGAGCAAGGGCGCGTCAAAGCCGGCGTGGACCGGCTCGCCGAGCTCGGGCTCACCTATCAACAAGACGGCGCGACGTTCTTCCGCTCCACGGATTTCGGCGACGACAAAGACCGCGTGCTGGTGCGCGGCGACGGACGCCCGACGTACCTCGCGCCCGACGTCGCCTACCACTACGAAAAGCTGCAGCGGGCGGATCACGTCATCGACGTCCTCGGTCCCGACCATCACGGCTACATCTCGCGCTTGAAAGGGCTGGCGGCCGCGCTCGGATATCCCGGACAGCTCGAGGTGCTCATCGCGCAGCAGGTGACGCTCGTGCGCGGCGGCGAGGCCGTCGTGATGAGCAAGCGCGCCGGGAACATCGTGACGCTNNTTCGACCTGCAGCTCGCCGTCGAACAGAGCCACGAAAATCCGGTCTACTACGTCCAGTACGGTCACGCGCGCATCGCCTCGGTCCTGCGCAACGCGGATCCCGCCGACGTCGAAGCCGCGCGCGGCG
>PMFP01000004.1:3885-5084 GCA_003155175.1 Vulcanimicrobiota bacterium
CGCGACGTCGCGTCGGATTTCCACCAATTTTATACCGAGTGCAAGATCCTGGTGGCCGAACGCGACGTGCGGCTCGCGCGGCTCGCGCTCTGCGCGGCGACGGAAATCGTGCTCAAGAGCGCGCTCGCGCTCTTGGGCGTCACGGCACCCGATTCGATGTGATCGGCGTTCTCTGGGCGCTGGGCCTGTGGCTGGCCGCCCCGGTGATGCGCCTGCGTGCCGCCGCCGCACCGTACGGCTACGCCGACCGCTTGCGCGACGCGATCGTAATCGGCATCGCGCTTCCGCTCGTGCTCGGCGCGCTCAACGTGCTATGGCCGCTGACGCTCGCGATCGCGCTGCTCGCGCTGATCGCGGTGTCGGCCACCTTCGTGCTGGTGGCCGCGCCGGCCGCCGGGGTGCACGTGCTCAAGCGATATGAGACCGCCAGGCTCACGGCCTTCCTGCACCCCTCGGCCAACACGCAGACCGAAGGCTACCAACAGGCGGAGTCCAAGATCGCGATCGGCGCCGGCGGCAAGACCGGCAGGCCCGCCGATCTGCGCCAGATCCCCAACGGCTTCGTGCCCGAGAGCGACACCGACTTCGTGTTCGCCGCGGTCGGGGAAACCTACGGGTTCGTGGGCGCCGGGCTGGTGCTGCTGCTGTACGCGCTGCTGATCTCAAGGACGCTGCGCATACTGGTGATGGCCAAGGACCTGTTCGGGTCGCTCGTTGCTGCCGGAGTAGCCGGTATGCTCATGTTCCAGGTTTTCGTCAACGTGGGAATGACAGTCGGGATCATGCCGATCACCGGTGTGACGCTTCCGCTCATGAGCTACGGCGGCTCCTCGGTTATCACCACCATGTTGGCGGTGGGCCTGTTGCAATCCATCTATGTCCAGGCGCGCGCCGCAGCTGCTCTGAAGGGCCGCGTACTGCGTCAGTAGATAGAGCCAAATGTTCGCCGAGCAACCCCCACAAGACGACCCGCCCGTCCGGGAGCCGCGCCCAGAGGCACAGGGCGCACCCGACCGGTGCCCGCGGGCATCCGCCGGCGTCGAGGGCCACGGGCACCGAACCGCCCGCCGCATGCGGGTGCAGCTTCTGCCGGCACCCAGCCGGCGCGCCCCCCGCCCAGCCACGCGCTCGGCCCCCCTCCATCTCGAAAGACTGGAACAAATTGAAAAAGCAAGTGCTCGTCAGCGTCGATCGCGCGG
>PMFP01000029.1 GCA_003155175.1 Vulcanimicrobiota bacterium
ACGCGCAAGAACTCGTAGTACGCCACGTTAGGCCTCCACTAGATCGGCGGTCGACGACGCCGGGGCGACGGCGTCGAAGAAAATGTCTTCCAAATCGAGATCCACGACGCGCACGCCCGCAGCGCCGCCTGCCGACATGGCTTCGGCGATCGCGGCGGCGTCGCCGGACACGAACGCGCGCAAGATGCGGCCGTTGCGCTCGACGCGGCGGACGTGCGGGTTTCCGTTCAGCGCGGCGACGGTCGCGCTGTCGTCGGGCATGATGCCTTCGACGATCTTGCGATCGGCTTTCAGATCGTCTACCATGCCCTCGAGCGCGAGGCGGCCGTCTTTCATGATCGCGATGCGTTCGGCGGCGCGCTCCACGTGGCCGACCTGGTGCGACGAGAACACGACGGTGTTTCCACTCGCCGCTTCGTTTACGATGAGATTGAGGACCGTTCGCTGGTTGACGGGGTCGAGGCCGCTGGTCGGCTCGTCGAGCACCAGCACTTCGGCGGAGCGCGAAAAGGCGAGGGCGACCGCAACCGCCGTGCGCATGCCCTTGGAAAGTTTGCCGGTCTTACGCCGCAGGTCGGGAATGCCGAAGCCTTTGACGAGTTCGCGCGCGCGGTCCGCGTCGAACTTCGAGTAGGCGCGGCGCTGCATCTCGATGTGTTCGGCGACGCTCATCCCCTCATAGAGCACGCTGCGTTCGGGAACGTAGGCGATGCGATCGAGCACCGCGGGAGAGAACGTCTGATCGGAAAAGCGCGTCGTGCCGCCGTCGGGGCGCACCAGGCCGAGCATGCATTTGAACGTCGTGGTCTTGCCGGCGCCGTTGGGCCCCAGCAAGCCGAAGACGCTGCCTTGCGGAATCGAAAGCGTAAGGTCGTCGAGCGCCACGAAGGCGCCGTACGTCTTGCGAAGGTGGTCGATCGTGATCGCGTTCATGATTTCTCCGGATACCAGCGGTCGAGAATGCCGTGAATCAGCGAGGTGGTCTCCGCGCGCGACAGGCCGAGCGACATCGCCTCGCGGATCGCGGACTCGAGCGCGCTTTGCGCGACGTCGCCGGCGGCGGCCTTGACGCTGGCTTCGGCGCCGTCGCCGCGCACGAAGGATCCGCGTCCGGGCGAAGTCTCGATGACCCCGTCCCTTTCCAGGTCCCGGTAGCAGCGGGCGACGGTGTTGGGGTTGATGGTGAGGTCGAGCGCCAGCTGTTTGACGGTCGGCAGCCGTTCCGCGGGCCGTAATACCCCAAGCGCCACCGAGCGCTTGATTTGCTCGATGAGCTGGAGGTAGATGGGGACGCCGCTGCGCGCGTCAACGCTGAGGACGATCGGCATCGCGCTCTAGAACTTGACGCCCCAACCCTGGAAGATGGCCGTCTGGGGGCCTTCCGGCAGCCGGACGCGCGTCGTGCGCAGGTCGCGGCCCTGTTCGGCTTCGTGATGGCGTGGCTTGCGTGTCATGGGTCTCTCCTTCGGAGTCTAGCACTAACAGACTGTTGTACTAGTACACTAGTATATTAGCGAAGCTCACCCCCGGCGTCAACCCCCGGCGCAGAAATATTTTCCGGCACGCCTGGCCCCGTCTTCCAAGGCTTCGCCCCGGCAGGAAGCCTCGGCCGGATTCTCCCATGACTGGGCGTGGTCGAACTGTTCGATGGCCCCGGCTCGCTGCGCCATCCCACCGAGCGCCTCGCCTTCTGGCTCACGCTCCCGCTCGCCATACCGGCCGCCCTCGTGGTCGCGTTCGTGCTGCACGAGTCCATCGGGGCCTCCCAGGTCGCGCTCTTCATCGTCGCGGCCATGATCTACGTGACCCTCGCGCGCGGACGCCTCTTGGGAACCAGCGTGCAGGTGCACGAGAACCAATATCCGCGCGTCTTCGCCATCGTCAAGCGCGCGTGCGCGGCGCTAGACATTCCCATGCCGGCGATCTTCGTGCGCGACGACAACAACGTTCCGGTCGCGGCGCTGGGCTTCGGCGATCCCTACGCCCTGGTGCTATCGACGAAGTGGATCGAGACGTTCCGCGACGACGAACTGGCGTTTATGATCGGCAAGGAGCTCGGCCACATCGCCTCGGGCCACACGCGCTATCTCTCGTTGCTCAGCGTCAACGGCAACGAGAACCCATTGATCGCGTTCGTCTTCGGCCCTTGGCTTCGACGCTGCACCTACACGTGCGACAAAGTCGGACTGCTCTGTTGCGACTCGCTCGACGCGGCCATGCGCGCGATCAGCGTCGCGAACTTTCACGAGTTCGCGCGCGCGATCGATCGCGAGATCTTCGCGCAGCAGACGGCGGAGATCAACTCCGATTCGGTCCTGCGCTGGGGGGCCTGGCTCGGCAGCGAGCCCTACGCCACGACGCGCATCGCCTCGCTGCGCGAGTTTCTCGCTTCTCCGTCATACGAGCAGGCCAAGGCGATCTTCGTTCAAGATGCCGAGTCCGAACCGCCCGCGCTCGCCGCTCCCGGCACCGGCACGGTACAGGTGCGCGACTGCGCCGGGTGGTGGAGGCGCTTCGCGGCTTTTAGCATCGACGCGATCGTCGTCGCGGCGATCATCGGGGCGTCCGGCGGGGACGTCGTCAACGTGCACGTCGACAAGAAAGCCGCCGCCCATCGTCCCGGCGTCACGTTTAGCAGCAATCTCAACTCGATCGCGGGCAAACCGTCGCATTCGCCATCGCCGTCGCCGTCGCCGAGCGCGTCCGCCGCCCCCGACGCGGTGGACGTGGGGCCGGTCGTCATCACCAACGGAAGCGGCGTCTCGGTTCCCTCGTTCGACTCATTCGTCGACGACGTCATCGACCGGTCGAAGAGTTTTTCGTTCTTTTTCTATCTGGCCGTCTATCTCGCGCTTCTCGTAGCCGTAGCGGGACAGACGTTCGGCATGACCATCGCGGGGCTGCGCGTCGTCACGCCGGACTTCAAACGCCCCACGGTCTGGCGCGTCATCTGGCGCTACGTCGTCGTCTTCTTTGCTTGGTGGCTCATCGCCATTCTCAGCATTTTCTGGCGGCGCATTTTGCTGCACGACCGCCTCAGCGGCACGCGCGTGGTCAAAGTGGAGCGGGCGCTCGCGCGGGTGGCGGCTCGGACGGCGGAGTAGGCTGGACCTCGAGCGCGTTGCCGGCGCGCGCGAGATAGTTGTAGAGACCGATCGCAGCGACGATCTCGACGATCTCTCCCGCGTCGAAATGCCTCTCCAAATCCGCGCGCACCGCGGGCGGCAAGCCGCGCGGTTCGCGGGTGAGCGCCACGGTTGCGGCTAAGACGCCCCGCTCGGACGGCGAGAAGCGTTCGCTCCGCGCGAATTCGCCCAATTCGTCGAGCGTCGCGCGATCCACGCCGATCCGCTGCGCGATCTCTTCGTGCGCGCACGTGCAGTACTCGCAGGCACACAACCACGCCACCATGAGCGCGCACAGCTCTTTCGTTCGGCGCGCTACGGTTCCGTTCGCGGCGACTTCGTCGAGGTGGCGCGCCAGCGTCCGCGCGATCTGCGGCCGGGCGCCGAGCGCTTCGAACAGAGGGTCCATTTCTCGCAGCCCCTACGCCGGACGGTTCGCGGGCCGCCCGCCGTAGCCGAGCGATCCGCGCAGCGCGTCGAAGCGTGAGTCGTTTGCGATCTGCATGCGCAAGAAAGCGTTGGGCATGCGGCGCAGCCAGGACAGCGCGCCGCGGCGCTCTCCCACGGCCGCCAGCGCGAGCGCGAGATCGTCGGGTTGTACGACGTGCGCGTGAGACTGCGCGACCGCCAGGACCCGGCGCGCCTTGGCGTACTCGCGCTCGCGCGCGTAGACGGCGGCGAGCAGCGCGTCGGCATCCGCGCGACAATCCGCGCAGCTCGCGGCATACCGCTCGAACGCATCCACGGCGCGCCCGTACGAACCCTGCGCTTCGTATGCGAGCCCGATCGACTGCCACACGTCGGTCCGGCCCGGATCCAGATCGAGCGTCTGGCGTCCGTACGCGATCGCGTCGTCGTAGTGCCGCGCCAGATAGGCGGCGCCGCTCAGCCACGCGGTCGTGGATACCGAGAGCGGATCGAGATCGGCGGCCGTGCGCAGCTCGCGCAACGCCCCATCCAGCTCTCCGCGCTCGAGCATCGCGATCCCCTGCCATTCGTGCGAGGACGCGTCCGTCGGATCGAGCGCGATCGCACGCGCGAGATCGGCCGCCGCTTCGCGCGAACGATCCAGGTTCATCGCGACGACGGCCAGGGCGCCGTACGCCTGTCCCGACGCCGGATCCAGCGAAAGCGCGACGCGCGCTTCGGCCTTGGCGCGCGAAAAATAGATCTTCGCCGGCAAATTGCCGTAGCGGTAGTCGCCCATGATCGCGTATGCGGACGCCAGCGCCGCGTGACCCTTCGCGGCGCGCGGATCCGACGCGATCACGCGCTTGAAGTACTCGACGCTGCGCGCGACGCCGGCGGCCGTACGCTGATTCCAGTAGTAATGTCCGATCGCGTAGAGGCGGGCGCCCGACGCCGAGAGCTGCGGGGCGGACGTTTGCGTCCGCTGCGCGCGCAACGCGAATGCCGTGCCCCCCGCCGCGAGGACGGCGACCAGCAGCGCCGCGACGACGGCGTAACCGGCAGGGACCCACGACCGGTTTCCCGCCGCTCTCGCAGCCGCCGGCGCTAACCCTTCGGAGACGGTCACGGCCGCGCGAAAGCGGTAGCCGCGTCGCGGAATCGTTTCGATGGCGCCGGCGTCCCAGCGGTCGCGAAGGATCTTTCGCAGCACGTAGATGTTTTGCGCGAGATTAGCCTCCTCGACGAACCCCTCGGGCCAAATGCGATCCAGCATGGCGGCCTTGGTCACGACGTCGCCCGCGCGCTCGACGAGGGCAAGCAGCGTCTCGACGACCTTTGGACCGATGGAGACCGGTTCCGCGCCTTCGAGCAAGATCAATCGATCGGCATCCAGGTGGAAGGGTCCGAAGGCATATACGCTCATAGGAACACCCCGAGTGCTAAGAATCTTTTGATGGCCGTTTTAGGACGGCCGGCGGTGCCCTGCGCCACGCTATCGGGTGGCATGAGGCGCGCGCTCGTTTCTATGGTCTGTACGTTCGCCGCGGCGGCGAGTTTCACGCTGCCCGCACGTGCCGCCGTGAACCGCGATTTCTCGTTCCCCGTAGTACGTGCCGCTCACCCGCTAGCGCTCGACCCGAGCCTGGCCGATCCGGCGTGGCAGGCGGGCAAAGTTCCGGACGGCGGAAGCCCGTGGCAGGACGTGACCACCCGCGGCCCCGCCCCGCACGCGACGACGGCCTATCTGCTGTATGACGATCACTATCTGTATGTTGCTTTCCAGGCCGAACAAGCGGGCACGCCGATTCTCGCCACGCAATCCACCAACGAGAGCGGCTTCGGCATCGACGACTTCGTCGGCGTCGCGCTCGACCCGAGCGGAACGGGAACCCAAGCGTATTTCTTCGAGACGACGCCCCGCGGCATTCGCTACGAGCAGGCCAGCGAAAACACGCGCTACCGCCCGTACTGGCAAGCTGCCGCTGCGAGCGACCCGGCCGGCGGAAAGTGGACCGCCGTCATGATCGTACCGCTCGCCGACCTGCGCATCCGCCCCGGCGCCCACCAATCCTGGCGTGTCAATTTCGTTCGCCAAGTCGCCGCGAAGGGCGAGCACTACAGCTGGGCATACGACGGCATCATGCAAGACGCCGGCGCCGGCAATTGGCCGGTCTTTACCGATGCGCGGTTTTGGGCTCAAGCCACCGGGTTCACGTTCAACGGCCTGGCCAACGCCCGGCCAAAGCCTCGACTCGACGTCTTCGGTGCGCTCAGCGCCGGCGCGGATCGCCACCTCTTCCAGCAAGCCAACGGCACCTTCGCAGCCGAACCTGCGCGCCCGGCCGGCTTCGACCTGAGCGTTCCGATCACGCAGACCATCAATTTCGTCGGGACCTTGCATCCGGATTTTTCCAACGTCGAAATCGACCAGGAAACCATCGCGCCGCAAGAGTTCCGGCGGCAGGTCCTCGAGTACCGGCCGTTCTTTTCGCAGGGCGCGAATTATCTGGAACCCGTGGCGAACGGCGCCAACAGCGGCAGCGTCCTGGGGGCGCCCAATCTGGTCTTTTACTCACCCGACATCGGGCCGTTTGAAAGCGGCGAGAAGGTCGAAGGCACGTTCGGCAATCAAAGCTTTGCCGCGCTCACCTTTCACGGATACGACGTGACGACGAACACCCCGTTCGACGACGCCGCGTTCGGGTACCAGCACGCGCTCGGCGATCATTCGTTCATTTATTGGGCGGACGGCGTGCTCGCGCATCACGGAAGCCAGGGCGACGACACGACGATCGAAACGGGCGTCGCCGGACGCAACAACAAGAGCGGATTCGTCTGGGCGTTCAACCACGACTTCGAAAACGGAACCTGGGTGCCGCAAGGCTCTGCGACGAGCACCAACGGTTTTGTGGACGTTCACAAACCTAACTACGAAGTGCTCGCCGGTTATCTCGACATCGCGCCCAACTACAATCCGATCGACGGCTACACCGCGAACTCGGACATTCGCGGGCCCGAGGGCTTCGTGAATTTCAGCGGAAGCACGAAATCGCTCAAGAACTGGAACCTATTTGTCGGCGGAGATCGCTTCATGGACGACTCCGGAGCGATCCATCAGACCGACACGCAAATCGGTTTCAACGCCGCGTTCAAGAATGGGTTCTCGATCGACGGCCTCGGACCGGACGTCGGCCTGCTCCGCGAGTACGGGATTCCGGCCGGTCCGGGTTGCACGGGCGCGATCGTGGGAGAGTCGTCCTTCACCGGCTATCCCTGTTACAAGGACGGCGTCACCAATCGGTTCAACCTGTTCGCGGTTCCGATCGGCTACGGCGACGGCACGCCCACGCCGATCGACGCCGACGCATCGTGGGGTCCGTACGGCACCAACTACCAGCACCTGTATTCCGTAACCACGACGCGCCCGTTCGGTCACAAGGTCGTCCTGGGACTGGAGTACGACGGCTCGCTGCAGCGCGCGTTCTCGAACGGAGAGCTCAACTCGCAATGGTTGCGCCGGGTCTCGATCGGATATCAAGCCACGGCCGACAGCGCGTTCACGCTCGGACTTCGCGACATCAACGGGACCGGCGGCTTCTCGACGCCGGGACTCAACTTCTCGGCGGGATACGCCGCTCGCTTGCACGGCGGCGACGAACTGTACGTGAACTGGGGAACGCCGGCGGCGAACGCGACGCTCGATCGCTTGATCGTCAAGTTCGTCTTTCACACGGGCGCGGAGAGCGGCACCTAGGCGCGCCGTCGGCGCGCATCCGTCACACGCACGCACCGTGTCTCGTTTCTCGCATCGGGGATCGACGTTGTCCTCCACCGACGGAGTCCCCGTGACGCGAGGGGGCGGCCATGCGCCGCCTCCTCACGTCTTCGGCTACGCGAGATACGCCTCGGTCGCCGTAACGGGAACGAGTATCCGGTCCATTTCCGCGAAGATCGACGGATCCAGGTCGAGGTCGGCGGCCGCTACGTTGTCGTCTACGTGTTCGATCTTCGTTGCTCCGACGATCGTGCTCGTCACGGACGGTTGGCGAAGGCACCAGGCCAGCGCGAGCTGCGCGAGCGAACAGTTCGCGCGTTTGGCAACCGGCACGAGCTCTTGCACCGCGTCCAGACGCGACTGCGTGAAGTAATCTTCCATCATCTCTTTGCCCGCGCCCGCGGCTCGCGTTCCGGGCGGCGGATTCTTCGCATCGAGATACTTGCCGGTGAGAATTCCCATGGCCAGCGGCGACCACACGACGTTACCCAAGCCGTACTGCTCGCAGACGGGCAACACGCGCTCTTCGACGCGCCGCCAGAGCGCGCTGTATTGCGGCTGGTTGCTGACCGGAACGGCCCAGCCGCGCGCGCGGCAGAGCGTAACGGCCGCGATAATTTGATCGGCGTTCCATTCCGAAACGCCCCAGTAAAGAATCTTTCCGGAACGAACGAGATCGTTCATCACCTCGCACGTCTCTTCCAGCGGCGTTTCGACGTCGTAGCGATGGCACTGATACAAGTCCACGTAGTCGACCTGCAGCCTTCGAAGCGAGTGATGGATCTGATCGCGGACGTGCTTGCGCGACAGCCCGCGCTCGTTCGGGCGGTCGCCCATCGTGAAGTAGACTTTGGTGGCCAGGACCAGCGAATCGCGATCGAGCTCTTTGAGAATCGGGCCGAGCGCCTCTTCGGCCGCGCCGCGCGCGTACACGTTGGCCGTGTCGATGAAGTTCACGCCGCGTTCCCACGCCCGCAGGACGCACGCACGCGCCGTGCTCGCATCGACGGCGGAGCCGTACGTCAGCCAGGATCCCAGGCCGACGACCGAAAGTTTGAGTCCGGAGTGTCCGAGATTTCTATACCGCATGGTCGGTGCGACACGCTCCTTCGTTACGGGGATGCAAAGACGGCGAGTGCGCCGGGCACGACTTCGAAGAGGGCCGGCGTTTTGCCGGCAGGCTCGCCGTCGGCGGAGATCCGGTGCGCGTGCTTACCGGCGACCTGAAATCGGGCCGCCCGGAACGCCTGCATGCCTTCCACGGGGCGCCGGGTCCGCTGCATCGCCCAGACCGTTCCAATCGCGTTGACGATGTCGTCCGACGGAAAGATGTAACAGTCGAGCAACCCATCGTCGATCGCGGCCCCGTCGATTTCAAAGACGCCGCCGAACCGGTGGCTGTTCGCGATCGTCAATTGCGCGCCGCGCTGGCGCCGCACGATGCCGTCGTACCGTACTTCCAGGCGCATCGGCCGAGCGCGGGCGAGCGCCACGAGCGTCGTCCAGAACACGCCGAGGAAGCCGAAGCGCTGTTTGACGTCGGGCGTCTGCAGCCTCGCGATGCGGCTGCTCAGGCCGATGCTCGCTTCGTTGACGAAGTGCTTGCCGTTGACGAGGCCGACGTCGATCCGCCGCGTCGCGCCTTGCGCGATGACGCGGCACGCGGCGCTCACGTCCAGCGGAACGTTCAGCGTTCTGGCAAGATCGTTGAACGTACCGAGCGGAACGATTCCCATCGGAACGTTGCGCGCGATCGCGTCGGGAATCAGTGAAATGAACGTGCCGTCGCCGCCGGCCGAAATGATGCAGTCGTAGCGTTCCGCCTTGGGTCCCTTAACGCCGTCGCGGTCCTCCACGAACGCTATTCCCGCAGCCGCGAGTTCGGCGCGCACGGCGTCCGCGAGCTCGCGGCCGCGACGGGCGCGCCGATTGATGACTAGACGGGCGATCACCGTTCGCGCATTTTCAGGATGTCGCCCCAGGCCGCGCCGGCGCGTCGTTGCTGCGTCGCAACTTGCGCGGCGCGAACGCCCGCCCAAATCGCCACGGCCGCAGAGACGACGGCGCCTCCAAGCAAAACGACGTAGCCCAGCATCACGCCCATCTGCCACGCGGGGTCCACGTATCCGGCGGCCTGCGCGGACAACGTGAAATTGTAATGGACGCCGGCGAAGGCATACGCCAGGCCGACGGCGCCGGCCAATCCGGTTCCCAGAATCGCAAGGTACTCCAGGAAGTTCATCCGTCCGTTCGTCATCTCCAGACTGCCGCGGCAACGCGGAGCACGTTCAGCCCTAAAACGCGCTCGAGATCGGCCTCTGCATAGCCCATTGCGACGAGGCAGTCCACGATTTCCGGAAGCTGTTCGGGGACGACGAACCGCGGGGACGCCAGCGCCGAATCGTCCCCGAACGTCTGCGGGTGGCCGCGAAGATACGCCAGCAATTCTTCCATGTCGAAAACGTAGTCCAGTCCCAGGGCGACGTGATCGATTCCGGCAAGCTTGGCGACGTAGTCGATGTGGCGGGCCACGGTTTCGCTGCGGTCGTCGTTGTCGCCGAGAAAGATGCCGACGCCGTTGATTCCGACGACGCCGCCTTTAGCCGTGCAAGCCAGAATGACGTGGTCGCGCACGTTACGCGGGTGATCCCAAAGCGCGCGCGGATTCGAATGCGAGAAAATCACGGGGTTCTTCGAATGCTCGATGACCTCCAGGGCGGTCCGCTCTCCGGTGTGCGAGCAGCACGTGATCATTCCGACGCGCGCCATCTCGTCGAGCGCGAGCGCGCCGAACTCGGTGAGCCCGCCGTCCTCTTCCATGCACCCGCCGCCGACGCGATTGGGCAGGTTATACGCCATCAGCATCCAGCGCACGCCGAGATCGTAGTAGAGGCCGATCAAGCTGATCTGATCGTCGATCGCCTTGGCGCCCTCGATGTCGAAGAACACGCCGAGCCTTCCGCTCTCCTTGGCCCGGCGAACGTCGTCCACGGACTCGACGAGCACGTAGTCGTCCGGCCGTGCCTTGAGCCAGCGCCGGAAGTGCGCCAGCATGCGCACGTGCGTCTCGATGGTGCCCACGTCGAACCCAACGTTGATGCCGACCACCGTGACGCCGCTGTTGCGATATCGCTCCAGCTGGGGCAAGAAGCGTTCGTCGTCGGGCCGCAGCGGAAGGCAGCCGTGGTTGTCCCAGACGATCGACCGCCGGACCAGCTCGTTCACCGGCGCGCCCTCCCGTTGCAGTGAACGGCCAACCCCGGACAGAACGCAAGCGCCGTGCCGCACGATATCAAACGCATCGCTCTAGCGTTGCTGATTTCGGCCTTGGCCGCCTGCAGCCGGACGAACGCGACGGCCGGCGGGACGGGACGCGAAACGCTGCGGATCGCCCTGGCGCAAGACGTGAAGAGCCTCAATCCGCTCCTCGCCTCGACCACTCAGGAAGGCTTCGTGACGCGCTTCATGTTCGAGCCGCTCGTTTCCGCGGACGCGAACGGGAAGCCCGTTCCGATCCTGGCCAGCTCGGTTCCCTCGCTCGCAAACGGCGGCATCTCGCGAGACGGCCTCACCGTCACCTACCGCCTGCGCCCGGACGCACGCTGGACCGACGGCGTTCCGGTCTCGTCGAAAGACGTCCGGTTCTCGTGGCAAGCGATCATGAATCCGGCAAACAACGTCGTTTCGCGCCACGGGTACGACGACGTCGCGGCGATCGACACGCCGGACGGCCGAACCGCCGTGGTTCATCTCAAGAAGCCCTTCGCGCCCTTCGTCAATACGTTCTTCTCCGAGAGCGATCAGCCGTACATGCTCGTGCCCGAGCACGTGCTGGCACGCTATCCGAACATGAATCAGATCCCGTTCAACTCTGCTCCCGGCGTGACCGACGGCCCGTTCCGTTTTCAACAGTGGGTTCGCGGCGACCGCATTACGTTAACGGCGAACGATGCGTTCTTTCTGGGAAAGCCGGGCTTGCGTGCGATCGAGATTCACGTGATCCCCGACGAAAACACGGCGGTCGATTCGCTTCGCACGCACGCCGTCGACTACGTCTACCAGCCGTCGATCGTGACCAATGAAGCGCTGCGCAGCGCGCCCGGAGTTCACATCGTGTGGGTCAATGCCAACGGCTACGAGGGCCTCGGGCTGAACACGACGCACGCGCCGCTCGGGGATCCGCGCGTCCGCCAGGCGATCGCCTACGCGATCGACCGCAAGCGTCTCGTGGACACGCTGACGTTCGGTCAGGAACGCGTTGCCAGCGAAGACTTGCCCGGCTGGATGGCGGGCTCCGATCGGAGCGGTTCGCCGCCGTACGATCCCGCGAAGGCGCGCGCGCTTCTGCGAGAGGCCGGAGTTAAGACGCCGCTGGACCTCGTGCTGGTCACCGACAGCGGGAACGCCACCCACAAGCGCGAGGCCGTCGAGCTCCAGTCCATGCTGTCGCAGGCCGGCATCAACGTCGAGGTCAAGACCTATCCTGGCGACCTCCTGTACGCGACGGCCGGCGCCGGAGGCATTCTCAACGGCGGGAACTTCGACATGGCGCTTTGGCCTTGGTACGGAGGAATGGACGCCGACAATTCGTCGCAGTTCAGTTGCGCGAACCGGCCGCCCAACGGCTACAACGAGGCCCGGTACTGCAATCCCGAAATGGAGCGCTTGCAGAACGTCGCATTGACCAGCTACGATCCGGCGACGCGGGCCGCGGCGTATCGCGGCATCGAGGCGCTCGTGCGGCGCGATAATCCGCTGATCATATTCTGGTGGCAACGCCAGCAAGAGGCGCTCGGCGTCGACCTCAAAGGCTTCGCCCCCAATCCGGTCGAGGAGTCGTGGAACGCTTGGCAATGGAGTTTATAACGTCGTGAAACACGCGCTGGTCCTTCTTTCGGCGTTGTTCGTCGCCGGGTCGCTGGCGGCGCCGGCGGCGGCGAGTTCGTGCTTTACGGTCGAGGGGCAGTCGTACTGTTACGCTTGGTCGGCGAAAGACGCGTCCATGATGAAGACCGAGTACGTCCGTTCGGGCGAAACGGTGGACCACTGGAAGCGCATGGTGACGATCCTGCAGTATAACGACGTCCACACGCTGGAAGGCGCGACGGCGAAGTACATGGCGGTCGTGCGGCCCTACATGGATGCAAACGCCAGGCCCCAGTGGGTGACGCCCAAGAATCCCAAGCACGCGGGAGAGGCCGCCACGCGGCTCCTGCTCTCGTCACCGGACGGTTCGGACGTCGAGTACGTCGTCGTCTACTTTTTTTCGGACCCCGGCAAGCCGGCGTACGTCATCGCGTTCTCGCAGCGCGTCCCGCTTCCCAACGACGAAATCCCGACGATGGCGCAGTACGGCGCCTGGCTGAACGACCTACGCGCGATCGTACCTGCGAACGTCGAACGCTAACGCTTTAGGAAAGGAGCTTAACGAACGTCTCCGTGAGACGGTGAAGCTCGCGCTCGTCCACCTGAGCGCGGTCGCCGTTCGGGCGCAAGCACTGGGCCATGCTCGTGGCCATAAGCTGAACCGTAGCCCGCTCGAGGGCCGAACGCGCCGCGGACATCTGTTGCGCGATCGCGTGACAGTCGCGGCGTTCGGTAATCATGCGCTGAACGGCCCGGACCTGGCCCTCGACGCGGCGCAGCCGGGCTAGAATCTCGCGAACCGTTTCGTCGTCGATCCGTAGGGGTTGCTCGACGGCGGCAACGCCGGATGTTGCTTTCCTTGCCATTTCGGTCACTATACTCCGCAGGGTATCCTGTTTGCAATACCCTAGGGGGTATAGTATAATTAGCGCATGACAGGCCGTCTTTGGATTCCCACCCTGGCGCTCTCGCTCGCCGCCTGCTCCGGAACCGCGCAAAGCCGAGTGGACGCGCTTGCGGTAAACGCGGCACCGGTGCGGCTGACGCCGTTTGAGCCTCGGCAAGAACTGTCCGGAGACGTCGTTGCCGCGCGCAGCGTGACGGTCGGATCGGCGGTCGCCGGTCCCGTCGTCGCGGTAGACGTCCGCGTCGGCGACCCCGTTCGCGCCGGCGATCCGATCGCCGAGGTGGATGCCTCGCAATACCGGGCGCAGTACGATCAAGCCCGCGGTAACGCCGCCGCGGCCCAGGCGGACGGCGCAGCTGCGCGCGCACAGCTCGACGCCGCTCGCAGCCGGCTGAGGCTTGCATCGCTCACGGCCTCGCGAATGAACTTCCTGTACGTTCAGGGCGCGATATCGGTGCAAGACAACGATCGGACGCGCGCCGATCTGGCCGCGGCACGCGCGGCGGCCGATCAAGCGGCGGCGGGAGTGCAAGCGTCACAAAACAGCGCCGCGGCCGCCGGCGCCGGAGTGGAAGCCGCCGGCGTGCCGCTCCAGGAGACGCAAATCCGCGCGCCGTTCGACGGCGTCATAACCGCGCGATTCGTCGAGCCCGGCGCGGTCGTCGGACCCGGCGGACAAATCGCGACGCTTCAAAACCAGAGCGAACTCGAACTCGACGTCACCGCTCCGCTCAGTACCGTCGGCGGCATCGAGATCGGAGCGCCGATCGACGTGCGCGTCGACGAGCTGGGCGATGCTCGGATTCGCGGAACGGCACGCGCGCTCGTTCCAAACGAGAACCCGGCCTTGCGCTCCGCGGTGCTGAAGATCTCCATTCCGGCCGCTCACGGGTTGATGCCGGGCATGTACGCGCGCATCGTCGTCCCCGGCACCCGAACGATCATCCCCGCCGTCCCCGTATCGGCGCTCGTTACGCGCGCCGGGCAGACCGGCGTATTTGCCATCCGCGCCGGCCGCGCCGACTTCGTTCCGGTTCAGCCCGGCCAGGTACAGAACGGCTCCATCGCGATTACGGGCTCGGTGCGTCCTGGCGACGCGGTCGTCACGTCCGATCTCGAGCGCGTAACCCAAGGCGCCGCCGTAGCGACGCCATCCCCATGAAGGAAGAGAACCTCGCAGCGCGCATCGCGCGCTACTTTCTTCATTCCAAGCTCACGCCCGCGCTCGCAATCGCGATCGTCGTGTGGGGGCTGCTTGCGATCTGGCAAACGCCGCGGCAGGAAAATCCGCAGATTACAATGCCCGCGGCCACGATCGTTACGGAGTATCCGGGCGCGTCGGCAAAGGAAGTCGACCGGCTCGTTACTCAGCGTGGCGAGCGCGTCCTCGCCGAAGTTCCGGGAATCGAACACGTCTACACGATGTCGACGCAAAACGCCTCGATCATCACGGTTCTCTTTCACGTCGGGGACGACCCGACGAAATCGTTCGTCGATCTGTACGACCACGTCAACGCCCACCTGACCGATCTTCCGCCCGGTGCGTCGCAGCCGAAGATCACGCCGCTTTCGGTAGACGACATTCCCATAGTCGTCCTGACGCTGCATGGCGCGAACTACGATCGCGGCCAGCTCGACCAAGCTGCACAGCGTTTGATCGACGCGGTTAAACCGCTCGACGGCGTCGCCGCGATCGCAACGTACGGCGGGCGCCCGCGCGAAGTCAACGTCACGCTCGATCCGGTCAAACTCGCGGCGTTCGGACTCTCCCCGCCCGCGATCGCGCGCGCCCTGGGTGCGACGAACGTGATTCAAAGTGCGGGCACGCTACGCGACGGCGCGATCGAAACGCCGATCCACGTCGGCACGCCGTTCCAGAGCGCCGATCAAGTAGCGGCCCAGATCGTGGGTGTGAGCGACGGTCAGCCGATCGCACTGAGTGAGGTGGCCTCCGTCGAAATGGGCTGGACTCCCGAGGAAGACCAAACCCGCTTCGGATTCGGAGGCGCCTCGGCCGGAGCGAGCGGCGCGAGCGAACCCGCGGTGAGCGTCGCCATCGCAAAGAAGCCTGGAACGAACGCCGTGCGGATTGCAAACGACGTCCTGCAACGCGTCGCCGCGACGGAACTGCCTCCCGGAATCACGGTAACGACGACGCGAAACGACGGCGAAAAAGCCAACCTCGCCGTGAACGAGCTCATCGAGCGTTTGGGCGAAGCCATCGTCATCGTCGTGGCCCTTCTGTTGGTCCTGGGCTGGCGTCAAGCTCTCGTCGTCGCAACGGCCATTCCGCTCACGCTCTTCGTGACGCTAGGAGTCGGGATGCTGGCGCACCAAACCATCAACCGGATCACGCTGTTTGCTTTAATTCTCTCGCTCGGGCTGCTCGTCGACGACGCGATCGTGCTCGTTGAAAACATCCACCGCCGCTACGCATCGGAACCCGGCGGAGACAAGAGCGAAATCACCGTACGGGCCGTCGGCGAGATCGGCAGCCCGACGGCGCTAGCAACGCTTACGGTCGTCCTGTCGTTCTTGCCGATGCTGTTCGTTACGGGAATGATGGGTCCGTACATGCGGCCGATCCCGCTCAACGTGCCGGTCGCGATGATCGCTTCGCTGTTGATCGCGTTCGCCATAACGCCGTGGGCAACGTACAATCTGCTGCGCAACCACAAGCTGGGCGCGAAACACGCGACGCCGCGCTGGGTGATGCCGTTTCGCGACGCCCTCGCCGGGATGCTCGACCACCCGAAGCGCGGACGGCTCTTTCTCCTAGCGCTCTTGGTCGCTTTTGCGATTAGCCTGGCGCTCCCGGCTCTCGCGCTCGTGCAATTCCGTATGCTCCCGCGTGCCAACGAAACGTCATTCTTGATCAGCATAGACGCCCCGCCCGCAAGCACCGTCGCCCAAACGACGAAAATCGCCGACGCGGTCGGCGCGGAGCTCGCGACGTACCACGAAGTCCGCGATTACGAGATCTTTGCCGGAACCAACTCGGTGCCCGACCTTTCGAGCCTTCTGCAAGGCACGATTTTTCGCAATTCGGCTAACCTTGCGGACATCCGCGTGAATCTCGTCCCCAAAGGCGACCGGTCCACGCAGTCCTCGATTCTCGTTCGCAGCCTACGGCCGCGCCTGCAGGATGTTGCTGCGCGCTACGGCGCTAAGCTGCGAATACTGCAAGTGCCCCCCGGGCCTCCGGTTCGCAACACGATCTTTGCGAAAATCTTCGGGCCGGATCCCGACGTGCGGCGCTCCATCGCGTCGAATTTAATCGGTTTCTTGCAGTCCCAGCGAGGCGTCGTGGACGTGGATTCGAGCGACAAGCCCCTGCCTTTGGGAATCCAGCTCGAAATCGACCAGCGCAAGGCGGCGTTGGCCGGCGTCGACGTCGCCGACGTTGCCCAGACGCTCGGCATGGCTCTTCACGGGGCGTCCGTATCGACGCTGCACGTCGCGGACGATTCGCGCCCGGTCGGTATCTTCGTACGATTCGGCCCCAAGGATCGCCGCGACGCGAACTCGCTCGGCGCGATCCAATTGCCGGCGGCGGGCGGCGGGTCCGTGCCGCTTTCCGCCGTCACGACGCTCGTCGCAAGTCCGGTCTCGCAGCCGGTCTACCGCAACGACTTCGAAGAAGCCACGTACGTCGGCGCGGAGATGGCGGGCCGCAGTTCCACCTACGCCGTCATCGACGCCCTGGTGTATCTTTCGCGTCATCCTCTGCCGCCGGGTTATCGCATCGATTGGGACGGCGAATGGGACCTAACGCTCAGCGTGTTCGCCGACCTCGGGCGAGCGATGCTCGTCGCGTTCATCCTGATCTATTTCGTGCTCGTGGCGCGCTTCAAGTCCTTCCGGATCCCCTTGGTCGTCCTCGCGGCGGTTCCGCTGGCTTTCATGGGCATCATGCCCGGCTTCGCGCTGCTCGCGCCGTTCGGCGTCTATTTTTCCGCAACCGCGATGATCGGCATGATCGCGCTCGTCGGGATAGTCGTGCGCAATTCGATCATCCTCATCGAGTTCATCGAAAGCAAGCGGGCCGAAGGCACGCCCATGCGCGAGGCGCTCGTCGAATCGGCCGCGGCCCGGACGCGTCCGATATTCCTCACCGCCGCGGCCGGCGTGCTCTCGTCCATCGTCATCGCCTCGGATCCCGTCTGGAGCGGGCTCGCGTGGGCGCTGGTCTTCGGGATGACGTCGTCCGCGGTTCTCTCGGTGCTCGCCGTGCCGCTGCTCTATCTCGCGATGGCGCCGGGGGACGACGCGGTCGCGCAAGGCAAGCCCGAGAGGCCCGGTGCCCCGTGGGCGGAGCCGTCGAATGCGTAACGCGTTGCTCGCCGCGATCCTCACGCTCGCCTGCGTGACTCCGCTGCGGGCGCAAGAGCGGGCGGCGCAGAGTTTGTCGCTCGACCAAGCCATCGTGACGGCCGTATCTCAAAATCCGTCGTATCGCGAATCGCTCGTCGCCGTCGATGCCGGCGTCGGCCGCGTGCGGGCGGCTCGCGCTTCGCTCGGGCCGTCGGTAACGCTGTCGGACGCGTATCAATATCAGGACACGGTGGCGAAACTTCCAACGCCGTTCGGACCCCTGCCCTTCTCGCCCAACTCCACGAACATTCCGCTCCTGGGCGCATCGTACACGCTCTTCGACGGCGGCGCCGGCGCGGCGCGCCTGGCCGCTGCGTCGGCCTCGCTATCATCAACCCAGGCTTCGGCGCGTCAAGCCAGAGCCGGCCTCATCTCGCAGGTATCGTCCGCCTATTACGATCTGGTGGCCGCGATACAAAACTCGGCCGTCGCCGAACGCGGCGTCGACGTCGCCCAAGCGCACGTCGAACTGGCGATGCTGCGCCTGCGAGCCGGACAAATTCCACGTGCCGAGCTCCTCCAGGCGCAAACCGATCTCGCCGACCGGCGCGTAGGTGCGATCGCGGCGCGCAACGACGTCGAGCTCGATCAAAACCGTCTGGACGCGACGATGAACGTTCCGCTCGGAACGGTCTACGCGCCGACCGACGGCCTGGGCGGCGAGATCCCTGCGGTCGACCTCCAACGCCTCATTGCGACGGCGAAGACCCAGCGCGGCGACCTCGCAGCCGCGCGTCTCGCGGTCGAGGCGGCCGAGCGCGCCGTCGGCGCCGCGCGCGCCCAGCGCTCGCCCAGCGTCGCCCTCTCGGCGAGCGAGGGCAACGTCCAGCCCGTCGTTACGACCGGTTATCATTCCCAATTTACCGTTGGACTCGACGCCGTGTGGAAGCTCTTCGACGACGGATACACGGACGGACGCGTCGCTGAAGCACGAGCCGCCGTTTCGCAAGCGCAGCTGGAAGTCGAGCGGCTCCAGGTACAAGCCGAGCTCGAAGTGCGCCAGGCCTATCTCGCCCTCGACGCCGCGCGAGAACAGGTCGAAGCCTCAAAGCAACTCGTCGTGCTGGCCGGCGAAAATCGCCGGCTGGCCGAGATTCGTTATCGCGGCGGAGTCGGCACCGCTCTGGAACTTCGCGACGCGGAGCTGCGCGACGACGCGGCTCGGCAGAGCGTCGTCGACGCCGAGCGATCTCTCATGGAGAGCGTCGTATCGCTTCGTTTCGCAGCGGGTCTGATCTAACTCGTTCCACGTTACGTTTCAAGATGAAAAAGGAGAATCCCCATGTCATCGATGCCAAGCCTAAAATACGGACGCCAAGTAGCGACCGCACTGCCGTTCGAGACGGCCGTCGAACGCGCGAAAGCACTTCTCAAGGACGAAGGCTTCGGCGTGCTGTGCGAGATCGACGTAACGGCCACCATGCGCGAGAAGCTGGGCGAAACGTTTCACCCCTATCGCATTCTCGGCGCATGCAATCCGAAGCTCGCTCATCGCGCGCTGTCGGCGGAACCGCAGATCGGCTTGCTCCTGCCCTGCAACGTCGTCGTCCAGGAAGTTGGAGGCAAGACGATCGTCTCGGCGGTGGACGCGCAAGCGATGATGGCGATGGTCGGTAACGAAAATCTTGCGCCGGTGGCCGACGAAGCCAACGCCGCCCTCGGCCGCGTTCTTTCGCGAATCGGCGAGGTCTCGTCGTGAAGCCGCAGGTCGTGATCCTCGGCGCCGGCTTCGCGGGACATACCGCCGCACTTCATTTGTCGCATCTCGTCCGCGGAAAGGCGGACGTGACGGTCGTAGCGCCGCGCAACCGCTTTACCTGGTTTCCCAGCTTGATCTGGGTGGGCACGGGAACCATGTCCCCCGACGACGTGCACTTCGAGCTGGCGCCGGTATACGAGAAGATCGGCGTCTCGTACGTGGACGGGCGCGCTACCACGATCAAGCCCGACGATCGCGAAGTCACCGTGCAGACCGCGTCGGGAGAAGAGCGCATGATCGCGTACGACTTCCTTCTCAACGCGACCGGTCCGTATCTCAACTTCGAAGCGACGCCCGGTCTCGGGCCGTCCACGGGAAACACGACCAGCGTGTGTTCCGTGGAACACGCGGTCGAGGCCCGCGACCGCTATCTCGACGTCGTGCGCGAGCTCAAGGCCGGCAAGCGCCGGCGCATCGTCGTGGGCGTCGGCCACGCCGGCGCGACCTGCGAGGGAGCCGCTTTCGAGTACCTGATGAACGTAGACGCCGACCTACGCGCGCGCGGAATCCGCGACGCGGCCGAACTCGTGTGGGTCACGAACGAACCCGAAGCGGGCGACTTCGGCGTGGACGGAATCGAAGCGATCAAACGCGGGGTCCTGGTAACTGGCGCGAGCCTCGTGCGCATGATCCTCGACGAAGCTCGGATCGTTCCCAAGATCGCGGCCGGCGTTACGAAAGTCGATCCCGGCGTGCTTCACTACGAACAAATCGGCGAAGATCCCGGAACGATCGAATACGACTTGGCGATGCTGATTCCGCAGTTCCGAGGCATTCCGATCAAGTATGTGGCATCCGATGGGAGCGACATTTCCGAAAAAATGACGGTTCCCAGCGGCTTCATGCGCGTGGACGCGGACTACACGCCGAAAGGATTCTCTGAATACCGCGGCGCGGACTGGCCCGCAAAGTATCTCTCGCCGCATTACGACAACGTCTACGCGGCCGGCATCGCCTTCGCGCCTCCCCACCCCATGTCGAAAGGCAAAAAAGCCGCCAGCGGCCTCGCGATCGCGGCGATGCCGCCTCGAACCGGCATGGCGTCGGGCATCATGGGCCGCACCGTCGCCGAGAACATCGCGCAGCAAGTGAGCGGCGAAGCGCCGACGCACCACGCGCGCATGTCGGAGATGCCGGCCGCGTGTATCGCGTCGATGGGGAAGTCCATCTGGAACGGATCCGCCGCTTCGATCATCATGACGCCGGTCGCTCGCGACTACGAGCGGTACCCCGAGCACGGACGGGATCTCGCACTGTGCGATCTCGACGTCGGGCTGGCGGGGGCATGGACGAAGCGCGCGCTTCACTCGGCATTTCTCTGGAAGCTGCAAGCCAAACCCGGCTGGCAGCTGATCCCGGAATAGGAGACGGATATGGGACGCTTCTGGAGACAGTTTTGGCCGTTTCAAGCTTGGCGGTTCATCGTCATCAACACGAAGATGTTTCTGATCGCCAAGGGCTTGGTCGGCCCGCCTCACTCGTGAACGCCAAAGAACCACTCTACGCCGACAGGAGAACATCTCGATGAGCTTTGCAAGATTCATGTCCGGGACCGCCGGCCGTTCGATCAGAATCGTGGCCGGGCTGGCGTTGATCGCGACCGGTTACGCCATGCACTCGACGACCGGAAACGTCGTCGCTCTGGTCGGCTGCGTGCCGCTCGCAGCCGGAGCGCTCGATCTCTGCTTCTTCGCGCCCCTCTTTGGAGCGCCGCTGTCCGGAAAGGACATCCGCCGTCCGAGCTAAGCCTGCCGGAAGGGTCCCGGGCAAAAATCCCGGCGCTCTCTGGGTCGCGGGGCAACTCGCGCTATTCGTCGCGTTCGCACTGGCGCCGGGAAACCCGATCGAATGGCGATCGCCGGGATGCGCGCTGCTGGCGCTTGCGGCGGCGCTCTTCGTCGCCGCCGTCGTGGCGATGGGGAGCACGCTGTCCCCGTTCCCCGCGCCGGTCGAGCGCGGCAACCTCGTAACGGGCGGCGTCTTTTCGCTCGTCCGGCATCCCATCTATACCGCGGTCGTCATCGGCTTCGCCGGCCTGAGCCTGATGACGCACAGCCCGTGGCGCGCTGCACTCACGGTAGCGATGATGCTGTTCTTCGATGCAAAGTCGCGCGCCGAAGAACGCATGCTGCGCGAGCGCTACCCCGGCTACGCAGACTACGCCAAACGCGTGAAGCGTTTCGTTCCCTGGATCTACTAGGAAGTTAGACCGGCTCGCAGCCTCGCAGCCACTGAAGTTCCTCGACGGTTCGGCCGGTCACGACGTTGCCCGTATTCACCGTCGTCTTCGGTTCGAGAAGAACGACGTGACATTCGGCGCTGAGCGCCTCGGGTCGATGTTCCAGGCCGCGCGGGATCACGATCAATTCTCCAGGACCCAAATCGACGTCACCGTCACGCAGGCCCATGCGCATGCGCCCCTCGACCACCAGGAACAGCTCGTCTTCGATCTCGTGATGATGCCAGTCGAACGCACCTTGGAGTTTGACGAGTTTCACGTACGAGTCGTTGATTTCTCCGGCGATTTTCGGATTCCAGAAATCGTCGAACCTCGCGAATGCCTCGGCTAAGTTTACTTTACGCATACGAACTGCACGCAGGACCCGCAGAGGACGCCTCATCCCGCGGGCCGCCTGAAAAGAGCGGCGATAAAAAAATGGATACTGCCCAGGAAGGGACTCGAACCCCCACGATGTTGCCACCACTGATACCTGAAACCAGCGCGTCTACCAATTCCGCCACCTGGGCACGGCGCAGTCCGATTCTCTCCGAGGGTCGCCGCCCCTGCCTGCGGCAAGGCAAGAGGCCCACCGCGCCGCGGCCCTAAAGTACGGAAATCCACGCATGATACGACGACTTCTGCCGATTCTCGGCATCACGTTTATCGACATCGTCGGGTTCAGCATCCTGATCCCGATCATGCCGTATTTCGTGACGCACTTCGGCGTCTCGCCGCTGGTGGTTGGGATTCTTTTCTCGACGTTCTCGTTCTGCCAGTTCGTCTCCGCGCCGATTTGGGGAAACATCTCCGACCGGATCGGCCGTAAGGGCGTGCTAATCGTCAGTCAGGTCGGCGCCACGATCGGATGGGGCATGCTCGCGTTCGCGGGCAGCATCTTCTGGGTCTTCGTCGCCAGGATTGTCGAAGGCGTTTCCGGCGGCAACATCAGCATCACGCAAGCGTACGTCGCGGACCTGGTGGAGCCGAAAGATCGCGCCCGCGCGTTCGGCCTGGTCGGCGCAATGTTCGGCCTGGGCATGGTTTTCGGGCCGCTCTTCGGCGGCATCCTGTTCTCCCGCTTTGGATTCTCCGCGCCGTTTCTCGCCGCGGCAGGGCTGCAATTCGTGACGTTACTCGTGACCATCGTCGGATTGCCCGAATCGCGCTCCAAGAGCGAGGAGGAGCAATCGCGCGTCGGCTTGCGGCAGATCTTCGCCAGTTTCAGCAATCCGCGCATCGCGCCGACGCTCTGGCAGCGCCTCGCGCTCGCGCTCGGGCTCTATGCGTGGTTCTCGGTCATCGCACTGTTTCTCAAGGGCCAGCTGGACTTCAGCCTCACGCAGACCTACTATTATTTTTCGGCCTTTGCGGGCATCAACGTCGCCGTCAACGGATTCGGCGTCGGGCGCGTCTCGACCGGAATGGGCGACCGCACGATGTCGAACCTGGGCTTAGGCCTGCTCGTGGTCGCGTTCGCGTTGGTGTTCACGGTTCACAATCTGTTCATGCTCACGGTCGTGATGATCACCTTCGCCGTCGGGATGGCGTTTGCCAACACCGGCATCACCGCGCTCATCAGCAACGCGGCGACCGACCGCGATCAAGGCACCGTGCTCGGCACCGCCTCGTCGCTCGACTCACTCGCCGGCATTCTCGCACCGCCCGCGTCCACCGGAATTCTCGCGCGCTTCGGCCCGGAATTCTCGGGAATCGTTTCGGCGATCTTCTGCCTCGTCGCGCTGCTCATGGGCCTGACGAACAAACGCAGCGAGAGCGGTCCGATGCACGGATCCCCCGAGATCGCCGTCACCCCGCCTTAGACGCCCGCATACCGGCCGGACAGACGCACGTACAGCGCTCTCGCGAACTTCCATATCGTAAGTGCGAGGATCAACCACGCCGGAACCTCGACCCACCAGAGACCAGTGCAATAACTCAGAACCAAGATCGCCGAACCCATAACAACCGGCATGCCGATGTGGGCGGCGTAGATTCGCCGAGATTCGCTGGAATTGACGTAGTCTTCCGCACGATATCGGTGCAGTAGCGTCAGAGAAGCCCAAAGCTTTACGCCTGTTGCCAGCATCAGGGCGGCCGCAGCGCAGAGCGCAATCACGAGCGGAGCGCTACGCTGCGCTGGTTTTGCGGCGTTTGGAGACGGAGCGTTCGGATTCTCCGTTTTCGCTCGTGCGGCGTTTCTTGCTCTCCGCCAAGCTCTGCTCGAGCACGTCCATGAGGTTGACGACCTTCGAACGCGCGGGCGCCTTCTTGGCTTTGGGCAGTTCTTTGCCGGCGACGCGCGCTTCGATCATCGCGAGCACTTCCTCGCGGTAGCGGTTCTTGAACTTCTCCGGTTCAAACGCGTCCACGCTCATCGTGTCGATCAGCATGTTGGCCATCTTCATCTCGGCTTCGGGAAGCTTCTCGTCTTCGGGGAGCTGCAATCCGTCGGCCGGCACGATCTCGTTGGCCCAGTGCATGAGCTCGAGCAGCAGCGCTTCGCCCTGCGGCTTGACGGCGGCGATGTATTCCTTGGTGCGGATGACGACGCGCGCGATCGCCACCTTTCCCGACTTCGCGAGCGCTTCGCGAAAGAGCGCGTACGCGTGGCGCGCCGTTTTCGTCGGTTCGAGATAATAGGGCTTGTCGAAATACATGGGGTTGATGAGGTCGAGGTCCACGAACTCCAAAATGTCCACGGACTGCGACGCGACCGGGTTGACGCGTTGGAAGTCTTCGTCGGTTAGGACGACGTACTCGCCCTTTTCGAATTCGTAGCCTTTGACGATCTCGTCCCACGGGACGGGCTTGCCGTCCACGCTGCAGACACGCTCGTACTTGATGCGGCCCTCGTCCTTGGCGTGCAGCATGTTGAACGAGAGCTCGTCGGTTTTTACGGCGGTGAACAGCTTAACCGGGATCGTGACGAGCCCGAAGTTGATCGCACCGCTCCAAATCGCATGAGCCATAGTCCGACCATTCTACCCTTTTTGGGTGGCCCCGTCACCGCCAGGCCTTGCGGGCCCGGTCCAAGGCCCGGGCGAGCTCCGCCGGCTTCCAGGCCTTTCCGCTCCAGAGGTCGCCCGTCTCGTCGAGGCGGGCAACCGCGTTAGCGATGTTGTGCTCGGCGAAAGCCTCGGACGGAACGGCCGTGCGCCGGCGAGCGTAGGCCTCCACTTCCGCCCAGCGCAGCGGCATCGAGACCGGCGCGCCGTCGCGCGCCCGCACGGAATAGGCCGCCACGATCGTCTTGCCGCGGCCGACTTGGACGTAATCGAAATAGACCGCCGCATCGTTGCGTTTGGCGATCGAGCGCTCGAGCGCGATGTAGTCGCGGCCGAGGGTGTCGCTCAAGCGGTGAGCGACCAGTTCCGCGAAAACTTTCGCCGCATCGTACGTGTGCCCGGGTGCGAGCGGAACGACGACGTGCAAGCCCATGCCGCCCGACGTTTTTACCAGCGGCGCGAGCCCGAGCGCTTCGAGCATGTCGCGCAGCGCCAGCGCAACTTTGGCCAGCGTCTTGAGCGTGCACGCTTCACCCGGATCGAGGTCGAAGATCACGAAGTCCGGTTCGTCGAGCGAACCGACGCGCGACGTCCATGCGTGCAAGATGATCGAAGCCAAATTCGCAAGATACGCCAGCGTCGGTTCGTCGTCGCAGACGACGTAGGTAACCTCCGCGCGACGTCCCTCCGGTTTGGAGATCGTGACGCGATGCACCCAGTCGGGCGTTCCCTTCGGAATTTGCTTCTCAAAAAACGACTCGCCGTCGATGCCGTTCGGAAAGCGCTCGAGCGTGAGCGGCCGCCCGCTCACATGCGGAACCGCCCATTTCGCGACGGCGCGATAGTACGCGATGAGATCGCCCTTGGTGTACCCGTCGCGCGGCCACAGCACTTTGTCGAGATTCGAAAACGACAGCTTGCGACCGCCGATCTCCGCGCCGACCCGCGCGCCGGCCGGCGTCGCCGGCGGATCGGCGGCCGTCTTTTTCGGTGGATCGGCCGCGGGTTTTTCCATGACGACGTCCTTCGCGCTCTTGTCGAGCCGCAGTCCGAGATAGGCGGGCTGGCGAAGGTATCCGTCGCGCGTCCACTCCGCAAAGTGCACTTGCGCCACCAATTCCGGTTTTACCCAATGCGCCGTCTCGCTCGTCACGACGTCGTTTGCAAACGGCGACGTCTTGCGCTCGAGCTTCTTGAGGCGGCCGACGAGATCGCGCAACACGCTTTCGGTAAAGCCCGTACCCACCGATCCGACGTGGCGGAGATTCTTGCCCTCGTAGACGCCGACCAAGAGCGCCCCGAAGCCCTTGCGGCTGCCCCGCGGCTCGGTCCAGCCGCCGATGACGAATTCTTGCTCGAGGCGCGCTTTGATCTTGACCCAGTCGCGGCTGCGCCGCTCCTGGTACGTCGAGTCGCGCTTCTTGCCGATGATGCCCTCGAGGCCGGTCTGCTCGGCCTTGGCAAAGAGCGCGCGTCCCTTGCCTACGACGTGTTTTGAATAGAACGCGACGCCTTCGTCGCCGATAAGCCGTTCGAGCGTCGCCTTGCGCCGCTCGAGCGGCGTCTTTCGCAAATCTTTTCCGTCGGCATACAGCAAGTCGAAGCACGCGTAGTTCAGCGGGTGCTTGGTCTTGGCGTGGTATTGCAAGTTTTGGAATTGCGGACGCCCTTTGGCGTCGAGGCTCACGATCTCGCCGTCAACTTCGATCGGCAGACTCTCGAACGCACTGCCGAGTTCCGTCAACTCGGGAAACGTGGCGAGCAAATCTTTGCCGTTGCGCGACGTCAGCGCGACCTTGCCCTTTTCATCGATCGTGCAGAGCGCCCGGTAGCCGTCCCACTTGAGTTCGAACAGCCACGCGTCGTCGTCGAACGGTTCGTCCACCAGCGTCGCGAGCATCAACGACTTCGGCCTGGGCATCGGGTCGCGCTTCGCCCGCGGCGCGGCCTTGATCGAGGACCCGCGCGCGGGCTTGTTCGAGTGCCACGTCTTGGAGCGCGGATTCTCGGCAACTTCGCCGATCGTCTTGCCGCTCTTGACGGATTCGGGATG
>PMFP01000041.1 GCA_003155175.1 Vulcanimicrobiota bacterium
TGGATGGCTTCGGCGACGTGTTCGGGTGCGATGGCTTCGCAGTTGCCGATGTCGGCGATGGTTCGCGCGACGCGCGCGATGCGATCGAGAGCGCGCGCCGAGAACTGACGGCGGGCGCTGGCGTGCGCGAGCAAGCGCAATGCCGGCTCGTCGAGCACGCACCAGCGGCGAATGGCGTTGGCCGGAATCTCCGCGTTGCAGGTGACGGGCGTCCCTTCAAACCGCGCTCGCTGACGGTACCGCGCGGCGACGACGCGCTCGCGAATGACCGCGGAGCGCTCCGCGGCGTCGCGCCGCACCATGTCGTCGAACGGAACGCGCGCGACTTCGATCTGGATGTCCATGCGATCGAGCAGCGGTCCGGAGAGTTTTCCGACGTACTTGGCAACCGCGGCGTCGTCGCAGCGGCAGTCCGCGTTGCGTGTCCCCCGATAGCCGCACGGACAGGGATTCATCGATGCGACGAGCTGGAATCGCGCCGGATACGTAAACGTTCCGGCCGCCCGCGCGATCGTCACCGCGCCTTCCTCGAGCGGTTGGCGCAGCACTTCGATCGCGCTGCGCGAGAACTCGGGCAGTTCGTCGAGAAAGAGCACGCCGTTGTGCGCGAGCGAGATCTCTCCCGGTTTTGCAAGCGGACCTCCGCCCACGAGCGCGGGCTGGCTAATCGTATGATGCGGGAAGCGGAACGGCCGCGCTTGGACGATGCCGATCTCGCCGCCGAGCAGTCCCGCGACGCTGTAGATCTTCGTCACGTCGAGCGCTTCGCCGAGCGACATCGGCGGCAGAATCGAGGGTAGCCGCCGCGCGAGCATCGTCTTTCCGCAGCCCGGGGATCCCACGAGCAGAAGATTGTGCCCACCCGCCGCCGCGATTTCGAGCGCGCGTTTGGCCGCGATCTGTCCGCGCACGTCGGCAAGATCGCCGTGGACCCGATCCTCGCGTGGAACCAGGTTCGGGGCGGTGGTGCGCCGCCGCCATTTCGCGCCGTTGCCGTCAACGACGGCGACCGCCGATTGCAGCGAGTCCACCGCGTAGAGCTCGATTCCGTCCACGAGTGCGGCTTCTTCGCCGTTGGCCGCAGGCACGATGAGGCGCGCGAATCCGGCGTTGCGCGCGCCGAGCACCATCGGCAGAATGCCACTGACGGGGCGGAGCGATCCGTCCAGCGCCAGTTCTCCGAGCGCGAGAAAGCTCTGCAGCGCGTCGCGGTCCATCGGCTGATCGATCGCCATGAGCGCGAGCGCGATGGCAAGGTCGAATGCGGGACCCTCCTTGCGAACGTCGGCGGGCGAAAGATTAACCAGCAGACGCCCCGCGGGATAGGAGAAGCCGGAGTTTGCGATCGCGGCGCGCACGCGCTCGCGAGCGTCGGTAAGCGCCCGGTCCGGAAGCCCGATGATGGCAAGGTTCGGCGACCCCGCCGAACTGTTGGCTTCGACGCGAACGACGTAGCCCTCGATGCCGAGCATCCCGGCCGAGAACGACAAAGATAGCATGCGGCGGACTACTGCGCCGTGCGCGTCCGGTCGAAAGGGAGTTCAAGAGTTTGTTAAGGCCGCGCCCCAAAAGATAAGCGCTCGCCCACCGCGAAAGAAGAGAAAGCAGGCCGGCGCGCGGTTGGCCTACGGCGCGACGTCATTCCAGCGGCGCCCATCGACGTATAAGTGAAAGGAACTCCACTTTCCATGACCTTGAAGAGCAAGTTTCGCGGTCTCTCCATCGCGACCGCCGTCGCGGCGGCGGCCCTCATCTTCGCCCCGCAGGCTGCCCTGGCGGCCAACCCGATCAGCATCCAGCACTGCTTCATCATCGTTCCCAAACCGATGAGCCGGCTTGCCGGCGGAACGCAGATCGTCTACATGAACAACGGCCCGAAGACGGCGCGGAGTATCACCTTCGTCGTCGGCTATCGCAATGCGGGACAGAATTTCGTCCGCCGCGTTATCGACAAAGGATCGTTCTCGCCGGGCGCGCAGATCGATCACCGCTTCGATCTCTTCAGCGACGTGACGTTCGCCGGCAAAGAGACCTCGCAGTGCTTTGCGTCCACGGTAACGTGGATGGACGGCACCAGGTGGAGCGCTCCGTAGCGCGCCGACGCGCCTAACGTTCCCAAACGGCCTCGTAAGCCGGTCTGCAACCCAGCAGGCCGGCTTCGAGTATTAAGAAGGCATCACATGAGCCTTCCATTGCACCTCGTCCTCGACCAGCCGCCGGTCCTCGATCCGTACTCCGAGGCGGTGACCCGCGCCGCAGAACTGGTCGGCCCGTCGGTCGTCGCCATCGAAGCCCGTCAAGGGCGCCATCGCGGCACCGGCTCCGGTTTCGTCTTCACCGCCGACGGCTTCGTCATGACCAACAGCCACGTCGTCCACGATGCCGACGCGGTGACGGTCTCGTTGCCGGACGGACGCGAGTTCGAAGCCAAGCCGATCGGCGACGATCCGCACACCGACGTCGCCGTGCTGCGCATCGACGCCCGCGACTTGCGATCGGCCACGCTCGGCGACTCGGCAACGCTGCGTCCCGGGCAACTCGTCGTTGCCGTTGGAAATCCGTTCGGTTTGAACTACACGGTGACGGCGGGCGTCGTCAGCGCCGTCGGGCGAACGTTGCGTTCGCAATCGGGCCGGCTGATCGACAACGTGGTGCAGACCGACGCCGCGCTCAATCCCGGGAATTCGGGCGGACCGCTGGTTACCGCCGACGGTGCGGTCATCGGCGTCAACACGGCCGTCCTGCCGGGCCAAGGCTTGTGCTTCGCGATCGCCATCAACCTTGCTACGTTCGTTGCCGGGCTGCTCGTTCGGGACGGAAAAGTGCGGCGCGGTTACCTCGGCGTCGCCGGACAAGACGTCGTGCTTCCGCCGGCGCTGGCCCGCGCGCACGATCTCGAGGATC
>PMFP01000074.1 GCA_003155175.1 Vulcanimicrobiota bacterium
TCTCTTCCTGATAACGTCCTTTTCGCCGCCGAAGTTCGTCCCGGTGAAGGTTTGTGACGATCCGGTAGATCCAGGACAGGAAGGAGGTGCCTGGCTGAAAGCTTCGCCAGGCCCGGTAGACGCGGATATAGGCCTCCTGGGTGAGGTCGCGTGCGTCGGCTTCGTTCTGCGTCAGGCGAAGGGCGAAATTGTAGGTCGCCTTGCCGTACTGCTCGATCGTTCGCTGGAGGAAGTCGGCCTGCTCCTGGGTCGGCGGCTCGAAGGGCTTTCGCGGTGCTGCCACGGCCGCTAGCCCCGATGCCAAAGCACGCGGCCGACTACCCACAGGCTTGCGACGACGATGGCAAAGATCAGGAAGAAGAGCGCGATCTCCAAGAAGACCACGCCGGCGTATTGGCTGCCGCCGCAGATCGCGACGACGCTTGCCACGAGCGAGAGTTTGAAGCGCTCGAACGGATTTGCGTCCATTCCCCCGACGGCTTGCGCTTCGGCCAGCACGCCGTCCGGATCCCAACCGGCCGTCTGGATGACGTAGCCGACTTTGCCTTGGGGCGTCACGATGAAGAGCTTGTCGCTGTGGATGAAGCGGTCGGAGCTCACGCGCATCGAATCAATGCCGAACTCGTTCAGCAGGCGCTGCACGACGGAGCCTTTGCCGGTCAGGAGCGACCAAATCGCGGGATTGGCGCCGAACGTTGCGCCGTAGTCGCGCATCACGCGCGGCGAATCGTAGGGCGGATCGAGCGAGATCAGCACGAGTGCGAATTTCGACGGATCGAGATGCTGCTGGAGATACGCAAATTTGCCGGAGATGGCCGGACAGAGATCGCGATCCGGACAGCGCGTGAAGACGAAAGAGATCAGCGTCGTCTTTCCTAAGAAGGCGCGGTCGAGCCGCACGAGCCGTCCGTTCTGATCCACGAGCTCCGCGTCGGGCAACCGCGCGCCGGCATCCACCGGCAGGACGCTCGCCGTGTCGGGCGTTCCGGGTGCGAAGGGGGCGGCGATCGTGGGCTCGCGCAGCGTCCATGGGCGGGTGGACGCGTCCACGTAGCCGTCCACACCCGTTCCCCGCGGGAGATGCGTTGCCGGGACCAAGCGATAGTCGCGCGTTCCGGCCGCGATGGTCTTAGAGGCCGGTTCGGTGCGAACGATGGCGCTCGAACCGTCGGCCCGCGCGTCTAGGACGACGCCGTGGACGGGAACGAGCATCAGGGCGAGCATCGCGGCGGGCGCGGAGAGCATGGCGAGAGCGTACGATGCCGCTTCCCCGCGCGCCTACGACAAGGGCCGTCTTTGCGGGGAGCGCTCGCTCGGCGCCCCGCAGGAATTCCGGCCGGGGCGCCCGACCTTTAGGTCATGAATCGCCTTGCCATCGCGGTCGCTGCCCTAGCAGCGATTGGACTCCCCGCGCTTCTTGCAAACGGTGCGAGTCTGGATTCCGGCATGCCGCGTTACGACAACGTGGTGGTCATCGTGGAAGAGAACAAGGATTACGGAAGTATCCTCGGCAGCCCGGATGCGCCCGCGCTCAACGACTACGCCCACAAGTACGGCTACGCCACGCACTACTACGCGGTGTCGCATCCAAGCGAACCGAACTACGTCGCCATGGCCGGCGGCTCGACCTACGGCATCCGCGACGACGATGCGTTCTACTGCACGCCGCGCGATCTCCGTCCGCACTGCGCGGGCTCGGGCGAAGTCGGATATCCCGACCATACGATCGCCAAACCGGACGTGACGTCGCAGCTCGAAGCCGCCGGCCTAACGTGGAAGGACTACAACGAATCGCTCCCGGCGGCCGGTTCGCTCGCGATCGTTGCGCCGGACCCGCATGCGAAGGACGTGCCGCCGACGCTCAACGTCTACGCCTCCAAGCACTCGGGCTTTCTGAACTTCGCTTCGGTCCAAAACGACCCGAACCGCGCGTCGAAGATCGTGGACTTCGGGCAGCTGCATCGCGATCTGGCCAGCGGAAATCTGCCGAACTTCAGCTTCATCGTGCCGAATCTGTGCAACGACATGCACGGAGCGGACGCAGCCGGCACGCCGGACGACTGCAGCGAGATGCAGCAGGGCAAACTCATCGGGCGCGGCGACCGCAATCTGCGGGAGATCGTCTCGGCGATCACGTCCACGCCGCTCTGGCAGTCGTCCAAGAACGTCGCCATCGTCGTGACGTTCGACGAAGACGGACACGACGGGAACGAGGGGTGCTGCGGAACCGACCAGAGCGATCCGGCAAACGCCGGGGGCGGTCACATCCTGACGATCGTCATGACCAACCACGGACCCCGCGGCGCGGTGGACGACACGCCGTACAGCCACTACTCGCTGCTGCGGACCGTCGAAGACGCCTTCGGGATCGGCACGCATCTGGGTCAAGCATCGGCGCCCGGCGTTGTTCCGATGAGCAAGCTCTTCGTCGTGACCACGGCGCACGCATGAACGTCGCCGTCCTGGTTGCCCGAGTATTGCTCGGCGCGGTGTTGATCTTCGCCGGCGCGTCCAAGGTCGGGCACGCTGCGGACCTCGCCTCAGCGATTGCCGGCTTCCGGCTCTTGCCGGAGGCGCTGATCCCGCCGCTGGCTCTCGGGCTGCCGTACTTCGAGCTGATGCTCGGCGCCTATCTGATCGCCGGTTTGTTCACGCGCACGACGGCGATCGTCACCTGCGCGCAGTTCGTCATCTACGCCGCGGCGATTGCCTCGGCGGTCGTGCGGCACATCCCGGCCAACTGCGGCTGCTTCGGACCGCACGACGCCGCAACCGCCGACTGGCCGCACGTCGCGTTCGATCTCGGGCTGGCCGCGATCGCCGCGTTCATCGCTTACGGCGCGCCCGGCGCGCTGGCACTCGATCGGAGACTCGCTCGCACATGAATGCCCGCACCCTGGCAATCGGCACCGTCCTGTTGCTCGCCCTCATCGCCATCGGCGCGATCCTGTGGCCGCGGTTTCATCCCTCGCATCAGCTCGAGGAAGCGACGCTCGCTCCAACCGTCGGGAAGGCCGTACTGGGAAAGACCGCTCCGCAGTTCTCGGTGCCGACCACGGCCGGGCTCTTCGACCTGCAAAAGCAAACCCAGCCGGTATTTCTCGAACTCTTCGCCTCGTGGTGTCCGCACTGCCAGCACGAAACCGCCGTCATCAACAAGCTGTACGACGCGTACCACTCGCGCATCGCGTTCGTCGCCGTTTCGGCCAGCGACACCGGCATGGACGGCACGTCGCCCGAGTCCGAAAACGACGTCTACAACTTCACGAAACGCTTCCACACGCAGTACCCGGTGGCGTTCGACGGTCTCGAGTACGTCTCGAGCCTGTATCTCCAGGGCGCGTATCCCACGATCGTCGTCATCGACCGCAACAAGAAGATCACCTACATGAACACCGGCGAACTCTCGTACGCAGACTTAGCGGCCCAACTCGACAAGGTGCTTAAGTAGAACGCTAGTCTTCGGGGGGGAAGACGTACATCGGTGATGGCGTCGGCGTGCCTATGTCGATCACGATTTGCTGGTGGGAGACGAGCGGAATCGAGCGCAGGTCGCCGTCGTAGCGCGTGCCGTTGACGTAGGCGGTTACCGGGCCTTTGAGGTCGGCGACGTTAGTGCGCGTGAGCGGGCGTCCCCAAATGTCGAAGAACATGCCCAGCGTGAACGGACCGCCGCCGGGCGCTTGCAATTGCGGCGACTCGACGTGGATGACGCCGGTCTCGTCGTGCGTGTGAATCCAGTAGAGACATCCGCCACCGGCGCTGGCCGCGGCGCCGACGAGTTTGGGTATGCGGATCTGCTCGCCGTTGACGAAGATGGAGAGGTGGCTGTGTACGTGCAACACCGAGCCTTCCATGCTTTCGCAGCCGATGCCGTCAACGGGCGAACCTTGTCCGCCGCGCAGCGTGTCTTCGGTCGGCCGGACCGGAAAGATCTCTTTTCCGAGCGGTACTCCGTCCTCGATCGTGACGAGCTTCGCGGACGGAGACGGGCCCGGCGTCGGCGTCGCGTAGGCGGCCGCGATGTCGCGGGTCTCGCGCATATGGTTGAGCAGCAGCGCAACGACGATGGCGAGCACGAGCACGACCGCCCCGATATAGACCGGGCGCATCGGATCGCGCGGCGGGGGCTTGCCGACGTGTCCGCGTTCGCCGCGGCGGCGCTCGGCGCGCGATGAATTGGGCATACGGTCAGGAAGCCACGCGCGTTGCGATCGGCTGGTCCGCGATCTCGAGCGAGCGCGCCGGGATGAGGTAGCGTCCGACGTAGTCGGTGACGGCGTCCGCGAGCGGGGTAATCGGCTTGTCGTAGCCGCTCGCGCGCAGACGGCCGATCCGCGCGCAGGTCGAGTACTGATACTTGTCGCGCAGCTGCTCGGGCATCTCGACGAACTCGATGCGCTCGTCGCGGCCCATCGCTCCGAAGATCGGCCGGACGAGGTCGAGCCACGTCTGCGCCTGCCCCGATCCGACGTTGACCAGTCCGGTCGTGCCCGCTTCGGCGAGGTGCACGGTCATGTCCACGGCGTCCTTGACGTAGATGAAGTCGCGCTGCTGGCCGCCGTCGGGAAACTCGGGCCGGTAGCTCTTGAAGAGTTTGACCGTTCCCGTGTCGCCGATCTGTCCGAACGCCTTGTTGACGATGCTGCGCATGTCGCCTTTGTGATCTTCGTTCGGCCCGAAGACGTTGAAGTATTTCAGCCCGACGATCGAGCCGGAGAGCCCGGTGCGCTGCGCGTAGAGGTCGAACAGCAGCTTGGAGTACGCGTACATGTTGAGCGGACGCAGCGTGCGCAGATCGGCTTCGTCGTCGAGATCGCTTTCGAGCGCGCCGTAGGTCGCAGCGGACGATGCGTACACGAACCGCGCGTCCGAGTCCACGGCCCAGTGCGCGAGGGCCCGGGTGTATTCGTAGTTGTTGCGCATCAGGTAGTCGGAGTCGAGCTCGGTCGTGGCCGAGCAGGCCCCGAGGTGAAACACCGTCCCGATGGAGCCGAACGCGTGGGCGTCGTCCTCGATGCGATCGAGAAAGTCGTCGGCGTCGATGTAGTCTTTGAAACGCAGCGGAACGAGGTGCTTCCACTTCTCGCTGGTGTCGAGCCGGTCGACGACGATGACGTCGTCGAGATTGCGACGGTTGAGCGCCCATACGACGGCGCTGCCGATGAGACCGGCAGCGCCCGTGACGACGATGGTTCCGCGTGAGAGATCGTGCATGGTGACCGGGAAATATTCCAGGCCGCCCGACCGCGCGCCTCTCGCGCCCGTGCTAGAAGGGCGCGAGGAGCCGCAGCGTGATCGTCCTTCCGTTCGCGATCTGCGTGGTGTTGAATCCGTTTGCGACTTTAATCACATACTGGTGGTCGAGAAGATTCAAGAAGCCGACTTGGACCCCGAGTCCTTGGTCCTGATTCCCCGGTCCCGGCGTGAGCGTTCGCCCCAGCAGCAGGTCGAAGGTCGTGTGCGCCGGCAGCGTTCCGTTGAGGTTGACGTTGGCATCCTCGAACTGCACCGGGAAGCCCGATCCGTAGTTGGCCTGGAGCGTCGCGAACAAATTGCGGTCGCCGCCGAAACGGTGGGTGTATCCGGCCGTGGCGTCCACGTCTTGCGAGTGATCCTCCAGCGACCACAGCGACGGCGACGTGATCGGAATCCCCGGGGGATTGACGCCCGGCGGGAATAGGAACGTCGAACCCGAGATGCCGCCCGCGTACGATGCCGAAATCGTGGCGGTCACGAACCAGTTGTCGCCCTGCGGCAGTTTGTTCTGCAGGCGCAGTTCGAAGCCGGTGTTCTCACCCGCCGCGTTGTTGTAGACGGCAAACAGCGGCGTGTTGAGAAATTGCGTCGTGTCGAGAATGTTGACCACGCTCTTGTTAAAAAGATTCGCCCAGAGAATGAAATGCGAGTTGAACGAGTGCGACCACCCAAGCTCGACATAGGTGTCGCTCTCGGGCTGAAGATCGTACACCGGTCGCGTCGTCGGGCACGCGTCCTGCGCGGCGAACACCACGCACGAATCGCGAACGTCCTGCAACAACGGAGCGGCGTAGAATTTTCCGTAGTAGACGTGCGCGACGTTCTTGCCGCCGTCGGAAACGTTGATGCCGATGCGCGGGCTGATCTGCCACCCGTGCGTGTATCCGGTGGAGTGATCGTATCGGATGCCGTAGTTGAAGACGATGTTGGGGTTGGGCTCCCACTGGTCTTGTGCGTACACGGCCGTCTGCGAACCGGCCTGGTCTTGCGCGGGCGGAATCGCCGCATAGTACGGCGGCTCGTGAACCAGCGGAATGCTCGGATCGCCCTGCGGTCCGGGAACGTTGCAGGCAACGTAGTAGCACGCGTAGATTTGACTCGACTGCGCGATCTGGCGGTTCACGTCCACGCCGACTTTCCACGCGTGATGCTTGGTCGCGCGAAAATCGGAAACGCGCAGACCGACGAATTGCGATTGCGAGTTCTGCTGCAGCCCGACGGAGTTGAGGGTGTCGGGATAGGGCGCCTCGCACGCCGGGAACGTCGGGCAGCCGAAGTTCGGCTGCGTGCCCAGTACGTCGCGGGCGAGATCGCCGTCGTAGTCCGTCCGCGCCGACGTCCACCACGGGACGAGCTGAAAGACGCCGTTTCCGTCACGCGACGTGGCGATGAAGTTCAAGTTCGCGAAGCGTCCGTATTCGCGCTGCGTGTCGGCCGTGCCGGGAACGCTCACGATCGGATCGTTGACGTTCGTGGTGGACGTGTTGATCGGGATCTGGAACTGCGCGAACTGGTTGGAATAGTCGAAGGCGAGCGTGTCGCGCGCGTTCAGCTGCGTGATCACGCGGAAGAACTGGTCGTTCTGCGAGCTCGCGTCGAAAATCGGCACGTACGTCGGTGCGTCGATGCCGCGACTGGTGCTTTGCGAGTTGAGCGTGAGGAAGGCTTCGGTGGATCCCGCCCGCCCCGACATGTTCAGTCCGCCTTGGCCCCAGCTCTGCGTTCCGACGCCTCCAGAAATCTGACCGTAGAAGCCTTCGGGAACGTCGCTGGGCCGCTTGGTGATGATGTTGACCACCGCGCCCATGCGATCGCCGCCGAATTCGGCGGGAATCGAACCCGAGTAGACCTCGAGCGAGTCGATGTTTTTCGGATCCACGATTTCGGAGAAGTTCGAGGTCGTGGCGACCGGCAGCGGCGCCCCGTCGATCTGATAGGTGATGCCGTGGAAACCGTTGACGACGGGCTCGTTGTACGAGAACTGCACGACGCCGGGCAGCGTCTCGATGAGACGGTCGAGGCTGTTCTGCACGGGCGAGGTCTGAATCTGCGCGCGATCCACGACGGTGACGGCCACGGGGTTTCCGGAGGCTCCCCGCTGGGCGTTCACCGATACGGCGGCGATCTGTTTTAAGTGCGAGAGCGGGACGTTCACCGTGGAGACCGTGCCGGAGGCAACGTTGATGTCCAGCGCGAGGTCGGGAACGCCGCTCGCGCTTCCGGTCAGGCGGTACGAACCGAAGGGCACGTTTGCGAACGCGTACGCGCCGTCGGCGTCGGTAGTTTTCTCAAAGCGCGAACCTTCCCCGACGAGGGTGACGCGGGCGCCCGCGATCGGTTTGCCGTCGAGGGTGACGACGCCGCGGACGATGCCGGTCGTGGCGGCGGCCGCGGGCGCGATAAACCAGATAAAGATCGAAATGGCGCAGAGCGCCGCGAT
>PMFP01000065.1:0-4302 GCA_003155175.1 Vulcanimicrobiota bacterium
AGATCCCAGTACCGGTCGAGCTGTACCTCGACGGCCTCCAGCCGCGCGCGGTCGTCGGGCAACATGTTTCCCCGATCGCCGTGCTCGAGCAGGCGATGCTCCTCGGCGACGAGCGCCTCGATGTGATTGTGAATCTGCGTGTCTTCCATGGTGACGAACCTCCCGAGTCCCGTCCTATCGTGTGCGTGCGGCGCTAGCGCGAAGCAGGCTGCGGAACGCTGCTGCGGCCGCCCGGCGCTTTCGGCGGCGTTCCCGCCGCATCGCGCTGCGAGATGAGAAAGCCGATTAGCAAATCGGCCGAGGTCACGAGGGCGCGATCGTGGCCCAAGAGATCGAGCGCGGTGTCGAGCACGATCAGCCCGGCCGGCAAGATATCGGCGCGTTGCGCTTTGATACCCGGGATCGCCTTGCGTTCCTCGAGCGGCATGCCGCACAGGCGCACGAGGATGCGCTGCAAGTCCGCGCGCGTCACGTCGTAGCGATCGATCTTCGTGCGCGCGCCGCGCAGCACCGACGCCGCCGACGTGGCGGTGCCGCCGACCAGCACGACCTGGTCCACCGCGGCGAAATCCGTGATGCCCGTCAGCGCTTCGCGCGCCAAGTCTCGCGCTTTGTCGATCGTCGCGAGATCCACGGCGCCTTCGAGACCCGCCAGCGCCGGGGCCGCTTCGGTCAGACGCACGGCGCCGATCTCGCACGAAACCGTTCGCTCCGGATGCGCGCCGTCGCCGATGGCGTATTCGGTGCTGCCGCCGCCCGTATCGATTACGCCGACGCGCGCGGCGGCGCGATGCGGATCGAGCACGGTCAACGCGCCGCGATACGACGCGTCGGCTTCTTCGTCGCCGTCGAGTACGCGCAGCGGCGTGCCCACCAGCGCGCGCACGCGCTCGGCGAACTCCTCGCGGTTGTCCGCGCGCCGAACCGCACTGGTCGCAATGCAAAAGATGCGCAAGTAATGCCCGCGTACCGCGCGAACGTGCGAGCGCACCGCGTCGAGCGTCCGCGCCATCGCCGTCTCGTCGAGGCGTCCGGATTGCTGGAGTCCCTCGCCGACGCGCGTGCCGATCGAGCGCGTGAAATCCACGCGCGGAACGGCGGGCGCCATGTCGGCCAAAAGCACGCGGGTGGAGTTCGTGCCGATGGACACGATGGCAAAATGCTTGCTCACGCTCTCGCTATTTCCTTAGGCCTGGTGTTTGGACTCGAAGATGGCCGCTCGGCGCTTCTTCCGCAAGAAGCGGCGTTCGTGAACCGGCACGCCGTCGCTGCCTTCCCACTCTTGGGTTTCCTTAAGGTACACGGCGATCTGCTCGTCGAGCCCCTCGTCCTGGATCTGCGGAAGCAGGGTGACGAGCGGGCGGCGCCCGCCCGTGCGTAGTTCGAAATCGAGCGGCTTGTGCGTCGAGAGCGAGCGCTCGTACGCGGGGCGATGCGCGGTCACGTCACCCTCGGGAGCGGACGCGAGCTCGCCGCTCTCGAGGCGAATCGTCGCGCCGAAGGCGTTCAGGTTGATCACGACGCCTTCGACCCGTTCGCTCACGGATTGGTTGTGGGTGCGGCACCCGGAGCGGGGCTCACGAAGATGATGGCTTCGTTGGAACGGACCAGGCGGAGCTGCGAATGGATCTCGGGAACGGCGCCCTCGGGGTCCTGGAGGCGCTGGAGGTCGCGCAGTTGGTGCGTGCGCCTGGCTTCCAGCCGCGCAATGTCGCTCTGCGTGTTCTGAAGATCGCGGTACGCGACGACGTCGCGCCCGATGAAGCGAGCGTATTGAACGCCGATGAGCGCGACGACGCACACGGCGAACGCGACGGCTGAAAACCGCCCGACGTTATTGAGCATCGCCGTCGCCTGCGAACCGCGCTTCACGAGCTCGTTTCGATAGGCTCTCGCCTTTCTGTTTGCCATACGCCTAGGCGCCGATACTTTCGATAACGTTCCTCAACGAGTTTCTGCGGGCCGAGCGCTTTGAGGCGCCCGAGTGCCGCATCGATCGCAGCGAGAACTCGAGTAACGGACCCGCTCGAATCCCGGTGCGCCCCACCCAGCGGCTCCGGCACCACCTCGTCCACGATGCCGAAACGCTCCAGATCCTGAGCCGTTAATTTCAACCGCGACGCCGCTTCTTCCGCTTTTGTCGAGTCGCCCCAGAGGATCGCCGCGCAGCCCTCGGGCGATGCCACCGAGTAGACGCTGTGCTCGAGCATGATGACGGTATCGGCAATCGCGAGCGCCAGCGCGCCGCCCGAGCCGCCTTCGCCGACGATCGTGGCGACGATCGGCACCCGGGCGATCGTAAACTCGTAGAGGCAGCGTGCGATGGCTTCGGACTGCGCGTGCTCCTCCGACGAGATGCCGGGATCGGCGCCTTTGGTGTCCACGAACGTGACGATCGGGAGCCCCAAGTGCGATGCGAGCTTGGCCAGACGGTTGACCTTGCGATAGCCCTCGGGCGTGACCATGCCGAAGTTCCGGCGCAAGTTCTCCTTGGTGTCGCGCCCCCGCTGCTGCCCGATGACCACGACCGGCCGGCCGTGCAAGAGCGCGAACCCGCCGACCACCGCGTGGTCGTCGCGGAAGTGCCGGTCGCCGTGCAGCTCGTCGAAGCGGTCCAGGCGGCCGATGTAGTCGAGCGAGGTCGGGCGGCCGGGATGCCGCGCCATGTTGACCTTCTCCCAGGGCGTCAGCGATCCGAAGACGTCGCGCAGGATCTCTTGGTATTTCTGCTCGAGCGCGGAGATCTCGGGGGCCATGTCCACGGGCTGCGATTCGTTGGCCGTCCGGAGCTCGGCAATGCGCTTCTCCAGCTCGAGCAAGCCCTTCTCGCGCTCGACGATGACGTTCACGCGCGCTTCTCGCTCTCCCGGCGGCCGCCGGCGGCGTATTCGAGCAGGCGAACCAGCGTCGCCTTGAGGTCGCGCCTGCCGACGACCATGTCGATATGGCCTTTCTCGAGCAGAAACTCGGCCGTCTGAAACTGGTCGGGCAGCTTCTGCCGGATCGTCTGCTCGATCACGCGCCGCCCGGCAAAGCCGATCATCGCTTTCGATTCGGCGACGATGACGTCGGCCTGGAAGCCGAACGAGGCCGACACGCCGCCGGTCGTCGGATCCGTCAGGACGGTCACGAAAAAGTTCCCGTCCTCAACGAAGCGAGTCACGGTGGCCGTGGTCTTGGCCATCTGCATGAGCGCCAGCATGCCCTCTTCCATGCGCGCGCCGCCCGAGGCGGTGAACACGATGCACGGAACCTTCTTCTGGCGCGCCGCTTCGAAGAGCAGCGCGAGGCGCTCGCCGACGACCGTGCCCATGGTTCCGCCCCGAAAGTGAAAGTCCATGACGCCCAGCGCCACGTCGAAGTTCGCGATCGTGCCGAACCCGCAGACGACCGCTTCGCTCAGCCCGCTCTTTTCGCGGTCGGCTTGCATCTTGTTGGGATACGTCTTGCGGTCGACCCATTCGAGCGGGTCGCCCGGCAGCACGTCGTTGCCGATCTCGACGAAATCGCCGTCCACGATCGTGCTGATGCGATCGTAGGCCGACATCCGGAAATGATGGTCGCATTTGGGGCACACGTACGCGTTCTCGGCCAGTTCCGGACGATAGAGCACGTCGCCGCAGTCGGGACACTTGCTCCAGAGCGCGGCGTCGCTCTTGCCGCCCTCCTTGCTGCGTCGAATCCTCAGCCACTCCGGTGCGGGCATCGCTATCCGTTCTTCTGCGGCGCGAGGCGCGCCGCGTAGAGCTTGCGCAGCTGCTTGAGGTAGTTCACGATCTCGGTCTGATTCAGTTTCGATTCGCCGACGACGCGATCTTTGAACACGTACGGAATCTCGATCGCGCGCCCGTAGTGGCCCTTGGCGATCACTTCGAGCCCGATCTTGAAGCCGATCGGATCCAGGTGGACGCCTTCGATCGCCGAGCGCATCACCAGAAAATACCCGCTCGTGATGTCCTTAACGTTGGTGAGCGGTCGCGCCAGCATGCACGCGACCTTGGACGTGATGATGCGGCGCTTGGGCCAGTTCTCGATGCCGCCGCCGGGAACGTAGCGGCTGCCGACGGCTAGGCCGTAGTCCCCCGACTCGAGCGCCGCGACCATCTTCGGCAAGATCGTGATGTCGTGGCTGAAGTCGGCATCCATCGCGCCCAGCGCGATCGATTCCGGACGCGCGAACTTCCATCCGTCGATGACGCCGCTCGAAAGGCCCATCTTCCCGGGACGGTGCAGGCAACGCACCGGCAGCTCCGCCGCGAGCTCGTCCACGATCGCTCCGGTTCCGTCGGGCGAATTGTCGTC
>PMFP01000065.1:4323-11172 GCA_003155175.1 Vulcanimicrobiota bacterium
GCGTGGCGGCCTCGCTTGCGTAATTGAGCACGGCCACGAGCGCCAGCGCCGCGGTCTCCGTCCGCAGGATTCTCCGGCCCAAGCGGACGGGCCGCGCGCCGGCCGCCTCGGCCCGCTCGGCCTCGTCGTGCGCAAATCCGCCCTCCGGACCGACGACGGCCAGCACGCGGCTCGCACCGGCAAGCCACGCGGGCAGCGTATCGCGCAGCGGCACGTCCGGCGCGAGTTCCCACGCGAACAGGATCAGGTCGTATTCGGGAAATCGCGACAGCAGCGCATCGAAACCGGCCGGCTCGGCAACCTCGGGAACGTCGCGGCGTCCGCATTGCTGCGCGGCCGCGCGCGCGAGCCGGCACCAGCGCTCGACGCGCGTGCCCGCATCGCCCGCAACGCAGCGCTGCGAAACGAACGGCACGATCCGCGCGACGCCGAGCTCGGTCAGCTTCTCGACCACGAAATCCATCTTCCGGCCTTTGGGAACCGCCTGCGCGACGTCCACGCGAAGGGTCTCGCCGCGCGCGTCGGGGATCGCTTCGGCCAGCGTCGCGACGACGGTCTCGCCGCGGATGGCGACGGACGCGACGAAGGCCTGCGAGCCCGAATCGGCGATCTCGATGCGATCGCCGTCGCGAAGGCGCAGTACGACGCGCGCCTTGCGCGCATCGTCGGCGGCCAGGGCGACCTCGTCGCCGAGTTCGCGCACGCCTTCGACAAAAAATCGGTGCATCGGCGCGCGCCTAGTCCGGGCGGAACGCGTCCTTGACGCGCTCGAAGAACGAACGATCGTCGATGTCGTCGCCGCCGGCCTTCGCGTATTCCTCGAGCATCTCGCGCTGCTTCTTGTTTAGTTTGGAGGGCACGGCGACGTGCACCGTGACGTGATGGTCGCCGCGCGACGAGCCGCGAACGTTCGGCATGCCGCGCCCGCGCATGCGCATGCGCGTGCCGGTCTGCGTTCCCGGCGCGATCGTCAGCGGCAACTCGCCTTCCAGCGACGGAACCGAGATCTCGGCGCCGAGCGCCGCCTGCGGAAAGCTGATTGGGACGTCCAGGAACGTGTCGGTGCCTTCGCGGCGGAACACGGCGTGCGGCGAGACGCCGACGTAGACGTAGAGGTCGCCCGGCGAGCCGCCCAGCGTACCTGCGTGACCGCTGCCCGCGATGCGAATGCGCGAACCGTCGTCCACGCCGGCCGGAATCTTCACGGTGAGCCGGCGATCCGCTTCGATGCGCCCGCGTCCCAGGCACTCGTGGCACGACTTGGTGATGACGTGGCCGTCGCCGCCGCATTGCTGGCATTCGCTCTGCGTGACGAACTGTCCGAGCGGCGTCTGGCGGACGGTGCGCGCCATGCCCGTACCGCCGCAGCGATCGCACGGCAGCACCATCGAACCGGGCTCGGCTCCGCTGCCCTTGCACGAAGCGCACGACGCCAGATGACGGTACTGCACGTCGCGCGTCGTCCCCGAGAACGCTTCCTCCAGCGTGATTTGCAAGTCGTAGCGAAGGTCTTCGCCGCGACGCGGCGCCGAAGCGCCGGCACGCGAGCGCGGCGCCGCTTCGCCGAAGAACATGTCGAAGATGTCGCCGAATCCGCTCGGCCCGAATCCACCGAAGCCGAAGTCTGCGCCGTTGGTTCCGTCGGCGGTGCCGAACTGATCGTAGCGCGCGCGTTTGTTCGGATCCGACAGCACGCCGTACGCTTCGTTGATGTCCTTAAAACGATGCTCGGCCTCGTTCTTGTCGTCGGCGACGTCGGGATGGTGCGTGCGGGCGAGATTCCGGTACGCGCGTTTGATTTCGTCGGCCGAGGCGGCTCGCTGGACGCCGAGGATCGTGTAATAGTCTTTTGTGGGCATTTACCGTCGTACGTTGGGCAGGGGGGTCATTTGATCTCCACGTCGGAGAGGCGCTCCGAAAGCGTGTCGGCGGTTCCCGCGGCCAGCGCCAACAGCCGTCCGTACGGCATCCGGCGCGGGCCGAGAATGGAAAGCATGCCGATCGCGTTGGGTCCGACGCGGTACGGCACGGTGACGACCGAGAGATCCGCGAGTTCGTCGTTGCCGAGCTCGCGGCCGATCTTCACGCTCGGCGTTTCGGCATCCATCGTGTCGGCCACGAGGTCGTAGAGCGTCTTCTGCTCTTCGACGATCCGCAGGATCGAGCGCAGCTTTCGGACGTCGTGAAATTCGGGTTGGTCGAGCAGATTTTGCGTTCCCGACGCGGCGACGCCCGGCTGTTCGTTCGAGCGAGCGTTGCGCAGCGCGTTGGCGACCGCGCCGCGGAGATCGTCGCCCATCCCGGCTTCGGCGGCGACGGCGGCGACTTCGGCGTCGGGCACGTCGCGCAGCAACCGTCCGGCTAGGCGCGCGTTGAGCGCGTTGGAAAAGCGCGTGAGCTCGTCGAGCGTCACGTCGGTACCCAGTTCGAACAAGCTCTGCGCCGCGACGCCGAACGACGTGACGACGATCGCGACGCCGGTCCGCGGCGTCAGCCAGATCAGCTGCACGTGTTTGAAGACGTGCGCGTCGGCTTGCGGCTTGGTCACGAACGCGAGGTTGTTGGAGAGGCGCCCGAGCAGCCGGGTCGTGTGTTCGATGATCTCGTCGAGCTCGCGGCTGGCGTCGTGGAGCTCCTCGCGGATCCGGCGCCGATCGCCTTCGCCCAGTTGCTCGGGCTTCATCAACTGGTCCACGTAGGTGCGGTAGCCGATGTCCGACGGAATCCGGCCGGCGGAGGTGTGCGGCTGGACCAAGTAGCCGCCCGCTTCCAGACCGGCCATCTCGCTGCGCACGGTGGCCGAGCTCACGCCCAGGTCGTACTTCTCGGTTAGGGTCTGCGAGCCGACGGGTTCGGCCGTCGCGATATATTCGTAGACGACCGTCGCAAGGATATAGGCCTTGCGCTCGTCCAGTGGTCCGCCGGTCTTCATGCTGGCCCTATGGTAGCACTCTTGGCAAGGGACTGCTACCGGAAACGCCTGCCCCTGCCGGGACCAGGGCCGCCGGCCGCCAGGTCCCCCGGCGGCCGCCTCGCGCACGGGGAAGGCGCCGGGTAGGTTGCGCGAAACGCATCACCATGAGCAACAGCACATCGGGAACGTCCACGCCATCCTCGGCCATCGAGTCGCTGTCGGAGGAGACGCGCCGCTTCGCTCCGCCCAAGGAGTTCGCCGACAACGCCGTAGCGCGGCCAGGGATCTACGAAGAAGCCGAGCGGGACTACACGGAGTTCTGGGCGTCCTGGGCTCGCAAGCTCGAATGGATGAAGCCCTTCACGTCGGTGCTGGAATGGAAGGAGCCGTTCGCGACGTGGTTCGCCGACGGCGAGCTCAACGTCTCGGTCAACTGCCTCGACCGCCACGTGCGCGCGGGCAAAGGCGACAAAGTCGCCTACTATTTCGAAGGCGAGCGCGGCGACCGCCGTGCGATCACCTATCAAGAGTTGCTCGACGACGTCTGCCGCTTCGCTAACGGCCTGCGCTCGCTGGGCATCAAGAAGGGCGACCGCGTCGCCATCTACATGCCGATGATTCCGGAGCTGCCGGTCGCGCTGCTGGCGTGCGCGCGCATCGGCGCGCCGCACTCGGTTATCTTCGGCGGCTTCTCGCCGGACTCGATCGTGGACCGCGTCAACGACTCGCAGTGCGTCGCCATCATCACCGCCGATCACGGCTGGCGCCGCGGGCACAAGATTCCGCTCAAAGCCAACGTGGACGAGGCGCTCAAAGAGACGCCGTCGATCCAGCACTGCATCGTCGCCAAACGTGTCGACGGGAACGTGAACATGCAAGACGGGCGCGACGTCTGGTGGGACGATCTGGTCGCGAACCAGCCCACGTCGTGCGAGCCCGAGCGCATGAACGCCGAAGACCTGCTCTTCTTGCTCTACACCAGCGGCACGACCGCGAAACCCAAGGGCATCAAGCACACCACCGGCGGTTACCTCACGCACGTGACCGCGACGCACCAGTTGGTCTTCGATCTCAAACCCGACCAAGACGTCTTCTGGTGCGCGGCCGACATCGGTTGGGTCACCGGCCATTCCTACATCGTGTACGCGCCGCTGGCGAACGGAGCGACCAGCGTGCTGTACGAGGGCACGCCCGATTTCCCCGACAAGAACCGGCTCTGGGACATCGTCGAGCGCTACCGCGTCACGATCCTGTATCTCGCGCCGACCGCGATCCGCACGTTCATGAAATGGGGTCCGCAATATCCGCAGATGCACGATCTGTCGTCGCTGCGTTTGCTCGGAACCGTCGGGGAACCGATCAACCCCGAGGCGTGGATCTGGTATCGCGACCACATCGGCGGAGGGAAAACGCCCGTCGTGGATACGTGGTGGCAGACGGAGACCGGCGGGATCATGATCTCGCCCCTGCCCGGCATCACGACCTTGCTGCCCGGCAGCGCGACCCATCCGATTCCCGGGATCCAAGCCGACATCGTCAACGACGCGGGCGAGCCGGTTCCGCTGGGCGGCGGCGGATACATCGTCATCCGGCGCCCGTGGCCCGGCATGCTGCGCGGCATCTGGGGCGACGACGAGCGCTACGTCAAGACGTACTGGTCCAAGTTCCCGGGACTCTATCTCGCCGGCGACGGCTGCCGTCGCGACGCGGACGGCAACTACTGGTTCATGGGCCGCATTGACGACGTGATGAACGTGAGCGGCCATCGCATTTCAACCACGGAAGTCGAGAGCGCGCTCGTCGCCGATCCCAAAGTCGCGGAGGCGGCGGTCTGCGGCAAGAGCGACGACATCACCGGACAAGCCATCTACGCGTTCGTAACGTTACGCGGTCAGGAAAACAACGGATCGCCGGAGATGGCCGAAGAGCTGCGCGAGTTCGTCGCCGAGAAGCTCGGAAAGTTCACGCGCCCCAAGTACATCACGTTCACGACCGAACTGCCGAAAACGCGCAGCGGNNAAGATCATGCGGCGCTTGCTGCGCGACATCGCCGAAGGCCGGACCCTGGGCGACACGACGACGCTGGCCGATTCCGCCGTCGTCCACGAACTGCAAATCCGCGCCCACAGCGAAGCCGCGAAGGAAGAGTAGGCGGCGCTAGTCGCCGCCGAAGGCGGAAGCGCCCGGCGTCACCTTGCCGTCGAGGATGTCGCGGACGGGAATGCGCGGATAGCCGACGCCCACGTTAGCGCTGTCGAGCCACGCGAGGTAGATCAGGTCGCGCAGTTCCGACGCCCCCGCGGCGACGCGGGCGGTGGTAAAGGCGACCGCTTCGGAGCTGCCGCCGGCAAAGCCGCCGCGCTTTTCGATCTCGTACAGCTGCGGCACCGTCTTCGACGTTGCGGCCAGATATGCGCCGACGATGGCGGAAATCTGCGCCTGCGTGAGCGCCTGCGCGGGAGCCGTTTCGGTCGAGGGCTTGATTAGATTCACGACCGCGCCCGCGTTCACGTGGTCGCGAACGAACGCGCCCTCGAAGTGCGCGTGCACGTCCTTGTTCTCCGAGTAGCCGTTCGGGTTGGGATAGTCGCCCCAGCCGTTGTAGTGAATCGAGACGTGCAGCGGCTGGCTGGCGTCGCCCACGAAATGGCCCCAGTAGCCGATGTCGCGCGCGATGAGATCTTGGCGCAGGTCGCGCTGCCCGATGAAATAGGCCCGGTCGTCGCCGTTGGCGCCGTGCTCGGCCAGATACGAGAACGCGCGCCAATAGGCGAAATCCTGGCGCAGCTGCTCCCAGCCGTCCACGATCGAATACGGCAGATAGCCGACCGAGTACGGATCTTTGCCGCTCGCGGCCAGCGCCTTTGCGTAGGCCTCCATGGTCGGGGGCAACGCGTCGAGCGCGATGCCGCCTGCGATCGTCCCGTCGTCGTTCACGTCCACGTAGTGGCCGGGATCGTTGTCGGCGTCCCACGATTCGCCCGCGCCCTTGAGGACGTCGGGCTCCGCGCCGACCGCCTCGACTTCGAAGACGACCTGCGGATCGGCCAGGAACGGCGGCACGCCGGCCGGGAGCGTCCGCACCGCGACCAGATTGATGATGTGGTGCCCGGCCGTTCCCCACGCCAGGGCACGCGAAGGCGCGGCCAAGAGCGCGGCGACGGCCGCACCGCAGACGAGCGATCGCAGGAGGGCCGTCACGACGGGTTGCGCGCTACTGCTTGTGATAACCCTTGGCGTTGGCGGCGGCCTGGCACATGTACTCGCCGCCCTTGACGTGGCCGTAATTGGTCTCGCCCTTGACGTAATAGATCTTCTGGGCAGGAACGGCGTACACCACCGGCCCGCTGCACGTCGGCATCGTCGTCGCGGACGAGACGGCCGGAGAGACGCACGCGAACGCAAGCGCGCCCGCAAACACGAATCCAACGATACGCTTCATGTGAATGGCTCCATAAGGACGGAAGTGATTCCGGGGACCTCCGGCGGACTTGCGCGGCGGGGAGCGGGTTCCTTCCCGCACGTTATGGCGAGGTTATGCTACGTGAGGAAACCGTCGAGCTCGTCCAAGTGTCCGATGCGCCTCGCGGGCGGAAGCGCGGCGAGAATCGTCGCGCCGTAGCGGGTCGAGGCGGCCCGTCCGTCGAGCACGGCGACGACGCCGCGATCGCGCGTGCTGCGAATGAGCCGGCCGAACCCCTGTTTCAGCCGGACGGTCGCCGCCGGGATCATGTAGTTTTCGAAGCCGCTCAGGCCGCGCGATTCCAGCGCGCGAATGCGCGCCTCGACGAGCGGGTCGCCGGGCGAGGGAAACGGCAGCCGGTCGATGATGACGCACGAGAGCTGGTCGCCGACCACGTCGATGCCCTCCCAGAACGTCGACGTGGCAAAGAGCACCGCCCCGGGCGTCTTCCGGAACCAGTCGAGCAGGTGCG
>PMFP01000080.1 GCA_003155175.1 Vulcanimicrobiota bacterium
AATGCGATCTGGGACGACATCAGCCTCGGCCTCGAAGCGTTCGCACACTGGGAGCGAATGGCGATCGTCACCGATATCGCCTGGATCGCGCAGGCGGCACGATTGTTCGGCTTGCTCGTCCCGTTCCCGATGAAGATCTTTCCGATGGCCGACACGGCGGACGCCCGCGCATGGATCGAGTCTTCCGCGGACGGCGACCGCACGTAAAGTCTAGTGTCATCCTGATCCTGTCGAAGGACGAGCTTGTCGAAGGATGCGCTTGCGTGCAACCGCATCGAGTGACGCCGCATTCTGGGGGGAATGCAAAGGCCTGCTGCCGACGGACCGCTGGTCGAGTACGGGACGCGACGCTGGCTGATCGTCGTGGGCGTGATGTCGGCGACGGTACTGCAAGTGCTCGACGCCACCATCGTCAACGTCGCGCTGCCNNCCGCTCACGCCTTGGCTTCAGCGCCTCATGGGGCGGCGCAACTACTACGTCGCCGCAATCGTGGGCTTCACGGTCACCTCGGCGCTCTGCGGCACGGCCGGCTCGCTGGAACAGCTCGTCTTCTACCGCGTCTTGCAAGGCTTGTGCGGCGGCGGCTTGATCGCTACGGGACAGGCAATCATGCGAGACACCTTCCCCGCGCGTCAGTTGGGCCTAAGCCAAGCGCTCACGTCGCTCGGCGCGATCGTCGGTCCTTCGATCGGCCCCACGCTCGGCGGCGTCTTAACCGACACGCTGTCATGGAACTGGATCTTTTACATCAACATCGTGCCGGGAATCATCGCCGCAGCTCTGTGCGCGATGCTGTTACGCGACCCGGAGCGCCAAGGGAAACTCTCGCTCGACGGCGTGGGACTCGGACTCTTGGCGATCGGCTTGGGGTGCCTGCAGTACGTTCTGGATGAAGGCGAGCGGTACGACTGGTTCAACGACGGGAACATCCTGGCGACCGCCTGCGTAGCGGCAGCGGCGCTCGCGTTCTTCGCCTATTGGGAGCTGCGCGTGGTCGAGAACCCCATCGTAGACCTGCGCATCCTGATCAAGAACCGGACGGTCTGGGTGTGCTGCCTGCTCGCCGCGAATCTCGCGTTTTCTCTCTTCGGCGGCGTCATCCTGACCCCGCAGTTTCAGCAGGGAGTGCTGAATTTCACCGCGACGCTTTCGGGCCTCTCGATTCTGACGCGAGCGCTGGCCATCATGGTCATGACGTTCGTCACGCTCTTCCTGCTCAACCGATTCAAGTTCCGGCCGCCGCTCTTGCTCGCGATCGGCTTTATCATCGTTGGGTATGCAAACATCGCGACCGCCTCGGTCATCACGACGACCAGCGACTTTGGAAGTTTCGTTCCCGTGCTCGTGATCGGCGGCGTCGGATTCGGCATGCTGTTCGTTCCGCTGTCGGTCTCGCTGCTCACTACCGTTCACGGTGCCGACACGCAGAAGGCGACCTCGCTGCTTAGCCTCTGCCAACAGCTGGGCGGATCCATCTCCACCGCTTCGCTCGTGACGCTGTTGGACCGGCGCGCCGCGTTCCACCTGGACAACCTCGCCGGCGACATTTCGCTCGGGCGCCATCCGGTGGCGCAGGCGCTTGAGAACAACGTTTCGCACCAGGCTCTCGCGCAAATCGTTGGCGTGCAAGCGACCACGATGGCGTTTGCCGACGCGTTCACGTTCCTCGGCTACGTGACGCTCGCGCTCACGCCGCTCGTGCTCCTGCTCATTCCGGCGCGTTCGAAGGCGCCAACTGCGCCTCAGGCGTTCGCCGTGGAATAAAAAGGCGTAGCCGGCTCCCGTTTGCTGGTTTAACCTACTCAGGCTCCGACAGCGCCAGCTTCAGGCTGTTGCGGCCGAGAAGATTCCAGAGCGCGACGCTGAGGGTTCGAACCAAGACGATCGTTACCACGACCGCGCAAACCTTCGCAACCTCCAAGTGGTACGTATCGAGACCGACGTACAGCAGCACGCCCGTGTTTCCGAGGGCAACGGCGAGCCCCGCGGTTCGCCTTTTGCGCTCGGTCGTGTAGCCGCTCAGACGATGCCCCAGGAAAATCGAAACCGCGGTGATGACGAACACACACGCAATCGTCGCAAGACCCGTTTCGAGTATATGGCGGAATCCGACGATCGAGGCGATCGCGGCGAGCGCGACGTACGCCACGCGCGATACGATCTGGATCGGCATGTCCACGGCTTCGGCAAAGCCGGACGCATAGGTCCGGAGCGCCATTCCTCCCAGCAGGAACGGCATGATGAGCGTAACCACTTTCAGGAACGCGCCGGCGGCGCTCTCGTGAAGATGCCCCGCAAAGAGCGCGTCCATGATCGGCGTCCAAACAAAGAGCGTCACGGGCATGAGGAACGTTAAGACGATCGCGAGCGCCAACGCCAGACGCACGTCGCCGTGCTTCTCGCGCGAATCCAAGACGGCTAGCGGATCGCCCGGAGCCATGCTCGACAGTAGAACGATCGCGAGCGTCAGTCCCTGCGGGCCAAAGAGTTTGCACGCCGTCGCCGCGACGAGCGGCACGATCAGGCAGATGACACACACGCGAGCCAGAGCCGCCCGCTCGCGCAGAGCTCCCCGAACTTCCCGTAAACTGAGACGAATGCTGACGCCGAGTACGGCTAGCGGCAGAAAGAACGGCAGAACCGCACTGAGAACCGCCGCTGCGTTCACGGCGCGATACGGCAAACGGTGAAGGCGAGAGGAACGCGCAAGAAATCCCTCAAGGTCTGACGGCCGTCGCTATAAGGCTTTGATGGAGCCGACGAGCGGACTCGAACCGCTGACCTGCTGATTACGAATCAGCTGCTCTACCAACTGAGCTACGTCGGCCTGGAAAAGGGCTGCACCCGCCTGGCGCGGGGCCGGGGAGCGAGGTTCTCCGCCCCCGCCGCGCCCCCTCCAACGCAGCGACCTAAGCGGCAGAGGGCGTAAGCTCGCGCAGGACGTAGGCCGCGCAGATCACGTCTTCGATTCCCAGGCCGAGCGATTTGAACACCGTGATCTCGCCCGTCTGCGCGGAGCGCACCGGATCGGCGAGCATCTCGCCGAGTTCGGCCGCGATAAGATCCTTCCGGTCCAATTCGCGGATCGCGATAAGCACGTCGCCCGACTCGCGCAGCGCGGCGTCGCGCGAGTCGACGAAGACGGCAGCGCGCGCCATAACGTCCGAGGCGAGTTCGCGGCGCTCGGGCGTGCACGCGCCGACGGCATTGACGTGTACGCCGTCCCTTAAGTTGCCGCTCGCCAGCAGCGGCTCGCTCGCGCTCGTCACGGCCGTCACGACGTCCGCATCGCGCACGGCCTCGACCGGCGAGACCGATACGCGCGCATCGGCGATGCCGAGCGTTCGCGCATAGGTTACGAGCGCTTCGGCGTTGGCGCCGTTGCGCGACCAGACCGCGAGCGATTCGACCAGGCCGGCGTCAGCGAACGCCGTCAGATGGGCGTGCCCCTGAAGACCAGCGCCGAGAATCGCATGACGCCCTCTCGGCGCCGCCGCGAGGCGCTGCGTCGCGACGACGCTGGCGGCCGCGGTACGGCGCTCGGTGATCGTTTCGCCGGCGACGAGCGCGAGCAATTCGCCGCGGTCGGGATCGAGCATGGCGATCGTTGCGCGGTGCGTTGGCTCGTCCAGTTCCGCGTTGCCGGGAAAGAACGCGACGATCTTTGCGCCCAGGCCGCGGAGATCGCCCGTATCCACGTAGGCGGGCATCGCGCCGAGCCAGCCCTTCGGCGCGACGGCCACCGAGCGCACGGGATTGCTCGTGCGGCCCCGCGCTTGGGCGAGAAACACGTCGCGCATCAAGCCGCGCACGGCCGCCGGCGTCAGCACGCGCGCCACCTCCGCCTCGTCTACGACGCGCATCACACGCTCAGCTCGTGCGCGCGCTCCGCAGGGGGCGTCTGCCGCGTGGTCGCCTCGCGCAG
>PMFP01000130.1 GCA_003155175.1 Vulcanimicrobiota bacterium
GCTCAGAGTGCGGCCGATGGCAACAACGGCGGCCCGTTCTCGGCAACGGCAACGTTCTCGCCCGGCGTATCCGGCGCGTACGCGACGCCGTCCTCTCTGACGTTCGCCCACGTCACGTCGGGGGCTCAAACGATCGCGGTGACGGGCGTCAACACGACCGGCCCCTTCACGGTGACGTCGGACGGATGCGTGTCCGTCAGCGGCTCCGGGCCCGCGTTCACGATAACGCCGGTATCCGCAACGGGCGTCTTCTCGCCATGCAACATAAGCGTCTCCGGCGCGTCCGGCGCCAGCAGCTCCGTGCCCGTCCTCGTCTCGCCATGATGCGCTCGACCACCGGCTCCATGGGGGAACCGCTCATGAAACACGTCGCGTTGAAGATCCTCGCCGTTTCCGCTCTTGCACTAGCGGCATGCAGCGGCGGAGGCGCCGGCGGAGGAACCGTTCCAAACGCTCCGCCGGGCGGATCGCCCGTCGGCGGCTCCGTTCCACTCGTCGTGCAACAGCAAAGCCCACCTCCGTACTTAAAATTCCCGTTACCGACTGCGGGCGCACAGCCGCTCGGCATTGCAGTTGACGGCACCAACTATTGGGTTGCGGAAGGGATCGGCAAACTCGCGAAAGTGACGAACGCGGGCGTCGTCACCGAATACTCAACTGGGTCGCTTCACCCGGGCTTCGTCATCAAAGGTCCCGACGGCCGGCTCTGGTTCACGAGCGGATCGAGCATTGCGCGCATGACCACCAGTGGCGTCTTGGTCGCGCCGGCGTTTACGGTGCCGAGCGGGGCGGTAGCCGGTCAGATGGTGAGCGGCCCGGACGGTAACGTGTGGTTTACCGAAGGCGGCACCGCGAACAAAGTTCTCGGCCGCGTCACGACCAAAGGCGTCTTCACCGAATATACGAGCAACTCGGCAAAGGCAAGCGGCGATGGCGTTGCCGTCGGGCCGGACAAGCATATTTGGTTTACCGAAGGTGGTTCCGGAACCGTCGGATACGTCGTCCCCGGCGCTACGAGCACGGTCGCGACCGAGTTTGCCACACGCCCCGGCAATGACCCCCTCGGCATCGTAACCAGCGGCTCCTATCTCTATTTCGCCGAAAACACGCCACTCGGCGGCATCGGCCGCATGACGACGGCCGGTGTCTACACGCAATATAAGAATACGCTCGGACTCTCGCCCCAGTACGTCTCGACGGGCCCCAACGCAAGCATCTGGTTTACCGGCAACGCTCCGACCGGCGTCGCGCTCGGCGCGATGACGACTGCCAAAGGCGCCTTCTCCGTTGCGACCGCCATATCGGGCGAGCCGCAGCCGCTGCTCTACGGCTCCGACGGCAATCTCTGGTTCACCGACACCGTCAACAACAGCGTGGACGTCTACGTCAGCCGCGCCGAGACGGTGACGCCGTCGAGCATCTCGTTCACGGCGCTCGCACAGACACAGACCTTCACCGTCAAGGAAGCCAACTATACCGGCAGCTTCTACGCTACCAGTTCGAACGGGGCGGTCGCAACGGTGACCCCGGCATCGGGCAAATCGCCGTTCACCGTCACGGCGGTCGGGCCGGGCAAGGCGACGATCACGGTCAGCGACAACGCAAAGTACCCAACGTCGGGAAACGGCACGGCCATCACCGTCACGGTAACGACTTCCACCGTGATCGTACAGTAGAGCGCGCCCGGAGGCTCGCTCGATCTCGAATCGCTCAAACTACCGCTTGGGCGCGGGGCTAGGCGATGCGTGCGTCGTCATCATGACCGCGCCGTCACTTTAGGAAGGCCATTACCGGACGTTTCGTCAAGAATTCGTTCGATGCGATGGGTCGTAGCGGCGTGCGGCGCCGCATTGCTTCTTCTTCTCGCGGTTCCGGCGGTCGCGCAGGACGCCGCGACGGCGGCTCCCTCGCCGAATCCATCCGCGACGCCCGCGACGATTCAGGCGATGAAACTCCCCGACCCGTTCGTCTCCATCGAGGAAGAATATTCGCCGAACTACGACGGCGAAGGCGTCGGCTCGAGCGGCCTGAATTTTCGCGGCCAGATCGCGTTCGCATCGGGCGGCTACGGCTACCTCATTCGCCTCAAAGTGCCGTACGTGTCGTCGGCGCCGCCCGGCGCGATCACCGGGCGCGGTAACACCACGCTCGCCGCGCTGCAGATACGCAGCGACGCGCACGGACAGTGGCTGCTCGGCATCACGATGCGCTTGCCGACCGCGCAGAACGATTCGCTCGGCTCGCCGAAGACCTCGATCGGCCCCGCCTTCGGCTATCAGGCGCAGCAAGGCCCCTGGACGCTCGGCTTCTTCTCGCAAAACTTCTTCTCGGTAATGGGCCCCAGTTACGCGAAGCAAGTCGGCCAGTCGAAACTCGAACCGACGGTCATCTACAGCCTCCCGGCCGGATGGCAACTCGGAACGTCGACGATGAGCTTCACGTACGATTGGCCGCGCGGCGAGTGGGTCGAAGTCCCGATCGGCCTGCGCGTGCAAAAGGCCTTCGGCTACGCGGCGCTGCGCCCGTTCCGCTTCTTCGTCGAAGCCGAACAAAATCTCGTGAACGTGAGGCTCGTGCCGAGCTGGACGATCCGCGCGCAGATGCGCTACACGTTCTTGCACCCGTAACCGGCGCAAAAGAAAAGAGACCCGCCGAAAACGGCGGGCCTCCTCTGCAAGAGCGGTGAGGCTCTAGTTACTTAACGTTGACCTTCGTCGCGGCCTTGGT
>PMFP01000121.1 GCA_003155175.1 Vulcanimicrobiota bacterium
CGGTAACTGATACTTTTAATATATTAAGAGCCCCCTACCGCCTGGGAGAAGAGCATGCTCAAGATTCTCGTTCGTGCGACGGCGCTAGTCTCAGCCGTCGCCTTAGGCTGTGCGAGCGCGCCGGCCCTGGCTGACGGCACGGCCAGCGCGATGGCCGCTTCGGTCGTTCCAAGCGCCAACACCGGGATCAAGAACGCGATGGACGCGGCGGCCCAGAAACGGGAGCAGGCGCAGCAAGAGCGGCTGTCCGCACAGAGCACCACGGTGGCGCAAGCGCCCCCGGTCAGCCAGACGCCCGTCGGCGGTCGCAAGGACAAGGGCCTGCCGATGGGCTTCACCTATCAGGCGGACCTCTCCGTGGCGTATCCGTACGGAAATATCGGCACGTTCGGCAAGCAATGGCTCCCCGGCGGAACCGATCTCCTCGCGGCATGGGGCTTTAGCCCGACGACGCGCGTCGTCGCCAGCATGTACCAGATCCAGCACTACCCCGTCGGCTTCAACAGCGGCACGGTTCCGGTCTACCTGAACGGCTACCAGAACCCGGTCGGGTGCGCCGACCTGAGCGGGGGCCACGCCAACGGCTGCTCGCCAATCCCTTCGCCGATCAACGTCGCGACCAAGGACACGTTCGGCGTCTTCATGCTCGAGCAACTGATCCCGATCAAAATCGGCAGCCGCGTGCTCCCCATCGCCGTCACGCCGACGTACGTCGTGCGCAACTCGATCATCGGAGCGTCGCAGAACGGCGACGACGTCATCCCGTTCGCGACCCGGCCTCCCGACGCGACGATCGAGTCGAACATCAAGACGCGCTCGGCCGAGATCAAGTCGATCGCGGTGACGGTTCCGTTCCTGAAGACCAATAGAATGTTCGGCACGTTCACGCTCGCGCCGTCGTGGCTGGTTCAGACCAACGGGCTGAACCAGGGCAACAGCGCACAGCTCTACCAGATTCTCTACCTGGAGTACACGCCGACCCACCGGACGACGTTCTTCTTCGAACCGCAGAGCTCGCGCGACTATCTGCCGCCCGACCCGTATCCGCAGCATCTCTTTGCCTATTTCCTCGGCGCGTCGCAGCGGATCACGCCGATAACCTTCGTGCAAGCGACCCTCAACAGCGGCGGACCGACGAACTACTCGCCGTACGGCGTGGCAGCCCTCTATTGCGCGACGATCACGCGATGCGCCCCATACGTCGGCGGCCTGAAGGCCACGCAGCTCCAACTCTCGTTCGGTATCGGCTCTCCGAGCGTCATTCCGTTCTAAGGCAAGGGGATTAAACAACTATGAAGTTCGGACAGATTCGTAAACCACTCGCTCTCCTGGCCTTGACCGCGCTCGCGGCTTGCGGCGGTTCGACCGCACCGCTGACCGTCGTTCCAACGTCTCCGCCGGCGACCGGACCGGCGATCTTGACGCGCATCGTCGGCGTGGGCGACAGCCTCACGGCCGGCTATCAATCGGGCGCCCTTCTGGGCGCGCCGTGTTGCGTCGGCGCGGGCATTGCGGGTTCTATTCCAAACCCGCTCGCGACCGGTACGGCGGCTGCGGGACTGGGCGTTACGCCCGGCCAGCAAGCAGGGTTCTGGGCTCAGTTCTACGCTCAGGCCACGGGCGTGAACTTCGCCTTCATGTCCACGCCGACCGTGAGTCCGCTGCCCCTCATCGGCGGACCGGGGCTCGGTAACCAGATCGTCAACGCCAACCCGGCCCTCACCGGCGGATTCCCGTTCGGCACGCTGCCGACGAGCAGCAGCTGCTCCCCGTTCAATCAGGCCGCGTTCACGCTCTCGGGCGCGCTGCGCACGGTTCGCGAGCAGCCTGGCGCCGGGACGGTGTTCGACCTGGGCGTTCCCGGCATCACGATGCACGAAGCCATCACGATGAACCGGCCGACGTCGCCGACCTGCCTGCCCATCCCGGGCGCAACGCCGACGATTTCGGCGCTGCAGGCCGTTACCGCGGGACAGAGCTCGATGTTCTACCCCATCTTGGGCAACTTCAATAACCTGGGCGCGAACAACACCGAGCTGAACGCGGCGGTATCGCTGCGGCCTACGCTCGCAACCGTGTGGCTCGGCGCCAACGACCTGCTTCAATACTCGTTCAGCGGCGGAAAGTTCGTCGGCGGCAACAACAGCGCGGCGCAGTCTCAGGCCGACATGACGCGGATCATCACCGCGCTGCAGAAGACCGGCACGCACGTCATCGTCGCCAACCTTCCCAACATCCTTATCGCACCGCAGTTCATGTCCGTTGCGACGCCGCCCAGCGCCGCGGCTTGCCAAGTGCAGACGTTCCTGGTCTGCGTCCTGACCGAACTCGGCCTTCCGCAGGCCGAAGCCGCGGCAATCACGGCTCAGATCGCGACGCAATACAACCTCGCCCCGAACGGCTACCTGACCGAATCCGGAGCGATTTTGGCGGTCACCGAGATCCTCAAGGGTCAGCCGGTAAACTTGGATCCGGCCGGTGCCGGATCGGGACTGGGCGCCTATTACCTCACCCCGGCGTTCGCCGCGCGCGTCCAATCTCTCAACACCGCCCTCAACACCGGCATCGACAACGCGGCCGCCGCCACGCACGTGCCGCTGGTGGACGTCACGACGATCTTCAACGGGATCGCGAGCGGGAACCCGGCCAATCCGTACTTCGCCCAGGCAGCCTCGATCAGCCCCGGCAAGTGCTGCACGGCGGCGTTCGGCGGCGGAATCTTCTCCTTCGACGGACTCCACCCGTCCAACACCGGCTACGCCTTGATCGCCAACGCGTTCATCCAGGCGGCCGATACGGCCTACGGACAAACCATCGGACCGATCAACCCGACGGCGGTCTACAACGGGACCGGATACCTGCCCTACCCGGACCCGTACGCCCGGCACTAGCCGCTAACTCGCCCGCCAAGACGAGCAAGGGAAGCCCTTCGGGGCTTCCCTTCTTCACACGTCGTAGCAAGACGGCATGAGAGACACCATCATGCCGGGCGAGCTCCACGAAATGATGGAACGCGGAGACCCGGTCATCATCTTGGACGTCCGCAAAGAGACCTACGAACACCGGCAAATCCTCGGCGCGCACCGTTACGCGGGGCGGCAGCTCGAAAACCACGAGTCGCTGCCGTTCGGCCACGACCAGAACATCGTCGTCTACTGCACGAGCGGAAATTCGTCGCGGCGGATCGCGGAGAGTCTGCGAACGCGCGGGCTACACGCAGCCGCACTCGACGGCGGCTTCGAAGCCTGGGCGGTCATGGGACTTCCAACGGAGCCCTTAGGCGAACGCATCAACCTCAACGAGTAGACCCGGGTCTAAAAAATCCCGGTCTAGGCGTAGATGCCGCGGAGTCTGAGGGCTTTTACGACCCGGTCGATCGCCAGCGTGTAGGCTGCGGTTCGCAGGGTTGCGTCGCGCGTCGTGGCGATGTGGCGGACGGCGTGCAGGTTCGTCAGCAAGACGTCCTCGAGGCGGTCGTTGACCTCATCTTCTTTCCAGAAGTACCCCATGCGGTCTTGAGCCCACTCAAAGTACGAGACGGTGACGCCGCCCGCGTTCCCCATGATGTCCGGGATCACGACGATGCCGCGCTCGCGGAAGACGCGATCCGCTTCCGGTGTGGTCGGGCCGTTCGCGCCCTCGACGATGAGCTTGGCCTTGACCTTCGCGGCGTTTTCGGCGTTAAAGACCTTCTCGAGCGCGGCCGGAACCAGCACGTCGCAATCGGCCGCGAGCAGCTCGGCGTTGGTGATGCGTTCGCCGCCCGCAAAGCCTTCCAGGTTGCGGTGCTTGGCCACGTGCTCGATGGCGTCGCCGACGTTGAGCCCCTTGGGGTTGTAGTAGGCGCCGGTCACGTCGGAGATCCCGACGATCTTGCAGCCGCGTTCGGCAAAGAGTTTGGCCGCATAGAGCCCGACGTTTCCAAAGCCTTGGATCGCCACCGACGTGTCGTCGATGTCCATGCCCATGACCTTCATCTGGTCGAGCGCGCAAATCGTCACGCCGCGCCCGGTCGCTTCGACGCGCCCGCGGCTGCCGCCGATCTCGAGCGGCTTGCCCGTCACGACGCCNNTTGACGTCCGGAGCCGGGACGTCCTTATCGGGCCCTACGACCTCGACCAGCTCGGCGGCGTACCGGCGCGTCACGCGCTCCAGCTCGCTGCGAGAAAGCGTTGCCGGGTCGCACGTGACGCCGCCCTTGCCCCCGCCGAACGGCAGGTCGACCACGGCGCACTTCCAGGTCATCCAGAAGGCCAGCGCGGTGACCTCGTCGAGCGTCACCCCGGGATGGTAGCGGATGCCCCCCTTGGCCGGCCCGCGAGCGAAGCTGTGCTGGACGCGATACCCGGTAAAGACCTCGAACTCGCCCGAATCCCGCATAAACGGAATCGAAAAAATGATCTGCCGCGACGGGTGGGTCAAGATTTGCCGCATTCCCGAATCGAGTTCCAACAGGTCGGCCGCATCGTTGAAATATGCGATCGCGTCTCCGAAAACCGAAACGTCGCGTACGGTACTACTCATAGGGATTAGGCGCGCCTCCGAGATTCTTAGCGGTAGATTCTTGTGCCTCGCACTGGAGAGTCCCTGGGCACCGCGCAGCCCTGGGTGAACCTCGCCGGCCGCTACACGTTGAAACGGAAATTGACGACGTCGCCCTCCTGCATCACGTACTCCTTGCCCTCGCTGCGGACCAGGCCCGCAGCCTTGAGCGCGTCCATCGTGCGGTACTTGACGTAATCGGCGTACGAGACGATTTCGGCCCGGATGAAGCCGCGCTCGATGTCGCCGTGAATCTTGCCGGCCGCCTGCGGAGCGCGCGTGCCCCGCTCGATCGTCCACGCGCGGACTTCCTTCTCGCCGGCCGTCAGGAACGTCATGAGCCCGAGCAGATCGTAGGAAGCAACCGCCAAGTCGTCGAGACCGCTGTGCTCGATGCCGAGTTCGCGGCAAAACTCGCGCGCTTCGGTCTCGGAGAGTCCGGCCAGCTCGGACTCGATCTTGCCGCACAGTACCACCAAGCCACTGCCGTCGGCCCTGGCGACCTCGGCGACGCGCTCCACCAGAGGCCCCGGCTTGCCGATCTGCGCTTCGTCGATGTTGGCCACGTACAAGAGCGGCTTGGCCGTCAGCAGGAAGGACTCGGCGGCGACTTCGGCCTCCGGGGTCCCGTGCGCGAACGAACGGGCCGGCTTGCCGGCCTCGAGCGCCGCTACGAGGTTCTTGGCGGCGTCGAGCTTAGGGCGCACCTTGGGGTTGGAGCGGGCCTCGCGGTCGAGTTTGTCCAGGCGTTTGGTTAGGGTCGCCAAGTCCGCCAAGCCGAGCTCGATGCCGATGATCTCGATGTCGCGAGCGGGGTCGGGATTGCCCTCGACGTGCGTGACGTTGGGGTCCTCGAAGCAGCGGACCACCATGGCAAC
>PMFP01000030.1 GCA_003155175.1 Vulcanimicrobiota bacterium
CGGCCGCGCCGGCGAGTTACGTAGTGTGGAGAATGCGGCCGCATCAGTCCTATCGATCGAGGTTGTTCGCGGAGAAGCCGTTAATCTGGCCGATTTCGATAGACGCTTCCCACATCGGAGCTCGGGAAAGAGTCTTTCTAGTCTCTACATTGCGGCCGCTGGCGCGCAAATATCGGCGTGGGAAGGTCGCTTCGGAGACGCGCATCGTTTCATCGGTGGCATTGTAACCGCTCACTTGATCGATTGTGATCGCGCCGCTAGTTACGGACTCTACGCGCTGTGCCTCGCGTTGGATGGAGAGAATAAGCGGGCCGCGGAAGCGGTGCTGGCAGCCAGGGCAATTTTCGAGAATTCGAGCCGCGAAATCTTTGGCGCCGTGTTCTTTGATTTTGCTCGTTTGTTTGCTGCGCTTTCCGAAGGTCTGTCTGGCAGACACACGTCCGCGCAGCGAATGTTAAAACGTCCCTCTCAGAGCGGTCACCAGGCTGCCGCTCACGCTTATCGAGCGATCTCAATGTTGGAGCGGTCGCGTCGTACTAGTCTTGTTGTGGGCAGCGGATTTGAGCCCCACCTTTCCGCCATGGCATCTTTGGGATTTGGTGGCTATTCAAAATGCCTAGCAGCTGTGCGTGATCACGTCGATATTCAGCTCGGAGAGCACCGTCCAGTTCGCTTGACAGAGAGCGAGCGACGGATCCTAGAGTTACTGGCGGCCGACTTAGCGCCTAAGGAAATCGCGTCTGAGTTGGGTCGCAGCGTATTAACTATCCAGACGCATATTCAGAACGTGATAGGTAAGTTTGATTGCCACGGTCGGGCCGAGGCCATTGCGCTCGCAAAGCGACGTCATTTAATTTGAAGGGGTGGCGTCTGCTCGGTTTGCGGGGCCCGGATCCTTGAGGGCTTTGAGCCCTGTAGAATTTCTCTACTTAAACCTAAGTAGAGATTTAGGTGAAAGCCGCGCCTATGCTTACAGTCTGCTACTTTGTCCTAACAAGGGGAATTGGAAATGCTAAGTTTCGCGTTCTTTGCCGCTCTGGCTGCACTGATTTTTTCGGACGTGCCGCCGCTGGAAATTTAAGGGCATCGTGTACCGCGACGCCTCGCTGCGGGAGGGGGGCCTGGGGGAGCCGGGCGAGGCTCCTGCAGTGATGGCGCTGCTGGCTATGCTGGGCGAACGGGCGTGCGACCGGGTGGCGCACGCGCGGGCCACGGCGCAATGGACGAACCGGTTGACGCGAGCGCTGGGCTGGCCGCGGGAACGCCGCGACTTTGCGCGTCTCTGCGCATTGCTGCACGACGTCGGCATGGTCGGAGTGCCGGATCGGCTGCTCGCCGGCAGCGAAGCGTTTTCGAAGTCGCAGCAGATGGAGATGCAGGGTCATTGCGCCGCCGGCGAGCGCATCGTGCGCGGCGTCTTGGGACTGCGCTCCTGCGCCGTGGTCGTCCGGGCGCACCACGAGCGCTTCGACGGACTTGGATACCCCGACGGCCTGGCCGGGCGCGAGATTCCCGCGGAGGCTCGCCTCATCGCCGTCGCGTCCTCATTCCAGGCGATGGTCGAGGATCGGCCGCACCGGCGCGCCTTGCCCGCGCGCGAGGCGCTGGCGCGGCTGGCGCGCGGCCGATCGACGCAGTGGGATCCCGACGCCGTGGACGGCATGCTCGGCCTCTTCCCGGCGCGCGTTGCGGACCACGGCCGCCTCGCGAGCTAGGCGCCGGCCACAGTGCCTACCATGTGGCACCGAGACCCGCGATGATGTAGCCATGGACGGATACTTCATCGGAGCGGGCGCCATTCTCACCGCCGGAGACGCGGCCACGGTTTCGGGGGCTACGCTGCACGCCCGGACCGATCCCCACCTGGCGGCGCAGGTTACCGCGGCGCTGATCGACTTCGAGTCCCCCAGCCCCCAGGAGCTCACGCGAATCGTCGTCGTCGCGGCCGGCTGGAACGCGTCCCGGTTCGGCCGGGAAGTCACCGCGCCGCTCTTAGCCCGCCGGGAGTGCTCGCTGGGCGACCTCCTGGTCGAACTCGGCAATGCGGTCGGCTCCCGCGAAGTCCACGTTTTTGCGCGCTGGCTGCCCGACGCCGCGACGTCCGAGACCGTCCGTAGAGCCGGCGTCCGGATCGTCTCCCACCCCATCGAAAGCATCCTTCAGGCCGCCCTCGTTTCGGGACAGGCGGTGCGCCGATGGGGGGCGTCGCTCAGCGCGGCCTGACGCCACGTTCAGCCCTATCACAGGGTATCGAGTGACGATGCATCGTAGAAATGCAAAATATGAATCACGCGCGGGTGGCCGTCGTTGACGACGATCGCATGATCCGCGAGATGCTCGAACTCGGACTGTCGCGCGAGGGCTTCGAGGTGCGCACGGCGGCCGACGGCTTAGCCGCCCTCGACGTCGTACGGGGCTTCGATCCCGAGATCATCATTCTCGACATCATGATGCCGAAGATCGACGGCCTCGCGCTCCTCCCACGGTTGCGCGAGATCACCCAGGCTCCGATCCTGATGCTGACCGCCAAGGGGGCCGTCGAGGACAAAGTCGCAAGCCTGAGTGGCGGCGCCGACGACTACATGATCAAACCGTTCATCTTCGAAGAGCTGATCGCGCGGCTTCAAGCCAAGCTGCGGCGCCCGCAGCTGATTGAGGAGAACGTGGTCCGCTGGCGCGACGTGTCCATCAATCCCGACACGCGCGAGGCGTGGCGCGGAAAGGAGCCCATCGAGTTCACGCAACGCGAGTTCGATCTGCTGTCCGTGTTTCTGCGCGAGCCGCGCCGCGTGTTCAGTAAGGACCATCTCCTCGAACTGGTCTGGGGCCACGACTTCGAAGGCGGCCCGAACATCGTCGAAACCTACATTTCGTATCTGCGCGCAAAAGTCGATCGCCCCGGTGAAGTCGGATCGTTCATCCGCACCGTTCGCGGCGTCGGATACGGTCTCTCGCAATAGCCGCCGGATCGCTGCGCGCATGAACTCCTCGCTGGGCACGCGGCTCACGACGATCTACGCCTCGCTGCTGGCCGTCACCGTTCTCCTCATCATCGTGGCGTCGACGGCGGCGCTCGTCGTCGAGCAGTCGAATTTCGTGCGCGACATTTTCGTGGCCAAGAAAGAGCGAGCGCGCTTCGTTGCCGAGCAGTCGCGCCTGGAGGGAATGAACGCCACCGACGCCGCAGCGCAGATCGTCGCGCTCAGCGGCGGGCCGGGACTTCGCGTGACCGTCTTCGACCGATCCGGTCAGTTCGTCGCCGGCGACAAGACGCTGCACCCGCCGGTGCTGGATCAGATCGTACGCTCTCACATTCAACTGCTGCCGCCGCCCGAGCCCTGGGCCGTCGGCACGGCGCCGCGGCGGATCCCTCAGGCATTGCCCGAGCCCTTCACGATCGCAGCCATCCCCAACGGCTACGTCGCGTTCGACTTTTCGCCGTGGCTGCTGCTCGTCTCGCTCACCCCCTACTTCGTGATCGTGCTGCTGATCGGTGCCGCCGCCGTCGCGATCTCGTGGTTCGTCGGCCGTGCCGTCGTAAATTCGGCGCTGCGCCCGATCGACGAGGTGACGGACTCGCTGCGCGCGCTCGCGGCCGGGGACTACACGCGGCGCCGCTTCGTCATGGCCGGCGGGGACGAGATCGCGGCCTTCACCGCCGCCTATAACGACGCGGCGGCCAGCGTCGCCGACGCCATGGACGAGCGTCGCCGGACCGAAGAGCGCATGCGGCAGTTCGTTGCCGATGCCGGCCACGAGCTGCGGACGCCGCTCACGGTGATCGGCGGCTACATCGACGTTCTGCGGCGCGGAGCCGTCGAAGAACCGACCATTGCCCGGCAGATTCTCGGAACGATGGGCATCGAGCGCGAACACATGCGCGGACTGATCGATCGTCTCGTTCGACTGGCGCGCCTGGATTCCGAGTTGCCTCCGCGGGACGAGCCTATCGACGTTGCCGACTTGCTCAAGGGTCAATGCGAAGCGGTTCGCCGTCTCGACGACCGGCGCGTGGTGGACTACAGCGTCGAGGGAGCCGACGTCATCGTCGCGGATCGTACCGAAATCGGCGAAGCCATCTGGAATCTCGTTGAAAACGCCGTCAAGTATGCCCCGGACGCGCCGATCCATCTTCGCGCGACGCGGGATAACGGGCGCACTCACATTTCGGTTCGCGACGAAGGCCCGGGAATGACCGAGTCGGAGCGGATACACGCGTTCGAGCGCTTTTATCGCGGCGACCAGCGGGGCGAAATCGCCGGTAC
>PMFP01000140.1:0-2064 GCA_003155175.1 Vulcanimicrobiota bacterium
GGCGTGTAGGGGCGCGTCTTCGCCAGCTCGAGTACGATGCGCGCGACCGTCGTCTTGCCGACTCCGGGCGGACCGTAGAGAATGACGTGCTGCGGATACGGCGAGGAAATCTTGGCGATCAGCGCCGCGATCGCGGCTTCCTGTCCGACGACGTCGCGCAACGCCTTGGGGCGCAGCTGCTGCAACGCGGTCGCGGCAAGCGACCGCTGCGAGAGCGCTTCGAGCTCTTCGAGTTTGGCCTGCGTGCCGGTCGTTTCGGGTCCGCCGTCTTCGCGCAGCGCCTCCATCTTGAGATCCTTGAGATACTCTTGATGGCGCTCGTTCATCTTGGCGCCGATCTTCCGCTCGATGGCGTCTTCGACGCTCTTCTGGGCCATCAGGTCCGCCATCGCTTCCTCGACGTCGGCGATGGCCTTGCGCTGCTCGGCGCGCGAATGCACCCGATCGCGCGTCGGGTCTTCGAAGACGAGGCGCTGCAGCGCGCAGAGCCGGTCGGGGAGGCTCGCCGAGCGCATCATCTTGAGCGCGTTCACTTTCCCCGCGCGCAGCACGAGCTTCTCCGGGCCGACGACGCCGGCCAGCATGTCGTACAGAGCGGACACGTAACGTCCGAGCTCGTCTTCGACGCCGAATTTCCGTCGGAGCCGCGTGACGTAACCGCCCTTCGCGCTCGGCAAGAACCGTCTCCTTAGGCCGCGGCTTAGGCCGCGATCACGTTAATCGTCGTCTTCGCGACGACGCCTTTGGTGAGTTTGATCTCGACGGGGTAGGAACCCAGCGCTTTGATCTGACTCTTAATTTCGACCTTATGCTTGTCTATGGGAACCGCCAGCGATTCCGTGATGGCGTCGGCCACGTCGGCGTTCGTCACGGCTCCGAAGAGCTTTCCGTTTCCGCCGGCCTTGGCTTTGACCGCAATTCGCATCGCTTCGATTCGGACGGCGAGTTCTTTCGCGTCGGCGAGCGCCGTCGCGTCGCGCTTGGCCTGCGCTTTCTTCTGCGAATCGAGCGAGGCGATCGCGCCTTTGCTCGCCTCGGTCGCGTGGTTGCGCGGCAACAGGAAGTTGCGCGCGTATCCCTCGGCAACGTCGACGACGTCGCCCTTCTTGCCGAGCGCTTTTACGTCGTTGAGGAGAATGACTTTCATACGCTCCGCTATTCCGACACGAACGGAAGGAAGGCGATGATGCGCGCCCGCTTGACGGCGACGGTCAGCATCCGCTGGTGCTTCGCGCAATTGCCGGAGATGCGGCGCGGAACGATCTTGCCGCGCTCGGAGACGTACTTCTTGAGACGGTTGACGTCGCGATACACGATGTCGACCGCTTTCTCACCACAGAACGAGCAAGGTTTGCGTTTGGGGCGCCGGTCTTTAACCGAGCGCTTCGTCTTGGTAGCCATGATCTTCGCGGGTCCTTTCCAACGACTAGGTGGGTGGCGGTTGCGTAGCTGCGAGGGCTCGCAACCCTAGCCACGTCGCCGCCATACGGCCGCGACGACCGGCTCGCGCCGGATTTTGTATAAGCGACTTGTGAGTATACAGGGCGCGGGCGCGCCGCGCTACTCTATTTTCCACGAACGTACGTTCGCCGCGCGAGGCGCTCATCCATGCGCGCCGGACCACTGCTGGTAGACGTCTTTCTCGATCGGGGTGAGCGCCGTTCCGGCCGGGAGCACGTAGCCCGGAAGCGGCAGCGGAAAGGGAATCGGGTGCGGGGGCCTCAGGAACGGATCGTCGGCCGGCGGATAGCAGAAGGGCCAAGGGATATCGCCGTCCTCGGAGGCGCCGTCCGAGTACTCGAGCTCGTAACGGCCGTAGTAGCAGTTGTCCCCTTTGTCCACCCAATGGCGGGTGGGCGTGATGACGCCGTTGCCGAAGCGCGACCCCTCTCCGCCGCCGGGCGGCTGGAAGGCGTAGGACTTCGTGTCGGCCCCGGCGCCCCCGGGAGCGATCGTCGGCGAGATATGGACGTCGTCGCCCTTGTTGAGCGAGGCGACTTCCTTGCCGAAACGCGACTGGTCGGAGGCTAAGCGCTGCTGGAGGGCCGTGCGCGGGGCGGCCGG
>PMFP01000140.1:2096-3651 GCA_003155175.1 Vulcanimicrobiota bacterium
AGCGCGCGGTGCTGGTTGCCCTTGGGAACGATCATCATCGTCATCACCCAGCGCAAGAGCAACGCGAGCACCACGAGGTGCACCACGGTTGAGATCACGAGCGCAACAGAAAGACGGCGGCGACTCTCGTCGCCGTCGCGGCGACGGGTAAGGGGCATAACCCATCCATTGTACCAAAGCGAGGCCGGATACTTTTCAGCAGGCACTCAGCCTTGCGGCGCACTCGCGAGGCGGGCGCCGGAACCGCCGATATACCGCTCTTAAAAGCACCTTAATAAGGTGTCCCTACAATGACCGGAATGGANNGCGTTTTCGTTCGAAACGATCAACGGCTTTCACGATACCGCGAACGCCGTCGCAACCGTCATCTACACCAATACGCTCAAGCCGTGGATCGCCGTGATCTGGTCGGGCCTTTGGAACTTCACGGGCGTGCTGCTCTCGAGCGGCGCGGTCGCGTTCGGCATCGTCGCCCTACTGCCGGTCGAGCTCGTCATTCACGTCGGCACCGCGGCCGGTTTCGCGATGGTCTTCTCCCTCTTGCTCGCCGCCCTGATCTGGAACTTCGCAACGTGGTACGTCGGCATCCCGGCGTCGAGTTCGCACACGCTGATCGGATCGATCGTCGGCGTCGGCCTGATGAACGCATATCTTTCCGGGCGCCCGTTCGGCGACGGCGTGAACTGGGGCAAAGTGCAAGACACTTTTGCGGCGCTGCTGTTCTCGCCGCTCATCGGCTTCATCGGCGCCGGCTTGCTCCTCTTGCTCATGAAGTTTCTCATTCGCAATCCGAAACTCTACGAATCGCCGGTCGGCGACACGCCGCCGGTTTGGTGGATCCGCGCGCTCCTCGTGCTGACGTGCACGGGCGTCAGTTTCGCGCACGGCTCCAACGACGGNNTCATGCTCATCCTGATCGGCATTCTGCCCGGCATCTACGCCATCAATCCGGCAACCAGCGCCGATCAGATCACCAAGATGGTCGCGACGAGCCACTCCGTGCAATCGATCCTCGACGAAAAAGCCGGGACGACGCAGATATCCGGACCCGAGTCCGAGGCGGCGCTCTCGGACTTTTTAAAGTCCGGCGCGAAAGTGAACGACGAGACCTTTGCAGCGCTCTCGCACGAAAATCGGAACATCTCGACGATCGTGGCCTCCGCGCCCACGCCGAGCAAGCTCACCGACGACGAGCGGCGCAACCTGCGAACCAAAGTCTACCTGGTCGGCTCGAGCCTCGCGAAGATGACCAAGGGCGGCAAGATCTTCACCGATACGACGCAGGCAGCGCTCGTCAAAGATTACACGAAGCAGCTCAACGCGATGACGCAGTACATTCCGGTGTGGGTTAAATTCGCGGTCGCGCTATGTCTGGGCGTCGGGACGATGATCGGCTGGAAGCGTATCGTAGTGACGATCGGCGAAAAGGTCGGTAAGGCGCATCTCACCTACGCGCAGGGCGCCTCGGCCGAGATCGTGACGTGGGCCACAATTCAGAGCGCCGACGTTCTCGGTTTGCCGGTTTCCACGACGCACATCCTCACGTCGGGCGTCG
>PMFP01000138.1 GCA_003155175.1 Vulcanimicrobiota bacterium
CCGACGATCGAGTTGAGCAGGGTGCCGCCGGCGGTAAGACGCTCGGCAAAGGCGCGCAACGATTCTTCGGCGTCCTCGGCTCGTCGCGCTCCGGCCTCGCCCGCAACCGAGTCGATCGCCGCGCCGATTTGGCGGCGCGCCCGGATCTTCTCCGCGGCCGCGACGATCGGGTTCTGGGCGGTGAATTCGGGCTTCATCGGGTCAGGCATCGTGAGAGGTCCTTTCGCGGCTGCGCCTTAGGGAGCCCGTGAGGACAAAAAAAGCGGCGCGGTGTCTCCACCGCGCCGAGGTTTCCGATATGAATAAATCCAGGTGTCTATCTATGGATTACGGCTTCTTGGTCGCCTTGGGAGCCGGCTTGGCCGTGGTCTTGGCGGCAGGCTTGGCAGTGGACTTCGCAGCGGGCTTGGCCGTCGACTTAGTCGCCGGCTTGGGCGTCGCGGCTACTTTGTCCGACATCTTGCGGAGCGGCTTCTTGGTCGCCTTGGGAGCCGGCTTGGCCGTGGTCTTGGCGGCGGGCTTAGCGGTCGACTTCGTTGCGGGCTTCGCAGTGGATTTGGCGGCGGGCTTGGCAGTCGCGGTCGCGACCGTCTTGGCGCCGGTCGTCGCGGCCATGGCCGAACCGGTCATGAGAAACGCGGACGTAACGAGAGCAGCAAGAATCTTGTTCATCAGTGAACACCTCCTTCCGATCTTTGATACAGCATAGCTGGTTCGAGGTGGTTGCTCGAAAACCCAGAGGGCTTTCACGCAATCACCTACGCAACGCTAGGCGTGCGCCGGAAGTTCGCTTCCCGAATTATGTTTCCGCCCAGACTTTTCTAGGAAGGTTTCCCCTTGCCCACGAGGTTTCTGGCGATGACCAGACGCTGGATCTGCTGGGTACCTTCGTAGATCTGCGTGATCTTCGCATCGCGCATCATGCGCTCGACCGGATAGTCGGTCGAATACCCGAATCCGCCAAGGACCTGCACGGCGTCCGTCGTGACGGACATCGCCACGTCGCCGCATTTGAGCTTTGCCAGCGCCGCCCATAACGTCACGTCGGGCGCCCCTTCGTCGCATTTGCGGGCCGCTTCGTAGAGCAGCAGGCGTGCGGCCTCGACTTCGGTCTTCATGTCGGCGAGCATGAAGCCGATGCCCTGATGCTGGCCGATCGGCTTGCCGAACGCCACGCGCTCCTTGGCGTAGTTCACCGCATAGTCGAGCGCGCCGCTCGCGATGCCGAGCGCCTGCGCCGCGATGCCCGGGCGCGACTTGTCGAGCACCTTCATCGCGATCTTGAAGCCCTCGCCCTCTTCACCGATGCGGTTGGCGGCCGGGATTTCGCAGTCGTCGAAGACCAGCTCGACGGTCGGGGACCCGCGGATGCCCATCTTTTTCTCTTTGGTGCCGACGATGAAACCCGGCGTGCCCTTCTCGACGACGAACGCGCTTACGCCGCGCGAACCCGCGGCTGGGTCGGTGACGGCAAAGACGCAGACGACGTCCGCGACGCTTCCGTTGGTGATCCAAATCTTTTGACCGTTCAGGACGTAGTTCTCGCCGCGGCGTTCGGCCCGCGTGCGCATCGAGCCGAGCGCGTCGGATCCGCTGGAGGCTTCGGTCAAAGCGTAGGCGGCGATCAATTCGCCCGAGGCGATGCGGGGCAAGAAGCGCTTCTTGATCTCCTCGTTCCCGCCGATGAGGATCGGCAGCATGCCGAGCTCTTGCACGGCAACGATCAGCGAGCTCGAGGCGCACGCCTTGGCGATCTCTTCGACCACCTTGACGTAGGTGACGAACGTGCCTCCGAGACCGCCGTACTCTTCCGGAATCGGAATGCCGAGCAGATCGTTCTGGGCAAACAGGTCCTTGATGTCCGTCGGGAACTCGCCGGACTCGTCGATCGCTGCGGCGCGCGGTGCTACCTTTTCGGCAACGAGCTCGCGCACGGCGGCGAGCATCATCTCTTCTTCGTCGTTCGCGTGCGATTGCGGGGGGGCCATGGCCATGACGTTTGCACTCCTTTGAGGCGGGCAGCTTTCTACGGCAGCGGGAGGGGTTCCGTTCGGTCGCGCATTTACGCTCCATGGACAAAGTCTACGCTTCCTGCGCGCAGGCCGTGGCGGACATCCCGAGCGGCGCCTCGCTGACCGTCGGCGGCTTCGGGCTCAGCGGAATCCCCCATAACCTCATCGAGGCGCTCTTGGAACAGGGGGCGACCGATCTCGTGACGGTCTCCAACAATTGCGGCGTCGACGGGTGGGGCTTGGGCGTGCTGCTCGACCACAAGCGCATCCGGCGCACGACGGGCTCGTACGTCGGAGAGAACCGCGAGTTCGAGCGCCAGTACCTCAGCGGGGAACTCGAGGTCGAGCTCGTTCCGCAGGGCACGCTGGCCGAACGGCTGCGCGCCGGCGGGTGCGGCATTCCGGCGTTCTACACGCCCGCCGGCGACGGTACGCTCGTCGCGGATGGCGGCATGCCGTGGCGGCACAACGCCGACGGTTCGATCGCGGTGGCATCGCCGAAGAAGGAGACGCGCGTGTTCGGGGGCCGCGAGTACGTCATGGAACTGGGCATCGTGTGCGATTACGCGCTAGTGCGCGCCAGCATCGGCGACCGCCACGGCAATCTCGTCTTTCACAAAGCGACGCGCAATTTCAATCCGCTTTGCGGGATGGCCGGCCGCATCACGATCGCCGAAGTCGAGGAGCTCGTGGAACCGGGCCAGATCGATCCCGAGCAAGTGCATCTGCCCGGCGTCTTCGTGCAGCGCGTGGTGAAAGTCGGCGCCGAAGGCAAACGCATCGAGCGCGTAACGACGCGAAAGAGAGATTCGTAATGGCATTGACTCGCAACCAGCTGGCCGCGCGGGTCGCGCGCGAACTGCGCGACGGTCAGTACGTCAACTTAGGGATCGGCCTTCCGACGCTCGTTCCCAATTACGTGCCGCACGACATCACCGTCGTGCTGCAGAGTGAGAACGGGATCCTCGGCATGGGTCCGTACCCGTACGAAGGCGACGAAGAAGCCGACCTCATCAACGCGGGCAAAGAAACGGTGACCGTGTTGCCGGGGGCGTCGTTCTTCGACTCGTCGCTGTCGTTCGGCATGATTCGCGGCGGCCACATCGACCTCGCCGTGCTTGGCGCGATGCAAGTCTCCGAGCGCGGCGATCTGGCCAACTGGATGATTCCCGGCAAGATGGTCAAGGGCATGGGCGGCGCGATGGACTTGGTGCACGGCGCAAAGCGCCTGATCGTCATGATGGAGCACACCGCCAAGGGCGGCGTGCACAAGATCGTGCGCGAGTGCTCGCTGCCGCTGACGGGCCGGGGCGTCGTGCACCAGATCGTCACCGACCTGGCCGTCATCGACGTCACGCCCGAGGGCTTAGTCCTGCGCGAAGTCGCGCCCGGCGTAAGCGTTGAAGAAGTGCAGGCGGCGTCCGAGCCGACGTTGCTCGTCCCGCATCCACCCGTCGAAATGGGCTTCCACGCCAAAGTCTCCTAGCGCCTAAACCGGAGCCTCACGTCGTTTCGGCGATGGCGTATTCGGCGCCGCGGCCTTCGATGCGGTTCGCGGCTAACCAGATGCACGCGATCGCTTCGGCAAGGAGGGTCAGCAGCGCCAGCGCCGCCGCGAGCAAACCGTTGCCCAATACCGCGGCGCCGACGACGCCGACGACCGTCGGCGGCGCGAGACACAGGTAGATCGCGATGACGCGCACCGCCGCCGCGGGCCCGCGCTGGTCGATGGCGGCGGGGAAGAACGAATAGGTCACGACGCCGACCGACCGAACGAGCGGGGGCAGCAGCAGCGAGACGACGATGCACGTTACTGCCAATCCAAAACTCCCGTACGTCGCGCCGAGCGCGATCGATCCCAGGCTTAGAACGACCGCCGTTTCGACCGACGTCGCGAGCGTCCAGGCGACGAGCTTATCGAAGGTCGTTCCGGTTCCGATCCACCACAGCGGCTTGGAGATGTCGTTCGCGAGCGACGTTCCGGTGACGGCGAGCAGCACGATGACGATCGACACCACGCCGACGACGATCGCGAGTAAGGTAGAGGGGTCCGAGCGCCCGACCGCGCCGGCCGCGAGGCCCGCGCCGACCGACACCGCCAACTCGATCCCGAGAAAGACACGCATCGAGGGCGAGCGCAGCAGCGTAAGCCACTGCTTCCAAAAGGCGACGGCCGGGCCGCTCAGGTTCGTCGAGATCGAGCGGGCTTGCTTTACGCCCGACTTGGGCCGGTACATCGAGCTCCAGCCGCGATTGCGCTGCAACTGACGGTGCCAGCTCATGGACGCCGAGTAGAGCTCCGGGTAGAGATCTTCGGCGAATACGACGCTCACGACCAAGACCAGAAGAATGACGTACAAGAGAAACAGCAGCGCGAGCGTGTCGCCGTTCCAAACCAGCGCCGTAAAGCGGCCGACGCCGGCGCGCTCGATCGCGTTTGCGGGCGCTGCGAGCACGGGAAAGAAGTTCGCCCCGCCGATGACGATCGCGGCTAGAGCCGAGAGCCCGGCCAGCGCTCCACCGAGAATCTGGACCGGGAGTTGGCCGATCCGCTGCCCGAGCTCGAATGACGGCAACGAGATCATCGTGCCCAGGACGCTGATGCCGATCATCGCCAGAAATGCCGAACCCGTGTGCGCGCGCGTGAACAGAAACGCGTATACGACGATCGCGATCGCGATGCGGCCGATCGTGATCGCCGAATTGCGCAGTTGCAGCCAGAGGACGACCGAGCGCTCCGAGAGCTGAGAAGACGTCAGAAAGCGCGCGTCGGCGGCGCCGCTGAACGCGCCGGCCTGACCGCCCGCGCCGACGGCGATCACGACGCCGAGCGCGGCGAGCGAGCCGAAGCCGAGCAAACTGGCTGCGGGATCGTGCAGCGTTCCCCAACTCGAGCCCGAGGATCGCAGGGCGCGCAAGGCGCTCATGGCGACGATCCAGACGATCGCGATGACCCAGATGATCAGGCGCGTGGGGTCGTGCACGGTTTTGCGGAAGAAGTTGGCCAGGCGCCGCGACTCCAAATACGCCAGCGGCGCGAGATCGCTCATGCGGTGATGCGCAAGAACGTCGACTCGAGATCCTCGTCTCCGGCGCCGGCGTTCAGCTCTTCGAAGGTGCCGGTGAAGATGCACTTGCCGTGTTTGAGAATGATGGCGCGGTCGCTGAGCACCTGCGCGTTGTCGAGCATGTGGGTGCTGACCATGACGATCTTCCCGGTCGAGCGCAACTCGCGAAGCGTCTCGCGAAGATGGCGCTGACCGGCCGGGTCCAAGCCGATCATCGGTTCGTCGAACAGCAGAACGGGAGCATCGGCCAAGAGCGTCGCGGAGACCAAGAGCCGCTGCCGCATCCCTTTCGAGAGCGCGGAGCCGAGCATGTCGCGATGTTCGGCGAGCGAGAAGCGCTCTAAGAGCTCCTTGGCGCGTGCCTCCCAAGCGCCGGCCAGCTTACAGCTCTTGGCTACGAACACCATGTGCTCCCAGACGGTAAGCAACGCGTATACCTCCGGCGTTTCGGGTATCAGCGCGATGGTGCGCCCGCGATCCGGTCCGAGTTCTTTTCCCGACCAGACGATGCTGCCCGCGTCGGGACGCAGGAGGCCGCACAGACACAAGAAGGTCGTGCTCTTCCCGGCGCCGTTGGGGCCAAGCAAAGAAACGATTTCGCCCGAGCGAATCTCGAAGCTCAAATCGTCGACGGCATTGATGGAGCCGAAGCTTTTCTTCAGCCCGGTCACGCTCAGCGTATTCACGTCGCGCGAGTATTCTCTAAAAAGCGGCGGTTGCCGCTGCCGGCGCCTCGGAAGAGCGGAACTGCGTCCGGTAGAGGTGAGCGTACGCTCCGCCCTTAGCCAGCAGGGCTTCGTGCGTGCCGCTCTCGACGACGCGTCCGGCCTCTACGACGAAGATGACGTCCGCGGCCACGACGGTCGAAAGACGATGCGCGATGACCAGGCTCGTCCGTCCTTGCATGACCACGTCGAGTGCGGCTTGGATCGCGGCTTCGTTGTGGGAGTCGAGCGAACTGGTCGCTTCGTCGAGGATCAAGATGCGCGGGTCCTTGAGGAGCACTCGAGCGATCGCGAGACGCTGGCGCTCGCCGCCGGAGAGCTTGTGGCCGCGTTCGCCGACGATGGTCTCGTAGCCGTCCGGCAGCGACGTGATGAAGTCGTGAATGTTGGCCGCGGCCGCGACCTTGGCGAGCTCTTCGTCGGTTGCGTCCGGCTTGGCGTATCGCAGATTCGCCGCGATGGTGTCGTGGAAGAGGTACGTCTCCTGCGTCACGATGCCGATGTAGGAGCGCAGCGAATGGATGTCGAGGTCGCGCGCNNACGAGCTGCGTGATCGTCGTCTTCCCGGCACCCGAAGGTCCGACGAACGCGGCCATTTGGCCGGGCTCGACGTGCAGGTTCAAATCGTCCAAGACGTTCCGGTCGCCGCCGTACGAGAACGTGACGTGCTCGAAACGGATGTCGCCGGCGACGCTAGGCAGCGCGACCGCGCCCGGCGGATCGTAGTCTTCGGTTTTTAAGTCGAGGTAGTCGAAGATGCGCTCGAAGACGGCCAGCGCGCTGACGATCTGCACTTGGATTCCGGCCAGCGTCGCGGCCGGTCCGTAGAGCCGTCCTTGGATGAAACTGACGAACGCCACGATGACGCCGACCTGCAGTCCCGCCGTGATCGCCAGCCAGCCGCCGCCCATCCAGACCAGCGCCGGGCCGATGACGATCATCGCCGTCACCGAGGCCAGGAACCAGCGGCCCACCATCGCGAGATCGATCTCGAGTTTCATGAGGTTCGTGACGGTGTCGTAGAAGCGCGCCTTCTCGTAGCCTTCGCGAGCGAAGGACTTGATGAGCTGGATTCCCGAGATCGAAAGCGTCTCTTGCGTGATGGACTCGATCTCGTCGCGCTTTTCGCGCGTCTTCTTGCGCACTTGGAACATCTTGCGGCCGACCGGCCCGAGCGGCACGATCATCAGCGGCACGATCAGAATGGAGAGGAGCGCGAGGCGCCAGTTCCAGATAAACATTGCGACGACCGTCGTGACGATGATCGCGATGTTCGTGACGATCGACGTCAGCGTTCCCGTTACGACGTTGTCGATGTTGTCTACGTCGCTCGAGACGCGGTTCATGATCTCGCCGGTCTTGGTTCCGGTGAAGAAACTGAGCGGCATCTTGTGCAGATGGGAGACGAGCCGCGACCGGATATCGCGCATGATGCCTTCGCCGACGACCGAGTTCAGATAGCCCTGCGCGACGCCGATGCCGGCGGAGACCAGGGCCGAGGCGAGGATGATCCCGACGTCGAGCGCCAGTTGGCGCATGTCTTTCGACGGGATGGTCGTGTCGATGATGTGGGCCGTGACGAACGCGGGAATCAGGCCGAGCAGGGACGTCACGAGGATGCACGCGAGAACGGCCGTCTGCTGGCGCCAGTACGGCGCGAACAGACCGCCGACGCGCCGCCAGTCGACGCGCCGCTCGGACTTGGGTTTGTCGGGCGAGTACATGTTGGAGTACATCAGCCCGTGACCGTGCATCATCGTACGGTTACGAACCGCCGGACGCTATGCGGGTTGCAAGACGGCGATCGGCTAATCGTGCGCGACCCACTCGGTAGCGGTGCGCTGGTGGAGCGTCAATTTGTTTCCTTCGAGATCGTGAAAACTGGCGAGCTTGCAGACCGGCGTGACGTACGGGTCTTCGACTTCGAGCCCGGCCGCGCGCAGCTTCGCCGTAACCGCGTCGATGTCGGCGACTTCGAGTGCGATGCCGGCGGCGCTGCCGGCAGGGATCCCGACCCATTCCGCGTTCATCAAGCCCAGCGCCGTGTCGCCGATTTCGGCCTCCGCGTATTGCTCGACGCCGCCCTCGGTATACGCCGGGCCGAACGTAAGGTCGAGGTGCTTCTCATACCACGCGCGCAGCGCGGCGACGTCTTTGGACGGATAGGCTACGAACGCAATCTCTTTGATCATGGGGACGCCCTCCTCGAAGCCGTCCGATTCTCTACGCCTTGCCGTTGCTCAGCTTTGCCAGCTCGGTAAAGAGCTTTCGCTGTTTGTCGGTGATCTTCGTGGGGAGCTGTCCGATCAAGCGGACGAACTGGTCGCCCGATCCCGAACCCTTGACCTTCGGCATCCCCTTTCCGGTCAGGCGCAGCAGCCGGTTGTTCTGCGTGCCTTCGGGGATCGTCATCGCAACCTGACCGGCGAGGGTCGGAACTTGCACGTCCCCGCCCAGCACCAGGTCGAACATGCTCACCGGTAAATCCACGTAGAGGTCGTCGCCCTTGCGCTTGTACGTCGGGTCGTCGCCCAATTTCACGATGAGATAGAGATCGCCGTTCGGACCGCCGCCGGTGCCCGCGCCGCCTTGGCCGCCCAGGCGGATGCGCTGGCCGTCGCCGATGCCTTTGGGAATCGAAACTTCGAATTTCTTGCTCTTGAGGACGCGCCCCGTGCCGTGGCAGTTCTGGCAGAGCTGACCGTTCGCAGTTCCGGTTCCTTGGCAGACGGGACACAAGTCTTCGATTTGCAACGACACGTTTTTCTTTCCGCCTTCGTAGACGTCGCGCAGCGTGAGTTCGATCGTCGTCTCGAGATCCTGGCCGCGTTGCGCGAATCCGCCGCGACTGCGGCCCTGCGGCGCCGACGCGCGTTGTCCTATGCCCGAGAAGAACATGTCGAAGAAGTCCGAGAAGCCGCTGTTCGCGCCGCCGCCGAAATCGAATTGCTCCGCGTCGCCTTCGTAGCGCGTCCGGTACTGTCGCTGCTGTTCGGCTTGGCGCGCGGCTTGCTGCCAGTCGGGTCCGAGCATGTCGTACTTCCGGCGCTTTTCCGGATCGTTAAGGACTTCGTAGGCCTCGGATATCTCTTTAAACTTCTCTTCGGCCGCCTTTGCGTTGTCGGGATTGGTGTCGGGGTGCCATTTTCGCGCGAGCTTCCGGTACGCAGACTTAATGTCTTTCTCGGGGGCGTTCTTCGCAACGCCTAAGACCGCGTAATAGTCCTTATAATTCATCCTGAATGTTTCGCGACGATCACTTTGGCCGGACGCAGAACGTGCTCGCCGAGGCCGTAGCCCTTTTGCGCGACTTCGGTGACGGTGTCGTCCTCGACGCCGCCCTCGGCCGGCGACGTGGCGATGGCTTCGGCGACGCGCGGGTCGAACGGTTTGCCGAGAACTTCGATCACCGTGACGCCCTCGGAGGCGAGGATCGCCTCGAAGCCTTTGAGGGTCTGCTCGATGCCGCCGCGGAGGAGGTCGCCCGCGGAGTCGTACTGCAGCGCGCGCTCGAGGTTGTCGATGACGGGCAGCAGGCGCTCCAGCAGCATGTATCGGTGCGCCGACGCGCGCCGGGCTTCGTCGCGCTCTTGCCGCTTCTTGTAATTTTCGAAGTCGGCGATCGAGAGTAGATACTTCTTGTAGTTTTCCTCGGCAAGCGCTTTCGCGTCCTCAAGTTCTTGGAGCAGGCGGTCGCGACCGGAGGCGTCCGGTCCGGCGCCGTCGAGCACGGCTTCGCCGGCTTCGGTACTCCACTCGGTTGGATTCTCAGACATCATTCACTCACACACAAACGCAATGCAAACACGGCGCCGGATGCTCCGGCCTGTGGCCGGAGCATCCGCGACGCCATGGGGTTCCAAACGCGCCTTACTTGGCTTCCTTGAACTCGGCGTCGATGACGTCTTCCTCGGGTGCGGCGTTCTCGGTCGCACCGTTGGTCGCTCCGTTCGAGGCCCCGTTCGTGGGCGCGCCCTGTTCGGGCGTCGTCGCCTTGTAGAGCAGCTCGGCCATCTTGTAGCTCGCCTCTTGCAGGCGTTCGACGGCGGGCTTGATCTCCGCGGCGGTTCCGTTTTCGCTCAAGCGCTTGAGATCGGCAAGAGCCGTTTCGACCTCGCCGCGGGCGCCTGCGTCGAGCTTCTCGCCGACTTCCTTGAGCGACTTCTCGGTCGAGTAGATTAGGCTGGACGCGTTGTTGCGGATCTCCGCCTCTTCGCGGCGTGCCTGATCGGCTGCGGCCTGCGCTTCGGCGTCCTTAACCATCCGATCGACTTCGTCTTTGTCGAGATTGGTCGAAGCCGTGATCGTGATCGCCTGCTCTTTGCCGGTGCCCAGATCCTTGGCGTTCACGTTCACGATGCCGTTGGCGTCGATGTTGAACGTGACTTCGATCTGCGGCACGCCGCGCGGAGCCGGCGGGATGCCTTCGAGGCGGAAACGTCCCAGCGTCTTGTTGTCGGCCGCCATCGGGCGTTCGCCCTGCAGCACGTGGATGTCCACCGACGTCTGGCCGTCCTCGGCCGTGGTGAAGACCTGCGACTTCTTGGTCGGGATGGTCGTGTTGCGTTCGATAAGCGCCGTCATGACGCCGCCGAGCGTTTCCAGGCCGAGCGAGAGCGGCGTGACGTCGAGAAGGACGACGTCGCGTACTTCGCCGGAGAGAACGCCGGCTTGAATCGCGGCGCCGATGGCCACGACTTCGTCCGGATTGACGGTCAGGTTCGGATCTTTGCCGGTCAGTTTCTTGACGAGTTCTTGAATGACGGGCATGCGGGTCGAGCCGCCGACCATCACGACTTCGTCGATCTTCGAAACGTCGATCTTCGCGTCGGCGATGGCTTGCTTGAAGGGCGCGAGGCAGCGATCCGTCAGATCGGCCGTGAGCTCTTCGAACTTGGCGCGCGTCAGCGTGTAATCCAAATGCTTGGGACCGTCGGCGCCCGCCGTGATGAACGGCAGGTTGATGGTCGTCGTTACGACCGCCGAGAGTTCGATCTTCGCTTTTTCGGCCGCTTCGGTGAGACGCTGCATGGCCTGCTTGTCGTTGGAAAGGTCGATGCCTTGTTCCTTACGGAACTCGCCCACCAGCCACTCGACGATGCGATGGTCGTAGTCGTCACCGCCCAAATGCGTGTCGCCGTTGGTCGACTTCACTTCGAAGACGCCGTCGCCGACTTCCAGGATCGAGACGTCGAACGTGCCGCCG
>PMFP01000090.1 GCA_003155175.1 Vulcanimicrobiota bacterium
ACGGCGTTCTGATCACCGCGCCTTCGTTGCCGGCGTTCAAGCAAGGCGTCGAGATGACGCGCAAGGTAGGGACGTGCGTCCTCGTCGGGCTTCCGCCGGGTGATTTTCCCGTTCCGCTATTCGACGTCGTCGCAAATTGCATCAGCATCCGCGGATCGTTCGTGGGCACCCGCGAAGATATGGCCGAAGCGCTCGCCATCGCCGACGAAGGCAAGGTTCGAGCCGACGTCGAGCTCGAGCCGCTCAGTTCGATCAATTCGGTTTTCGAGCGCCTCGAACATGGCAAAGTTGCCGGCCGGGTCGTGCTCGACTTCGCGAAGACGAAAAACGGCAAGCCGAAATCAGCAGCTGGGCGAGTTCCGGTACCGGCCTGACGCGATGTTAGCCGTCACGTCGGTGCAGATGGGACTGATCGACGGACTCGCCGTTCGGCGCGACGGTGCGGATACGCTGGTTCGCCTCGCGGGCGCGGCCCTGGATGCTCGCCGCCTCGCCCTGGNNCCGCGCGCTACCGGCGCGAAGGGCCGATCGTCGCCTTCGCCGGAAACGGCGACAACGGCGGCGACGCCTTCGCCGCGCTGTCCGAGATGGACGGGCCACGCGTCGCGTATCACGATCCAACGCACGACGGTAGCCCGACGCGCGTCGCCTCTCGAGAGCGCGCCCGCGCGTCGGGCGTCGAACTGCGCGCCTTTCCGGCAGACGAATCCGATCTGCGCGTCGCCGGCCTCTTGCTCGACGGACTGCTCGGCGTCAACGTCCACTTCCCGCTCGACGCTCCGACCGCCGCGCGGGTCTCCGCCATGAACGCGGCCGGCGTTCCCATTCTCGCGCTCGACCTCGCGACGGGCACCGACCCGACGACCGGCGCCCTAAACCAGCCTCATATTCGCGCCGTCGCGACGATCGCGATCGGCCGGCCGAAAGTCGGCTCCCTGCTCGACCCGGGCCGTGACGCCACGGGAGACCTCTGGTGCGCTCCCATCGGCATCCACGACGCGGATCTCCTCGATGCCGGACCGGACGCATTCGTCCTGACCGAGAGCGGATTCGAAACGCTGCTGCCCAGGCGCACCGCGCAGGCAGACAAGCGCAGTTCCGGCGCGCCGCTCATCGTCGCCGGCTCCGGGGAGTTTCCCGGGGCGGCGATCCTCTGCGCCCTCGGAGCGGCGCGCGCCGGTGCCGGATACGTTACCGTTGCGGTGCCGCAAGCCGCGGTCGAGACGGTACGCGCGCATCTCATCGAGCAAGTGGTCGTCCCGTTCGACGACACCGACGCGCAGTCGGCGATCCATACGATCGCCGGTCTCACCGAGCACTGCAGTTCGCTGGCGATCGGACCCGGACTCGCGCTGAGCGAAGCCACGGGAACGATCGTCCGTGAAATCGTTGCACAAACGAAGCTGCCGACGGTTGCCGATGCGAGCGCGCTCCATCTCCTCACCGGGCACCTGTCCGGTCTGCGCGACGACGGCACATTGATTCTGACTCCGCACGAAGGCGAATTCGCGTTGGTCTCCGGACGCGGCACGATCGCTCCGGGCGGGCGGCGAGAGCGCCTGCGGGCTTTCCTGGACGAATTCGGGATCCCGACGCTTCTGAAGGGACGCACGACGCTCGTTGCCGATCGCACCAGCCTCCATCTCAATCCCACCGGCACGTCCGCGCTTGCCACGGCCGGAACCGGCGACGTGCTCTCGGGCATCGTTGCAACGCTCCTCTCGCAGGGCCTCGCGCCGGTAGACGCCGGCCGGGTAGGAGCGTTTTGGCACGGTCGCGCCGGCGCATGCGCGGCCGCGGCTCGCCCCTTCGGCGTCGTAGCCGGCGACGTTGCGAACGCGCTCGGGCAAGCGTCACGTGCTCGCTCCGACGCAAGCCCCGTCCGAATTTTTTAAGAAAAGAGAACCGACCATGTCTACAGAGACAGCAACACCGGCGGCAACGAAGACGACGGCCGCCGTGCTCCATGGAACCGGACCGATCTCGAAGAACCGGCTCACGATCGAAGATCGCGCGCTCCCGGCATTGAGCGCGGGCAAGATCCTGGTCATGGTGCGAGCCTGCGGAGTCTGCCGGACGGACCTCAACATCGTTGAAGGCGATCTGCCGCCGCAGCACGCGACGATCGTCCCGGGCCATCAAATCGTCGGCGTCGTCGCGGCCGTCGCGCCGGGCGTCGAGATGAAGATCGGAACCCGGGTCGGGATATCCTGGCTTGGCGGAACCGACGGCACGTGCCGGTTCTGCCGCGAAGGTCGCGAAAATCTGTGCGACCATCCCGTCTATACCGGATACGATGTGGATGGCGGTTACGCAAACGCCGTCGTCGCGCGAGCCGACTTTGCCTATCCTCTAAGCGATCGTCTCGACGATCTGCAAGCCGCTCCGCTCTTGTGTGCCGGCATCATCGGCTTTCGCGCGCTGCGCGTCGCCGGCGTTCAACGCGGCGAAAGCGTCGGACTCTACGGCTTCGGCTCGTCGGCGCATCTTGCACTTCCGATTCTCAAACATTGGGGCTGCAACGTGTACGTCGTTTCACGCGGCAAGAACCACCGCACCACCGCCGAAGCCATGGGTGCCGATTGGGTCGGCAAGGAGAACGACCGGCCGCCGGTTCGGCTGGATCGCGCCGTCACGTTTGCCCCCGTGGGCTCGGTCGTCATAGACGCGCTGGGAGCGTTGCGCAAGGGCGGCGTCGTCGGGATCAACGCGATCCACCTCGACTGCATTCCGCGCTTCGACTACGACTCTCTGCTGTGGGGCGAACGCGAGATTCGCAGCGTCACGAACATGACGCGTGCCGATGCCCGCGACTTTCTTGCGCTCGCGGCCGAAATCGACCTCAAACCGGTCTCCACGTCGTTTCCGCTCGAACGCGCAAACGACGCGCTGCGCGCGGTCGAGAACGACACGATAGACGGGGCCGCCGTCATCACGATGGCTGCGGAGCATCCGGGCGCACGCTAGGCGCAGGCAAAACTGCCGCCCGCAAAGAAAGGGTGGTCCTATGATTGCACAAACCATTAACGACGCTCAGAAACACTGGGGCTGGTACATGGCGCTGGGAATCGCGCTCATTTTGGTCGGCTTCATGGCGATTTCGAGCGACTTCGTCGCGACGCTCGCGACCGTCATCTTCTTCGGCTGGCTGGTCTTCATCGGCGGGATCTTTCAAATCACGGGTGCGTTCTTCACGCGCGGCGCCGGAAACATCATTCTGATGCTGCTCATCGGCCTACTCGACGTCGTGATCGGCCTGGTGCTGATCCGCAATCCCGTCGCGGGCGCGCTGTCGATCACGCTCCTGCTCGCGATTCTGTTCGTGTTCGGCGGAATCTTCCGGTTCGTCTCGGCGCTCTGGATGAAGTTCCCGAATTACGGTTGGGCGGCGTTCAGCGGATTCATCACGTTCGTGTTGGGCGTGCTGCTCTGGAATCAGTGGCCGACGTCCGCACTCTGGTTCATCGGCTTTGCCGTCGGCATCAACTTTATCTTTGCCGGCGTTTCCTGGTCGTCGCTGGCCTGGAAGCTCAAGTCCGCGTAACCGGCGATGGCGCCGCTAGTGGCGCCGTTCGTGTCCCATGTAGCCGGTAATCATGCTCGCCAGAAGCAAGCTGCGTTCTTTCCAGTCGAGCAGGACGGCGACGTAGATATGCTCGACCGTGAAAGCCAGTAAGAACCACATCACGACGACGTGAACGAGCCTGACGTTCTGCGGCGCCACGAGCGCAAAGAGCGGAGCGAACAGGGGCGCGAGGATGCCGTGGCTTCCAGCCACGGAGAGCAGCGCGAACCCCGTAACGATCTCGACGACGAAGCCCAGAAACACGATCGAGTGTGAGACGTTGATGACGGAGCTGCTCCGTGGCGGATCGCGCCGCAGGAAGGCGTAGAACTGCAGTTCCTCGATCATCTTGCGGCGTCCGTCGGTTCGCAGATACGGGAAGAACGCGCGCCACGAGGCGCCGCGATCGCCCACGAACGCCCAGTAGAACCGGATCGCGACGCTGCACAGCAAGACGTACCCCGCCGCGACGTGCACCATCCGAACGTACGTCATCTGCGGAACGTGCACAGCGACGGCCGCCGGCGCTCCGATGTAGAGCCCCGTGAGCGCGAGCGTGAAAAACGCGGCCACGTTCGCCCAGTGCGTGACCCGCACGGGCAAGTGCCAGACGTAGAAGAACTCGGACGGCGCGCCGGTCGTGCCGCTCATAGCGTGAACGCCGTTTCGGCGTGGGTCTCGTCCCGCACGGAAGCGACGCCCCACTTCTCGAGCTGTCCGACGACGGCGTACTCCGCCGCCGGCAACGCGGCGCGCACCGGTTCCGAGAGCTCCACGCCCGGCCGGACGTGCAACGGTTCGATCCCGATCGCGACAAGCTCCCGCGGCGCCTTCCCAAGCAGGGTCAGCGCGGCTAGCAGGTCGCACAGCGACGCTTCGTGCGCGGAGAGCGACTGGCGAAGGACGGCTGGGACTTCGTGCTCGCGCAAAATCGCGATCGTTCCGGGCGCCGTTCCCGTCCTCGCCGCGTCGATCACGAGCAGGCGCTCCGCCGTGGAAAGATAGGGTAGCAAATCGAGTCCGAGCGTTCCGCCGTCGAGAATCTGGACTTCCGGCACGAAACGATACGTCGCCGCGAGACGCCGGGCGAGCCACACGCCGGCGCCGTCATCGCTCAAGAGTACGTTCCCGATTCCGACGACGGCCGTCACCATGCGTCGTCCTCGACGCGCACGACGAGCCCGCCGTCCGGGTCGAGCACGTGCACCGCGCAGGCCATGCACGGATCGAACGAGTGGACGGTGCGCAAAATCTCGAGCGGACGCTGCGGATCCGCCACGGGCGTGCCGAGCAGCGCCGCTTCGTAGGGCCCCCGCATGCCGCGCGCGTCGCGCGGCGAGGCGTTCCACGTCGTCGGCATGACCGCCTGATAGTTCGCGATCGCGCCCGACTCGATGCGAACCCAGTGGCCGAGCGAGCCGCGCGGCGCTTCGTGCGACCCCCACCCTTCGCATTCGGCCGGCCACGACGACGGCTCCCATCGCGACCCGTCGTGCACCGCGAGATCGCCGTTCGCAACGTTGGCGACGAGCTCGTCGTGCCATTCCAGCAGCCACCCGCTCATCAACTGCGTTTCGAGCGCTCGTGCGACGACGCGGCCGAGCGTTGACGAAAGATCCGCGCGCTGCAGCTTCAACGTACGAAGCGCGCCATCAAGGACGTTCTTGATATCGGGACGTCCCGCCGCGTAGGAGACGAGAAGCCGCGCCAGCGGTCCCACTTCCATCACCTCGCCGTCGTAGCGGGGTGCCTTGAGCCACGAATATTTGTCGTTAACGTTGAGAAATTCGAACGGTGGTTGCGGACCCGTATACGTTGGATTCGTCTCGCCTCGTGACGGGTGAAGCCCAACGCGCTCGTCGGGATACGCATACCAGGAGCGCGTCACGTATTCGCTGATTTTCGCGGGGTCGAAGGCGTCCACGCCGGCTTCGTTCGGATACCGGACGATGCCGCGCGCGAACCGGTAGCTCGAGACGTCGCCGGAGGGCTGCGGGAAATCACCGTACGCCATGTACGTCTTGTGTCCGGCGCCGTACCCGAACCATTCGGGATAGTGCGACGCGACTAAGACCGCGTCCGGAAGATAGACTTGCTCGACGAACGTCTTAGCGCTCTCGAGAATCGTACGTTCTTCGTCTAAGCGCGCGAAGTTGAGCGCAGCTTGGCTGTCCGGATCGATCGGGATCGCCATTCCCCCGACCAGATACGTCTGCGGATGCGGATTCTTACCGCCGAGTATCGCTTGGACGCGAACGATCTCGCGCTGCCAGTCGAGCGCTTCGAGGTAGTGCGCCACCAGGACGAGGTTCGCTTCCGGCGACAGCCGATATGCCGGATGCCCCCAGTAGCCGTTGGCGAAGAGGCCCGGCTGTCCCGAATTCACGATCGCCGCGATCTTGTCGCGAATCTCTTGGAAATATCCGGGGCTCGATTTCGGCCAAGCGGAGATGCTTTGGGCCAGTCGCGATGCCGCCGCGGGGTCCGCCTTCGTCGCCGACGCGACGTCGACCCAATCGAACGCGTGCAGATGGTAGAAGTGGATGACGTGATCCTGCACGTATTGCGTCCCGGCGATGACGTCGCGAATCAGCCGCGCGTTGAGCGGCGGATTCGAACCGACCGCGTCTTCGACCGCGCGGACCGACGCGAGCGCGTGCACGGTCGTGCAGACGCCGCAGATGCGCTGCGCGAACAGCCACGCGTCGCGCGGATCGCGCTTGCGAAGGACGATCTCCATGCCGCGAAACATCGTGCTCGAGCTCCACGCGTCGGCGACCTTGCCGCCCTCCACGGTGGCTTCGATGCGCAAATGCCCCTCGATCCGCGTGACCGGATCGATCGCGATGCGCGTCACGACTTGCCTGCAGACGGGGGCGGCGGGTCGACGGGTTCGGGATGCAACCGGTCGCGCACGATGCTGATGACCCCGTGAACGGCGACCGCCGTCGCCGTTACCGCGACGATGCCCAGCCCGACCTCGTTTGCCGTCGTCTGCACGCCAAATCCGGGAACGTCGGGCAGCCGCCGATAGAACGGCGTGTTCTCGTCCCAGAATCCGGCCTCGGAACACCCGATACACCCGTGGCCGGCGCCGATCGGCCAGCTCGTTCCGTCGTTCCAGCGGACCGAGGCGCAATTGTGATACGTGCCGGGGCCCTTGCAGCCCATCTTGTACAAGCACCAGCCCTTGCGATGCGCTTCGTCGCCCCATGCGTCCACGAACTCGCCGGCATCGTAGTGCGCGCGGCGTTCGCACGAATCGTGAATTTGCGTCCCGTAGGCGAACAGCGGACGGCTCTGCGCGTCGGTGTCCGGCATCTCGCCGAACGTGAGGAAATGCACGAGCGTGGCCGTGATGTTGACCGCGTTGGGCGGGCACCCCGGCAAGTTGATCACTTTGAGGCCGCGCAGGGCATCTTGTAGGCCGACGGCACCCGTGGGATTCGGGCGGGAAGCGGGCCAGCCGCCGAAAAACGCGCACGCACCGACCGTAATCACCGCCGCCGCGTTGCTGCAAACCTCGCGCGCGATGTCGATAGCGGAGCGCCCGCCGATCGTGCAGTAGACGCCGTTATCTTTGGTCGGAATCGCGCCCTCGACGACCGCGATGTACCGGCCGCGATCGTCGCCTACGGTCCGGCTCAGTAGCGCCTCGGCGTCTTCGCCCGAAGCCGCCATCAGCGTCTCGTGGTAGTTAATCGAAAGCGTGTTGAGGATGAGATCGCTTACGGTCGGATTGCTGGCGCGCAAGAACGACTCCGTGCAGCCCGCGCAGTCCGAGAACGCCAGCCACACGAGGACGGGGCGCTTCGCCGATTGTAGCGCCTTGGCGATCGCGGGAACGTAGGACTCCGGCAGCGCCAGCGTCGCAGCCATCGTCGCGCAGAACGTGATGAACGTGCGACGATCGAGGCTGTCGGCCGCGAACGACATCAGCCGAGAATACGAAACTTCGGGAAGCCGCGTACCTGCATGAGCACGTTGTTCCCGTCCGGCGAAACGGTAATGCTGTGATCCCTGGCGGTAAACGAAATCTCGTTGCCGTTCCGCACGTACGTCGCGTCGAACGTCTGCCCGTCGTTGCTGATCTTGCAAGGCCCGCTCGAGGCCGCGGGGTCTTGGTCCGTTAGGACGAGTTTCATGTCGAACGTCCCCTTCTTGCCCATCGCATCGTAACTGCCGGACGCATCGAAGTGGAACGGATCGTTGACCGCGATCGTACAAGAGCCGACCGTGTGCCAGCCCAGCAGGCTTACTTGCAGATCGTGTTTGCCGGCCGAGAGCCCGTCCAAGGGCGGGTGGAGCGTAGCCATAAGTCTGGGGGTTCCCTCACGCGAACCCCCAACCTCTAACGATCGGCTAGGTGGCGCCGGCCGTGGTGGCTGCCCGAACCGGCTTCTCTTGCGCGGCATTTCGCCCGGCGATGCGGCCGAAGGCAAAGCATTCGCCCACGTTACCGCCCGCGTTGTAGTTGAAGGCGTAGATCGAGCCGAGCTCGCCCGCCGAATAGAGCCGCGGAATCGGCTTGCCCTCGACGGAAATCACGCGCGCGTCTTTGTCGCGGCGCGGGCCGCCTTGCGTGTTGACGAAGCTGGGCGTGAGCTCCATTGCGTAGTATGGCGGCGCTTGAAGCGGCGCCATGTAGCCCGCAGTCCGATCGTAATCGGCGTCCTTTCCGTCCTTCGCAAACGCGTTGTAGCGCGCGACCGTGGCTTTCAGAACTTCGGGCGACAGATTGATGAGCGGCGCGAGCTCCTCGATGGTGTTTGCCCGCTTGATCCAGCCCTTCTCCACTTCCCGCAGGTTGTCGGCGCTCCAGTCGTACAAATTGCCGTGCGTCACATCCCAGCAGGCAAACGACTCGCCGATCGAACCCGCCTTGCGGAACGTCTCGTCGAACACCATGTACACCGGAACCGGCGTGAGCTGCTGCATCCAGACGCCGTGAACTTTGGTTTTCCCGTGGCGATCCGCGCCCATGCACGGCGTGCCCTCGGCCGTGAAACGCTTGCCGTCACACGCAACGAAAAGATAACTGTCGACGTGCGGGATGTTGATCCAGCGCGACACGGCAATGCCGGGTGCCTTAAAGAAGAACTCCGGCCCCGCTATGTTGCTCATGTGCCAGAGATCCGCGCCGGCTTCGAGACCCATCGTAATGCCGTCGCCGGTATTGTACGGCGTCCCCGACGGATAGATCTCGGGGAGCCCCTCCAGATACGTGCGGATCATCGTGGGGTTGTTTTCAAAACCGCCGCACGTAAGGACGACGGCGCGGTTTGCCTTGATGGCGACGTGCTTGCCCTCGCGCTCGGCGATGAGTCCAACGATCTCGCCGTTCTCTTTCNNAGTCCGACGATCTCGCCGTTCTCTTTCACGAGCTTCACCGCGGCGGTGTCGTACAGCCGGCGAATGTTGCGCACCGCGAGCGCCGGCTCGGTGACGCCGTTCCACAGCCGTTCTCCGCCCAGCAGCGCGTTCGCGCCGAGTTTGAACGCGCTCTTGCCATTTTCGACGGGCGGCTTGTCGTTGTGCACCAGCATCTGCACGCAGTCGGATCCGGCAAATTCCGGGAACTCCGCTCCTCCCGCCAGGACGGGCTTCATGCCGAGAT
>PMFP01000057.1 GCA_003155175.1 Vulcanimicrobiota bacterium
ACCAGCGGAGCCTCGCCGAGTGCGAGCGCCCGCGCGATCGACGCCAGGTGTGCGGCGTCCGCCCCCTTGACGCCGACCTCGATCCATTCTCCGCGCTCGACCGATCCGTCCGTCCGGTGCGTTCCGAGCGGCTGCGTGGCGTCCAGGATGATGGCGCGGGACGGATGCTTGTCGGCAAGGGCTCGCGTTCGCTCGCGAACCACTTCCGAGAGATCGGAGTCCTCGATGAACGAGACGAGCGTCATCGTCGAGGCGGACGTAGAGCGGCGATTGAGCCGGTGCTGGTTCAGCTCGTCCAGAATGGCCTGCGTGTCGACGCTCACAGCTTACGCCAGTCGGGAAAGAGCTCGAACGCCGATTGCGGCCCTTGGCTCCCGGCGGCGTAGTTCGGGAAGCCGAAGTCCTTCGTGTTCTGCCATTTTTCCTGAATCGGCGTGACGATCTCCCAGGCGCGCTCGACTGCGTCCCAGCGCGTGAAAAGCGTCTGGTCGCCGCGCATCGCGTCGGCCAGCAGCCGCTCGTACGCGGGCGGCGATTGAACGCCGAACCCGGTGCCGTAGTTGAAGTCCATATAGACGCTTCGAATGTGCTGTTTGGGGCCCGGGACTTTCGCTTCGAAACGCAAGGCGATGCCCTCGTCGGGCTGGATCTTCACGACCAGAACGTTCGGTTCGATCGCGTCCGTTTCGTCGCCGTAGAGGCGGTGCGGAATCGGTTTGAACGTCACCGCGATTTCGCTGACCTTGCGCGCGAGGCGCTTGCCGGAGCGCAAGAAGAACGGAACGCCGGCCCACCGCCAGTTGTCGATCGTGAGTTTGACTGCGGCGAAGGTTTCGGTGTTGGAGTCCAAACCCACGTCGGCTTCGTTCCGATAGCCAGGCACGGCCGCGCCGTCGATCGTCCCGGGCCCATATTGCCCGCGCGCGCTCACCCTCGAAACGGCATCGATTGCGGGCAGCGGGACCTCTGAGAGCACCTTGAACTTTTCGTCGCGAATCGCGTTGGCGTCCGAGCTGGCCGGCGGCTCCATCGCGACGAGCGCAAACAGGTTCATGACGTGGTTCTGGATCATGTCGCGCAGGGCGCCCGCGTTGTCGTAGTAGGCGCCGCGCTGCTCGACCCCAAGTTGCTCGGCGGCGGTGATTTGGACGCTATGAACGTAGTTGCGGTTCCAAATCGGCTCGAAGATCGTGTTGGCGAAGCGCAGCGCCAGGATGTCTTGGACGGGCTCTTTGCCCAGATAGTGGTCGATGCGATAGATCGAGCGCTCGTTAAAGACGCGTTCGACGGCGGCTTGCAGCGCCCGCGCCGACGCTAGATCGGTTCCGAACGGCTTTTCGACGACGATGCGCGACCAGCCGCGATCGTCGCTCTTCGGGTCGAGCTTGGCGAGTTTGAGGTGCTTGACGATTTCGGGGAAGACCGGAGGCGGCGTCGCTAGATAGTAGATCCGGTTGCCGGCCGTTCCTAACGTCCGGTCGTTCTCCTCGAGCTGCGCGCGCAAATCCTCAAAGTGCTTGGTGTCCTTGAAGTCCGCGCACACGTAGCTGATGCTCTTGGCGAACTCGTTCCACAGGTCGCCGGACGGCTTCTGATCGGGCGGCGCGAAGTTTTCGAGCTGCGTCCGGCAGTACGCCCGAAACGTGTCGTCGTCGAAATCCGAACGCGCGAAGCCGATGAGGCCGAACTTCTCGGGCAGCATGCCTTTGAGGTGCATCGAGTAGACGGCGGGCAACAGCATCCGTTTGAAGAGGTCGCCGCTGGCGCCGAAAAAGACGATGTTGCACGGATCGGAGATGCGGTCGCTCTCCAAGCCCTGCCGCAGCGGGTTGACGGCTGCGCCGTCGCGCGACGGCGCGGCCGTCGATGCAAGGCCGGCGGTGGCGGCTTCAGGCACGGTCCTTCACGCTCCCGCGGCCGCTACGCGCGGGCCGTCAGCGCTTCGTCGATCGCCGCGGCGAGAGCCCGCAGCCCTTCGTCGATGCCGCCGCGCAGATGCACGCGAATCCCGCGCCGGTGCCGGCTCGCCAGCGAGCTCCAATCGCCCAGCGCCTGGGCCGCGAGCAAGGTTCGGAAGCCGACGTTCATCCCGGGGATCTGCTGGTCGAGCTTTTCGTCGGCCGTGATCTGCAGCATCACCGCCGTGTTGGGGCCGCCCTTGTGGAGTTGCCCGGTCGAGTGCAGGAAGCGCGGTCCGAAGCCGACCGTCGTCGCGACCTTGCGGGCGTCGCGAATTTTCAGGCGCATCGCTTGCAACAGCCGGTCGTGCTCCTCGTTGCGCGCGACGTAGGCGGTGATCGCGACGTAGTCGCCNNCCCGTCTTGGCGTACTGCTCCAAGAGCGCTTTGGTGTTGTCCTTGGATTCTTGGACGTTGGGCTGGTCGAACACGTCGATGCCCAGCAGCGATCCGGCAGCCGCCGTGGCGACCTCCCAGACGTAGTATTGTTCGCCGACGTCGTACGCGTCGTTCATCGCCAGGCGCGCCACCGGATGGCCGGCGCTTTCGAGCGCCTTGAGTTTGACCTCGGTGGCCGGATCCGGGTCGGGCAGATTCGCACCGACGTACGCAAAGAAGCGATCGTCACCGTAGTCCGCGGGATCGCCGAGCCGCTCGCCCTCGACGGGCACGATGCCTTTGCCGAGCTTGCCGGTGGATTCGGCGATGAGTTGTTCGGCCCACGCTCCGAACGCTTTGACCGCGGGATGGGTCACGATCGTCACTTTGTTGCGGCCGGCCAGCGCGAGGCCCCCCATCGCCGCGCCCAAACGAAGTGCGCTCGAGGGCGCGCTCGTGTTCTCGTTGCCGTGCATGGCGCCCAGCCCGCGATCGAGCAGCAGCGTCACGTTGTAGCCGCCGATCGCGGCCGGCACCATCCCGAAATCCGAAAGCGCCGAATAGCGGCCCCCGATGTTCGGGTCGTTTTTGAAGACGCGCCGGAAACCGTTCGCATCGGCGACTTTCACGAGCGGCGAATCGGCATCGGTGATCGCGATGAATCGCGAACCCGCTTTGTCGGATCCCACGCGCTTAGCGACCTTGTCGAAGAAGTAGGCGAAGAACGCGTTGGGCTCGGTCGTCGATCCGCTCTTGCTCGAGACGATGAAGAGCGTGCGATCGATGTCGATCTCCGCCTCGAGCGCCGCGATCTGCTCGGGCGCGGTCGAGTCGAGCACGTGCAGTTCCGGGTATCCCGGCGTGTGCCCGAACGTGACGCGCATGATGTCCGGCGCGAGCGAGCTCCCGCCCATGCCCAGGACGACGGCGTGCGTATACGACTTGGCGACCTCTTTGCCGAAGTCGGAGAGGTCGCGAACCGATTCGAGCATGTGCTGCGGAATGTCGAGCCACCCGAGCGAGTGCTTGATCAGTTCCGCTGCGTCGGGGTCGGTGGACCAGAGCGTCGGGTCCTTAGCCCACATGCGCTTGAGAAAATCGTTCTTGACCAGCGTCGCCAGCGCCGCGTCGAACGTCGCCTGCGTTTCGCCCGGCAGCGAGAGCGCAACGCGCTCGGCCCCGGAGGCAAGCTGTTTCTGCTTGTAGACGATCGCGCCGATCAGCGCCGCGAAGGAATCGCTGAAGAGCGAAACGCCCTCCAGTTGCAGTTCGTGGGTGACGTCGAACAGCGAAATGTTCGCGTCCTGGAGCGCGTCGAGGTCGGCGCGGGCGCCCGCGACGTCGGACTCGACCGTATCGGGCGTGATGCGGCCGTGATCGAGCAGGGCTTGCAGCGTCTGCGGCGGCATCGTGTTGACCGTTTCGGGGCCGACGACCGTCTCGACGTACATCAAATCGGGATAGTCGGGATTCTTCGTGGACGTGCTCGCCCAGAGCGGTCGCTGAGGCGTGCCGCCGTGCTTTCTGAGTTTGGCAAAGCGCTCGTCTTCGAAGAGCTCCTTGAACTTGGCGTACACGATCTTCAAGCTCGCGACTCCGGTCTTACCCTGAAGCTTCTTGAGGTCTTCGCCCTTGACGATGCGGTCTTTGAGAATCTTGTCGACCGCGGAGTCCACGCGGCTGACGAAGACGCTGTTCACGGAGCGAATGCGATCGATCGGCTTATGCTCGGCGACGCGCCGCTCCAAACCGCGAATATACGCTTCGGCGGCGTTGGCGTACATCTGAACCGAGAAAATGAGCGTGACGTTCACGTTCAGGCCTTCGTAGATCGCCTCTTCGATCGCCGGGATACCTTCCCGCGTGCCGGGAATTTTGATCATGACGTTGGGCCGGTCGACGCGCTTCCAGAGGGACTTCGCCATGGCGACCGTTCCGGCGGTGTCGTTGGCCAGCAGCGGCGAGACTTCGAGACTCACGAAGCCGTCGTTGCCCTTGGACGACTCGTAGACGCCTGCGAACGCATCGCACGCGTCCTGAATGTCTTGGACGGCAAGGTCCCAGAACAAGGCGTCAGCATTCTTTTCGGTGCCGATCAGCGAGCGCAGCTGCTCGTCGTAGTCGTCGCCGGCGCCGATGGCCTTCTCGAAAATCGTGGGGTTGCTCGTCATGCCTCGCAGGCCGAGATCGATCAGCCGCTTGAGCTCGCCCGAATCGAACATGCTGCGGCGGACGTTGTCGAGCCAGACGCTTTGTCCAGCGTCGAGCAGTTGCTGCATTGGGTTCTTCACGTTGACTCCTAGCGTTTTGCGAGTGCGAAGCGCTCGAGCGCGATCTGGGCCAAATTGTCCGGCGTGAAACCGAAGGCTTGCGCGATCGCGGCGGCGGGGGCCGACGCCCCGAAATGATCGATGCCGAAAGCGTAGCCGCGCGTTCCGACGTACGCGCTCCACCCGATGGTCGCGGCCGCCTCAACGGACATGCGCGCGGTCACCGCCGATGGGAGAACGCTCTCGCGGTAGGCTTCGGATTGGCGGTCGAAGAGTTCCCAGCTGGGCATCGAGACGACGCGCGTCGCGACGCCGCCGGCGGCGAGGATCTTGGCCGCATCGCGCGCCAGCGCGACCTCGGAACCGCTGCCGATGAGGATTAGGTCGGGCGTGCCTTCGCAGTCGACCAGGACGTATGCGCCCCTGTCGACCGCCGCGTTGCGAGCGCCCAGGAAGGGCACTTTCTGTCGCGTGAGCACCAGCGCCCAGGGACCGTGCTTGCTCTCCACCGCGAGCTTCCACGCCGCCAGCGTCTCCAGCGAGTCGGCGGGACGGACCACGACGACGTTGGGCGTCGCGCGCAGCATCGCCAGCTGCTCGATCGGCTCGTGCGTGGGACCGTCCTCGCCCACGAAGATCGAATCGTGCGTGAAGACGTAGATGCATCGCGCGTTCGAGAGGGCCGACAAACGCAGCGCGGGCTTGAGATAGTCCGAGAAGTTGAAGAACGTGGCGCAGAACGGCAGCAAGCCGCCGTGCAGCGCGATGCCGTTGTTGATCGCCGCCATCGCGTGCTCGCGGACGCCGTAGTGAACGTTCCGCCCCGAGTAGTTGCCGGGTTCGAAATCGCCGCAACCTTTAAGATACGTGTTGGTCGAGGGATCGAGGTCGGCGGATCCTCCGACCAGCTCGGGGAGCGCGCCGGCGATCGCGTTCATCACCGCGCCGCCCGCTTCGCGCGTCGCGACGTTGCCGTTTTCTTCCGTGAAGGCCGGCCACGGAAGCGCGGCCGGAAGATCGTTACGCAGGGCGCGTTCGAGTTGCGCCGCGAGTTCGGGATGCCCGGCCTTCCAGCTTGCGTACGTGGCCTGCCACTGCGCTTGCGCGCGCGCGCCCTTTTCGCCGGCCTCGCGGAACCACGCAAGCACGTCGTCGGGTACGAAGAAGTCGGGCTCGACCGGCCAGCCGAGCTCGGCCTTGGTTTTCTTGAGGTTTTCCACGCCGAGCGGGCTGCCGTGCGCCTTGAACGTATCCTGGACGGGCGATCCATAGCCGATGTGGGTGCGGATGGCGATAAACGACGGGCGGTCGGTGACGTTCTTGGCCACGGAGATCGCTTGGTCCACGGCGGCGACGGAGTTGCCCTCGGCGATGTCTACGAACTGCGTGTGCCAGCCGCTTGCGTCGAAGCGCGCGATCGCGTCGTCGGTGAACGTGACGTCGGTCGGGCCCGCGAGCGAGACCTTGTTGTCGTCGTAGAGGACGACGAGCTTGCCGAGCTTGAGGTGGCCCGCGAACGAGATCGCCTCTTGGCTGATGCCTTCCATCAGATCGCCGTCGCCGACGAGCGCATAAGTGAAGTGATCCACGATCGTGGCGTCGGCGTCGTTGTAGACGGCGCCGAGATGCGCTTCGGCGACGGCCATGCCGACCGCGTTGGCGACGCCTTGCCCGAGCGGCCCGGTCGTGGCCTCGACTCCGGGCGTGTGCCCCGCCTCGGGATGTCCGGGCGTTTTGCTGCCGAGTTGCCGGAACGACTTCAAATCGTCGAGCGAGACGTCGTAGCCGGTGAGGTAGAGCAGCGCGTAGAGCAGCGCCGAGCCGTGCCCGGCCGAGAGGATGAACCGGTCGCGGTCGGGCCACTGCGGATCTTTGGGATCGAACTTGAGGTGCCGCGTCCAGAGCGTGTAGGCAAAGGCCGCCGCTCCGAGCGGAAGGCCCGGATGGCCGGAGTTCGCTTTCTGCACGGCGTCCACCGCGAGAAAGCGGATGGCGTTGATGCGCTGGTCGTCTTCCGGCGAGTTCTGCACTTGGGCTCCTTTAAGAACGGGGCGGCACAGGCCCCCCGTTCACCCCCGAGCCGCCACTCGGCGGCTC
>PMFP01000076.1:0-17480 GCA_003155175.1 Vulcanimicrobiota bacterium
GGCGCTGCGTGTCGTGGGCGCTTGCTTCGAACGGGTAGACGACGTTGACGTCGGCTCCGATGCCGGCGATGAGACGCTTGATCTCGGCCAGGTCGCTATAGGAGTTGAAGTTCCCGTACGTCGGGCCGATGATGTTGACGCAGGGACGCGCTTTGGGCAAGCGCGATTGGCTTTCCGGCACGATGAAGTGCTCGCGATTTTGCCAGAGGAAGAGCAGCGCGCGGTCGCGCGATTTCCACTCGTCGTCGTCGAGCGAATGAGAATCGAAGAAGAGGGCCGAGCCCTTGATGTGCGCGTGCTCCGTCGTCCAGGTCGCGCCGATCAACTCCGAGACCGGCGTCGAAACGATGAAGACCTGCCGTCCGGCTGCGCTCGCCGCGGCGACTTTCTCTTTGAGGACCCCCAGCGTTCCCGCCAGCGTCACCTCGGTCTCGGAGAGCTCGGAGCACGTCACGTTCTGCAGGTAGGGGATCGCGTCGGTGTAGTTGATCACGGCGACGGCGGGCATGACGTGGCACCCGACCGGGCCGTCCAGCACGACGTTGGCGTCGCGCAGCGAGGCGAACACTTGCATCGCCCCGGTATCCCCGCCGGCGTGGTCGAGATCGGTCACGCGCTTTCTCACTGGCGTGTTGACGACGTCGGAGGTCAGTTCGCTCTGCGCGATGTTCTCGCGAATTTGCGCCATTTTGCCCGGGGTGCCTTTAGATCGCCTGGTTCGCGATCAGGTGCTCGGTGAGGTCGATCTTCGGCGCCCACGACGTGTAGGTGCGCTCGAGCGCCGTCTCGTCCTCGGCGAAGAAGCGAGCGATGCGGTCGTACCGGCCTTTTGCCGCGACGGTCTGCGTGACGAGTGCGAGCACGTCGGCGGCTCCGTCGGCGAACATCATCGAGCGCGTCGCGATGGCGTTGGTGTAATAGATGGCCGGGATCCCGAGCTCTTTGGCGTGCGCGCACAGCGGCGTGGTTCCGATCACGCAGTCGTATGGGCGATCGGTCAGGGCGGCGATCTCATCTTCGAAGTTGGCGCCGTAGAGCACTTTGCAGCCGTGCTCGCCCAGCCATGCTTCCTCTTCGCGAGCCAGCGGGTTCGAGCTGACGGCGGTCGAGAGATACGGGACGTTCGCCCCGGCTTCGATCAACAGGCGCACTAACAAAAACTCGTGTCCTTCGTAGCCCGCGACCATGACGTTCAGTCCGTCGAGCCGGTGTCCCGATATCGCGGCGGCGACGCGGTCGCGTTCCTCGGTAGCCACCCGCGCGACGATCGCGGGGTCGAGTTTCAGCGGTTCGGCCAGGGAGAGAATCCAGCGATACGTTCCGTCGATTCCGACCGGAGCGCCTTCGACGAACGGAAGCCCCTGTTTCATTTTCATCCGCTTGACGCTCTCGCTGTAGAAGGGGTGCAGCGGCGCGTTGACCGCGCCGTCGACCATCGCAACGTAGTCGGCCCAGCGGGGTCCCGGGACGTGCGTGTTGACGTGCGTTCCGATCTTGCGCAAAACCTCGTCGATCTTGATCGGATCTGACGGGAAGATCTCGCCGATGAGATTGACGCCGGCGCGCGTTTTGCGTTGCGGCGGAAGGCGCCACACCAGCGAGTCGACGACGATGTCCTTGGCGCGCGCGTGGGTGTGAACGCTGTAGGCCGGCAGCGGAACGTAGACGATTTCGGTGTTCCCGATCTGCTTGGGCAAGAGATCGAACGGGAGGCCGACCGTGTCGGAAACGCAGAGCGAACAGATCGGAATCAGCGCCGGCGCATGCTTCTCGGCCATCTCGTACACCATGGCGCGCAGTTCGTCGAAGGCGCTGCCCTTGGCCCACACCTCGGACGAAACGCCGGGCGAGTAGATCGGCCTGTTCGCGACGTAAAAATGAGCGACGAAGGTGTGGCCGTAGAGGCAGCCGTCGCCCGACGAGATGACGATGGGCATCGCGTCTTCCATGCGCAAGAGGTTCCGCACGGCCCCGAAGGCCGGGCACATCGAAGAGGGTTGCTTACCCATGGAGCCCGGCGATCATGCGGTCTCCCAGGCCCCAGCCGGCACGGCTCCGCCGCCGACCGAGAGGATCACGGGGCCCATGATCTTGTCGCCGTCGTCCTCGCTCTGGAGGTAGCGCTGGTCCGGCAGGCCGCCGTTGGGGACACCGGCCAGCAGATCTTCCTCGTTTTCGCCGAGCGACCACAGCTCGTCGGAGGAAACGGCCGTGCCCTCCATTTTCGAAGCGTTGCCGTGCAGCGCCATCATGAACTCGACGAAGTCGACTTGGTTGGGGACGACGGCCTCGCGGGTGTCGATCGAGGCGATGACGTCCTTGACCGCGCTGGCGATCTGCGGATGCGGAACGCCGCCCGGCATGACTTCGTCTTGAGGGATCAGGGGCAGATTGGCTAAGACCGGGATGCCCAGCCACTCGGCCATCTTCTGGGCTTTGCCGCTGCCGTCGTCTTTGTTGACGAAGAGGCCGAGGCACTTGGTCCGGCCACCGTTGTTGGCAAAATAGCGAACCGCCGAAGCGATGTTGTTGGCGGCGTACATGGATTGGGCTTCGTTACTGCAGACGATGATGAGTTTGTCGGCCATCGACCGCGCGATCGGCGTGCCGAAGCCGCCGCACACGACGTCTCCGAGAAAATCGAGCAGCATGTAATGGAAGTTCCATTCCGAGAGCCCCCACTTCTCGAGCAGCTGAAAGCCGAAGGTGATGCCGCGTCCGCCGCAACCGCGGGCCGATTCCGGTCCCCCGAGCTCCATACAGTAGACGCCCTCGCCCTTGAACATCACGTCCTCGGGTGCGAGGTCTTCGGCTTTGCCCTCGGCTTCGAACTTCGCCCAGGTGCCCAGGACCGTCGGGATGAGCGCGCCTCCGAAATGCGTCACGACGCTGTCGTGCTTCGGATCGCATCCCATCTGTAAAACGCGGCGCTGGCGCGCCGTAAGTTCTTTGGCAATCATGCTCGTGAGGAACGACTTGCCNNACGGAGGGATCGTTAAATGCCGTTTGATAGGCATGCTCGTAACGTTCGATCGGAACCACGTGACTGGCGAGCGGACCCAGGTCGACCGCTCCCGACGCGACCGCGTCGCGCGCGGCGGGGAGGTCCGGCGGCGCCCATTCCCGGCTTACCAAGAGCGTTGCCTCCTTAACGAAGAGATCGACGAACGGCGTCGTGAGCGTATCGTAATACGAAAGGAGAAGGATGCCTCCTCCGGGTTCGACGATCCGGGCACATCTCGCGATCTGGGCCGGGTCCCCGGTGGCTTCGATGGCAAATGCTACGGGGGCCAGCACGCACTCCTCGAGGGGAACCGTCGAAACGTCGACCTTTTCGGATCCGGGTGAAGCCGCTAAACGGTCCGGCGAACGGTCGATCACCACCGTCTCCGCGCCGGCGGCCGTCAAGAAAGCCGCGGCCAGTTGTCCGACCGCGCCCAGCCCCAGGACGGCGACGCGGCGTCCGGAGACGTCACCGAGCCGGAGCACGCCGTGCAGCGCGGTCGCCGCGAGAGCGAGCAAGGGCGCGTGGGCCACGGGGATGCCGTCGAGCGGGACGACCTGCGCCGCGCGCTTGATCAGACGGGACGACTGCCCGCCGAACGCCGCGGCGACGTCGGTATAACACATGCTGCCGCCGACGAAGACCTCGTCGCCGGCGCGCACGTTGGTGACGTCGGGGCCGACGCTCAGAACGCGGCCGGCGGCCTCGTAGCCCGGAACGAGCGGGTAACGAAGGTGAGGCATTCCGGGGAGTTTCCCCGAGAAGAGAAGCCGCTCGGTGCCGCTCGAGATGGACGAGAAGCTCGTGTCGACGACGACTTCGTCCGCCTCGGGTTCGCGCAACGTGACGTCGCGCAACTCGAGCCGGCCCGCTTCGGCAAAGACGACCGCGCGCGCTTTCACGCCGCGATCTTTTCGCTGGTTTGGTCTTGCGCTCGCGTCCGCATGTGGCTGACGATGTACTGGGCGACGTTGAGTCCGTAGACGCAGTACGCGACGCAGAGAATCGCGACGTACGCGCGCGTGTCGGCGTGGAACCCGTAGAACGCAACGAGATACGCGATGTGGAGCGCGAAGACGTTTGCCGTCATGACGTCTTCGATGAAGAACTCGTGCGCGAACCACCACTTGCCGTAGACGTCGTGTTCCCAGAGCGATCCCGTAACGACCGCGCCGATCATGAAGACGATCTTGATCAGAACGCTGAGATGGACTTCGGCGAAGGGGACGACGTGCAAAAAGTAGAGGACGAGAAGCACGAGGCTGAACAGGAACACGCCCAGCTGTCCGATCGCGAAGATTGGATGGATCTTGGTCCAGATGCTGGCTTCCCGGCGCTGCCGTATGGCTTCCTGAGACTGCACGTTTCCTAAATGCCCTCCGCCTCTATTTTAAAGAAGCGGGGTGGCCCGGCTCGGTGATGAGCATCACCCACTTAGGGACGCCTTAGACGATGAGCGCCTCGAGCCGGTTGAGGTTCACGATCTCGAGGGTGGCGTTTTCGCAGTCGCGGACGTAGCCTTCGGCGCGGAAGCGCGCCATGTTCCGGCTGACCGTCTCGCGCGCGGTCCCGATCATATTCGCGAGGTCCTGATGGGTGAACGGAATGTCGATGACCACCGAGCGATCGTCCTGAACGCCGTGTTCCTTCGAGAAGCGGACCAGCACCGAAGCGAGCCGCGACGCGACGTCGCGGCCGCGGAAATCTTCCAGAAGCGTGAGCGCATCGCTGATCTGCTCGGAGATTCGCGACATCATTTTCGTCAGGCGTTCCGGTTTGGCGAATACGTAGCGCTCGAACGCCTCCCGCTCGATCGAGATGGTTTCGGCCGGCGACATCGTTTCGATGAACACTTCGCGCCAGTAGCCCTTGAGCAGCGAGCGATCGCTCCAAATCGAACCAGGCTCGAGAACGGTGATGAGGATCTCGTGGCCGTTGGCCAGGAGTTTGGTTACCTTGAGCGTGCCGCTCGTGCAGAGAAAGGTTCGCTCCGGCGCATCTCCGGGGTCGCTGAGGATCACGTTCGCTTCGTGGCGGCGTACCTGACTTGCATCAAACAGCTCGTCGGCCAACCCGTCCATTTCCTCGATACGTGCCTTTGGCAGACTCCAGAAGAAATCCATCAATTACCCCCCGAGTTGAGATGCGCGTTGTTGTTGTCTTGGTATTCAGGGTGTAGTGCCTTGGCTTGAACCGGCGTCTCGTCGGTTCCTCCCGCGACGAGCTTGCTGGGCCATCTTTGGCCTTGGTGGCAGGTGTAGCACGTGACCGCCGGGATGTTCGGCGGGAGATACTTGTGGTTGATGTCGTCGACCATCTGCCACATGCGGTGCGCGATCCGGTTGGTCGGATACGACTGCAGCGTGATGAAGTCGGCCGAATTATGGCAGAAGAGGCAGTTGACGCCCAGCGACCGCGACACCGAATACATGGAGTTGACGACGAAGCCCGCCTGCCGGCTCGACTTCGCGGGCCAGTTCAGGAATTGCACGGGCACGATGTTGTACTTGACCGCGACAAGCGGAGCTCCGTGGTGGCAGGTTTCGCAGCCGACCGCTCCGAGGACGGCCTGTTCGGGGAAATCCCGGTGCACGGCCGCGATGTGCTCGGTCTGAATGCGCTGGACCATGACGATCATCGTCCGGGCGATCTTCTTGGTCGGCGTGTCGTAGGCGTAGTTGCTCACGTTGTGGCAGTAATCGCACTGGACGCCGAGGGCTTGCGCGAAGTACGACATCTGGCCGACCTCGCTCGCGTAGTCCGGGTGTCCGCCGACCTGAACGTTATAGAGGCGGCCGGGGACGTAGACGCGGGGTACGGATGCCGGCTGCGTCGAGAAATCGAGCGGGGCTTTCTGGTTGACCGGTCCGTAGATCTGGCCCTGCGGGGCCGGCTCCCCGGTTCCGATCGTGCCGCCGGTATTCGCGCCCGTATTGACGGACGTTCCCCAGTGCATCGCGCCGATCACCGGGCTTATGGCGTTGCCGATGGTGAGCGTCACTAAGATGACGACCGCACCAAGTAGCTTCTGACCCACGACGAGCGCCTACTTTCCCGCTGCCGGCATGTAGCCGGACGGAGCCAAGAGTTCCGGAGGCATCGGACGGGGACGCTGGTTGATCGCCGACCGCGTCATCGGGCCGTATTGCGCGACCGTCCCGTGATCGACGGCCCACGCGTACCAATTGTTGGTGACGACGCCGGTCGACAGGATGCCGATTCCCGAAGCGAGGACCACGCCGACCGCAAACCACCACAGCCAATCGTGAATCGACTTCGGGAAGGCGTTAAAGCCCATCGTCCAGCGCCAGAACAAGATGGCCTTCTGCGAGCCCGAGGTCATGTTCTTGATCTCGGCGTCTTCGTGGTGGCTGGCTTCGCTGCTCGTCGCTAGGATCGTGGCGCCGTGCATCCCCCAGAGCATGGCGCTCCCGAACAGGAAGAAGATGGCTAGCTGGTGCCAAGGGTTGTAGTACAGGTTGCCCCACAGGACGCTGAAATTCTGGGCCCATTGCAGATCCGAGTTGAGTCCCAGAGCGGGCGCGTCCGACCACGTACCGACCAGCAGCGGGTGGAAAACCCAGATGCAGGCGGTCAGAAAGATCGCTGAGAGCCACGCGAAAACCAAGAACGGACGCCACTTGTGGCGGATCAAACGTTCGATGCAACGCCCGGCCCAGAAGATCGTGGACAGCGCCCAGAACCCGAGCACGATTTGCCAATAGCCGCCGCCGCGAAGCGAGCGGGCTAGGCCGAGTCCGTCGGGCGGCGCGAGGTTAATGTTCCCGAAGTACTTGATCAGGAGAAAGAGGCTTCCACCGGTCTGGTCCATTCCGGCCAGAAAAAAGACGAGCAGTCCGGCAAGGAAGAACGCCGTGGATGCGGCGCCCCACGTCCCGAGCCAGATCGTCCCGACTTGCGTGTCGACCTTGAGATTGCGCAGAAACTCCCAGCGCGTCGCCTTCCCGACGCGGATCCCCAGGGGATCGGCGACGTCGAGGTGACTGGGCTCCGCGTCTTCGAGCGGCTCGTGAGCCGCCGGTATGAACGTAGCCATCAGAAAGGATGCCAGAACTGGACCCAGTCTTTGACCAGGGTCCCGCTAGTGAATATACACAAATCCGACATGATCAGCGTGTAGACGACGAGGTAAAAACCGAGACGATGGATGCCGTATTCTCCGGTCGAGTAGCCCACGTAGTCCCGCCAGAACGAGTCTTCGCGGCGCATCTCGACGTTCGGATCCGGATCCGTGCTATGCGTCCCGAGGATCGCGCTGCCGTGCATTGCCAAGACCATCGCGGTCAGGAAGAAGCCGAGCACGGCGTACGCGTGAAACGGATTGTCGTAGAAGTTCATGTACTTGAAGCCGGTATTCGAGACCCACGTCAAGTGGCTGCTGAAGCTCAGGTCGAAACCTTCGCACCAGCATCCCATTGCGAGCGGGCGCAGGATCTGCAAGATCAGCCACGCCGAAACCGCCAGCATGTACATGGCGGGAACGTGGAATCCCATCTCGAGTTTCCGGCAGATGTCTACTTCGCGTAACGCCCATGCGAAGAACGAGACCGTCGCACATGAAACGACGATCTGCCACGCTCCGCCCTTAAGGAACGGGGCTAAGCCCAGTCCGTAAATGCGGTCGGGAGGCGGTATGTTTGCGCGCAGCAGGTCCCAGTCTCCGTATTGACCCACTGCGGTGAACAGGACCAGGACGCCGAGTACGATCGCGACGACGGCAACGAAGCCGAAGAACCCGACGTAGAATGGGCCGGCCCAGAAATCGAACGGATCCTGTGCTCCGCCGACTATCGCCTGGAAAAGCGTGTTCCCAGGCTTGCGATAGTACCTTTCAAAATCCAGCGCGGCCAAACTAATTTACCTATTTAGCTCCTGGCGCCGGGTTGATCGTCGTCACTGCGGCGCCGTTGGTCGGGAAGATCCAGTTGTACTTCGGCGAGCTTAACACGATCGTGTGAATCACTAACGCAATGACGACACCCGTTAGGATGTATGCGGCAAGCGTTGCTCGGAAATTATATGGCTTTGACAACATCATGTATCCTCTTTCAGCCTATCCACGGACGCCAGAGCCACACGAGGATGTGTGCGACGACCGCGACGATCAAAAACGACCAGGATCCGGCGACGGTGAACTTGTGTAGAGTCCAATCCGAATTGTCAAAGAAATCTCGATATACTTCGGGTACTTGGTCGTTTCCGACCTCATATACCGCTGTTTGTTGACTCATGGCGTCTATCGTTGTCCTCCGCTCGTTGAATGGGGGGCCGCATATCAACGGCTTGTGGTTAGTGTAGGGTCATATAGCCTATTTAGGGTGTAGCGGACGCTACACGGGCGCGATATCGAGGGCTAGGAGGCGGCCGATCGCCGGGGCTTTGACGGTTCGGCGGAGCGAGCCGCAGCGGAAGCCCGGGAACGCGTTGCGCCGGCAGGGGACACCTGTCCGGCCGGCCACAGGCGAAGCCGGGCCGCGCTCAGCGCCGGCCCGAGCACCCGGATCGAATAGGCGACGATCGTCGCCGCGCCGATCGCGCTTGGGAGGGCCCACCGCAGCACCATCGGGACGCTGTGGGCGTTGATGACCAGAAAGGCCGTCGTCGCGGAAATGTAGGCCGCCAACATGGCCGAGAGGTGCGCAAGCAGCCACCCGGTGCGCGATCGGGGCGCGTAGAAGCCGAGGATATCGTTGAGCCCGAAGCAGATCGCAATCGAGCCGATGCCGAGGAGCGCCGGCCTGATGCTGAGCATGAGGGGACTGGCGGCGGTGAGCCCGAGAAAGGCGGTCGCGCAGCCGGCGGCGATNNCCGTTGAAAATCAGATAGGCGCTCACCAGGCCGAGCGGGACGAGAAAGAGGTGTCCCTTCGCCTGCCACATGAAGCCGGCGGTGCAGAGTACCACGGTCATGGAGGCGGTGAAAGCCGTGCCCCAGCGCTTGTGCCAATCGCTTCCTTTGCGCGCGACAAGGGCGGCCGGCACCACCAAAAGCGCCACCGTCCCGAAGATCACGTGAAGCGCGGGCAACACGCCGGCGGCCTCCCTTCGCGGACTTAGGTGCCGAGCGTCATTGCGGCCGGCGCTGCGCCGTCACGTACGCAATAGCCGGCGCGGCCAGGCAACCTAAGACGAACAAAACCATGATTACGATGAACAGCGTCTTACCTTCCACGTTTCGTTCTACCCTCCACGGCTAGCGTCTGCGGCGCTCTGCGCCCGGGCGAGGCCGGCGCTCGGTCTGCGCGGTAAGCAGGATGCGACGAATCTCGAGCATCAACTTCCCCGCAATCTCTCGAAAGTCCGGCGGTTCGCGTGCGCGCATCATCTCACGGGAATCCGCGCCGTGCAAGTTTCCGCGCTACAAGCCTACGCAGAGCCGTCCGATGCGGCACGACCAAGAAAGCGGTTTTGATGTTCGATTCTGCGTCCGTTCGACGGCGCACTGGCCCTTGGTGCGGTCCATGCACCTAAGCCCCCAAATGGAGGCGTTGCTCCACAACGGGTTCTACGGGAATTATTGGGTGCGCCTTACGGCCGCGCTTTCGTTTGCGTTCTTGATGGGTTCCATCCCGATCGGCCCGACGGTACGGTGGCTGTTCTGCGATCTCGATCCCCGGTACGGCCGAGCCGCGTCCGCGTTCGTCCCGCCGCTCAACGCGCTCAAGGGTTTCGTTCCGACGATCATCGCCTTTCACGGCGGGGGAGAAATCGTCGGGCTGCTGGCCGCGTTCGCGTGTACGCTCGGTCACTACTATTGCCCGTGGCGGCGCTTCCGGGGCGGCCGGAGCGCGGACCTGATGGCCGGCATCGTTCTCGCGCTGAGCCCGCCTGCGGCGGCGATCTTGTTTGCGTTCTGGCTCGTCGGCACGGTGTCGAGCGGGTCGCAGGTCGTCGGCACGGGCTTCACGGCCGCGCTGTTGTTCTTTCCTTTATGGGTGTTCTTGGGGGCGCCCGGCGCGCTGTTCGGTATCGCGGCCGGCGCGGCGATCGCGCTACGACTGGGCGTTGACGGTCAGACTCTGGAGCGCCTCTAGGTCGAGGATCTCGATCGACCCGCTCCCGCGCGCGGCGATCAAGCCGCGCTTTTGCAGTTCGAGAAGTTTGCGCGTGACGGTGACGCGATTGCTGCCCACCATGTCGGCGAGGCGTTGATGCGTGAGCGGCAACTCGATCAAGACGGAGTTTTGCGACTTGGCGCCGCTTCCGAATTCGCGAGCCAATTCCAGCAGCGTGCGATACAGCCGCAGGTTGATGCTGCTGTTCATCAAGTCTTCGATGAGGACCTGACTTTCCGTCAGCCGCCGCGCGAAGTTGGAGATGACGTCCACGGCNNGCCTGCATCGCCTCGGCGCAGATGCACGAGAGGCCCGTACCTTGCGCTCGCCATTGAAAGAAGACGTCGTTCTCGCTCAAGATCGACAGCGTGATCGTTCGTCCGCTCGGCAACAGGTTGTAGAGCCGGACCTTGCCGACCTCGACGACGTAAAAACGTATCTCTTGATCGTAAAGCGGTCCGATCTCCTGGCCTTGGCGCAGTTCGGTCGTCACGCATTTCGACGGGTTTTTCATGAGCGCGTCGCGTAACTGCTTGCTGGCCGGCTCGGGTTTGGCCTTGGCGTTTCGCGCGAGCGCTTCGTTGTAGCCCGAGACGACCGCCATGACGAGCATGGAGCGCAAGTCGGCGATTTCGCTGATCACTTCGAGCGGCGACGCTTCGTCGGAATTGGCTTCCAGAAGTGCGATTTCGATCGTGTTCGTCGCTTCGACCGTCCTGCGAACCGCGTCGGCCAGATCGAGCCCCATCGAACATTGATAGCCGCCGGCTTGGCGAGCCATCGTCATCAATTCGCTGAACTCGTTCGTGTCGACGGCGCGAATGATCGCGTCCCAATAGCTGAGATGCTGGTCGATGACGTCGTCGTTCGGCTCGGTCGAAAACGTATCGCGCGTCTGCGCGATCCAAAGGTCCTTGTAGATGGGGGTGCTCTTGCGGAGCATGGAGCCTAGCGCTTTCGACACCCGAGACTTCTTATAGGACGCGCCGCGGCCCCCTGCTTGACGCGGAGGCCGTCGCGAAGCTCCGCGAGGGCTTTAGGGCCTGCGCCCGAGGAACGCCATCGTCGCGGTGAGCAACTTCGCGCGGATGGGAACGTACGCGCGACGCGTGAAGACGTCGTAACCGTTGCGCTCGATCTGCTCGAGGATGCGACGGTAGAGCGATAAGGCGATTTGAACGGTCTGGCGGCTGCTTGGGCTGAGGAGCGCGATGCCCGGAGCCGCCTCTTTGTACATGACCCGCACGCGTTCGATCTGGAATTTCATCAGCTCGACAAAGCGCTCGTCGATCGTTCCCGAAAAAAGGTCGGCTTCCGTGTAGCCAAAGCGGCGCAAGTCCTCGGCCGGCAGATAAATCCGGCCCATGCGCGCGTCCTCGCCGACGTCACGCAGGATGTTGGTCATCTGCATCGCGCGCCCGAGGGCGACGCCGTAGGGTAGCGCTCCCTCTTCGTACCCGAGGATGGGCGAGGTGAGCAGGCCGACAGTCGACGCGACGAGATAGCAGTATTCGAGGAGTTCTTCGTAGGTATCGTAACGGCGCACGGTGACGTCGCGCCGGGCGCCGCGCAGTAAGTCGAGCGCGGGCTCGATGGGAATGCCGAAGCGTGCGGCCGAGTCGGCGAAGGCGACCATGATCGTGTCTCGCGGCTTTCCGGCGTAGGCCGCGATCAGCTGATCGCGCCAGCCGTCGAGCGTGGCCAAACGTTCGCCGGCGGGTTGGCGCGTATCGGCGATGTCGTCGGCGGTCCGGCAGAAGGCGTAGACGGCCCAAATCGCCCGCCGCTTCTCCGGCGGCAAGAAGATCGACGCAAAATAAAACGTCTTCGAGTGCTTCTTTGCCATATCGCGGCAGAGACGGTAGCTCGATTCGAGTTCGGGCGACTCGTCGTCACCGGCAAGCGGTGCGACGGGCAACGGAACGGAGTGAAGGCTAGCCATCACTCGCCGCGTGCGAGGGCGAGTGCGAGCGAGGGTGCGGGTGCGCGTTCACCACGATGCCGAGCTTCAAGAGCGAATCGTAGAGCTGGTGCATCGAATTCGTGCTCGGCACTACCGAGGCGATCACACGGTCGCCGTCCAGGCGCGCGTCGCTGACGTAGTGTCCGCGCTCGAACTGGACGTCCCAGATCTCCGGGCCTTCCGCGAGCGTACGGCGGACGAACTCCTCGTCGCCGCTCGTCGGTACGAGCCGGCGGATCGGGAGCGTGACGTCGGCGTGGTCGCCGACGGGGATCGAGTTCGATCGCAGGCGCGCTACCAGCGCACTCAAATTCCCGGGAAATTGGATCTCGAAGCTCACGGACTGCGCTCCGGCGTCGACCGCCGCGTTTCGCGTCCCCGCGAACGTCTCGACGACTTCCTGCGCAACGTTCGCCGCTCCGTTGCACCTCGAGAGATCGACCTGCATGTTGACTAAGGCGAAGGCTCCCAAGTTCATTGCCCCCTCACTGTACGCTACGGTACGGTATGCTATCAAGATACTTAGCTCGGACGGCCGCGCTGTGACCTAGGTCCGCGGCATGCCCGCCGACGCAGGCGAACGCCGAGGATGAGCGTACCATGGCCCAACTTATGGCGTCACGCAGCATCATTCTTTCCGCCGTTCTCCTTTCGGGTTGCTTTCAACTGTCGGCGTGCGGCGTCCCATCGAAACCGGCGGCTAAATTTAAGGTCGCCATGGTGGCCGCGGCTCCCGGTACCGGGTACGAGGCCTACAATCAACAGGCCGCGGCCGGGCTTTCCGAATGTAAGCGCCGGACGGGGACGGACGTTGCGGTCGTCCAGACCGACTCCCCGGCCGATTACGAGCGGCAGATCGTGTTGCTCGCGACCGAAAACTACGATGCGGTTCTCGGAATCGGGTTTACGATGGCGCCCGACGTCGACCGGGCCTCACGGAGATTCGACATTAATCACTTCATTATCGTAGACGCGGTGGTGGATCAGCCCAACGTCGACTCGATCACGTTCGCCGAGCAAGAAGGGGCCTTTCTCGCCGGAGCGCTTGCCGCCATGGCTTCCAGGACCAAGAGCGTCGCGTTCGTGGGAGGCCGGGACGTCCCGCTGCTTCGCAAGTCCGAGTCCGGCTTCGAAGCAGGCGTCCGCGAAATCGACCCCGGGATCAAGGTGCGGGTCCGCTACCTGGAATCGTTCGACGATCCCCAGGGCGCGAAGCGGCTCGCCGCCTCGCTCTTCGAAACCGGCACCGACATCGTCTACGTCGTTGCCGGGAAATCGGGTCCGGGGGCGATCGAAGCCGCGAAAGCGCGCAAGGGCGCGTTCGTCATCGGGGCGGACTCCGTGCAGGACGGCCTAGCTCCGGGCAAAGTGCTGACCAGCGTCGTGAAACGCGTAGACGTGGCCGCTCTTCGCGGCTGCCTCGAGATCGTGGCGGAGAAGCCGGCTAGCGGCCATCGCATCTTGGGACTGGCGGATGGCGGAATAGCGCTGACCGACTTTCCGTACACGAAGGCTTACGTGGGCGCTGCGAACATCGCGCATCTCGACCGCATCCGCCAGGCCATCGTCGACGGCACCATCGTGCCGCCGTCCACGCCGGCCGAGCTGAGCGCCTTCAGACCGACGCGCGTTCCGTAGATCCGCGCGGGCCTACCCGTTCTCCTCGAGAAACCGGCGCAGACGCTGATTTACCTCACCCGGACGGTCGAGTTGAAGGTAGTGTCCGCCGGCAACCGATTCGTGCGTGAACCGCGGCCCGAGGCGCTCTTGAAGGCGGGCCAGGAGTTGGGGAAAGCGCGATCTCCCGCCCTGGCGGAAGACGTCGAGCAGGTAGGTCGGAGCTTGCACTTCGCCCGCGAAGTCGCGCAGTTCGAAGCCGATCGGCTTGTCGAACGACTCGCGCAGCATCCGCGGGTATTCGACCGGAACTTGGGTGCGCTGGTCCGGCCAGGCCGCCTCCATACGATCGCGGTTCTCGAACGCGTGCTCGAACAGCCACCTCGAGATGGCTTGGCTAAGCTTCCCGTCGCGCTCGAACGAACGCAGCAGCGGCTCGCACATCCAGCGCGCGACGCGCCCCATGCCCGGCGCGAAGTGGCCGTAGACGCCGCTTTGGCCGTCCGAGTACACCGGGTCGACGAGGAAGAGACCCTTCACCGATTGCGGCCGGTCGCACGCGAGCGCGATGGCGATGAGGCCTCCCATCGAATGGCCGGCTACATAGACGGGGCGGCCCGACTCTTCGACCGCGAACGCGAGCGCCTCTTTGGCGTCGGCGTAATAGTCGGCAAGGCCGGCATCCGAGATGCGCGGCGCGCTGCCGTGTCCGCGCGCGTCGCAGACGAAGAGGCGGAACTCGGTCGCGAGGCCGGAGCGTTGCGCACGCCACGACCAAGCTCCGCCGCCCACGCCGTGAAAGAACAGCACGGGCGTGCCCCCGGGGCGCCCCTCGACGTGTACCAACCCTCCCGACGGTAGCGGGCGAAGGCGCGACTCTTGCTCTAACACCGGACCGTCGCTTCGTCGGAGAGCGCCTCCGTGCCCCGCCTTCCGCTGAGAAAAAAACGCCAGATGCGGATTTTCCCCGGGACGATTTCCGGTGTGACCGCTATCACTGGAGACCCGAGAGCGATATCGTAGGCTGGCGATAGCCCGTCATCCGGCGGAAAGGTGCGTGGTTCTTGCTCAAGGATATCGAGATCGGTAACGCCGAGCGCGCGGAGTCCGCATCTCCGGCCTTTGGAGAGCAGAAAGTCTCCGAGACCGGTCAGCGCGTCGCGAAGTACTTCGAGACGTCGGGGTTCTCTCGCTGGACGGCGATTTACGGCGACGGCGGCGTTCCCCCGATTTGGCGCGTCATTCGCGAAGGCCACGATCGCGCNNACCAAGGACCGGTCGCGCGGTATCCAGCCGCAATTTTTCGTCGGCGACATCGCCGCCGTCCAAGCGACCGGAGCGACGTACGATCTCGTCTGCTGCCTCGACGTGCTTTTCCACTATCCCTATTCCGAGGTCAAGGGCATGGTCGAAAGGCTGGCATCGCTCTGTTCGCACAAGATCATCGGATCGTTCGCGCTTCGCACGCCTCTGAACTCGATGTGGATGGAGATCGGCCAGCGATTCTTCCATCAGAAAAACCGGATGACGAATCTGTATATGCTCTCTTACGACCAGATCGAACAGGTGCTCTATCGAGCCGGCTTCCGCATGTCGCGGACGCATCGCGTGAAGAAGCTGTTCTACGATTCGTTCGTCTTCGAGGCCGTGCGCCGCTGATGGCCGGACCTCCGCAGATCCTGGCCCCGAGGCTGTACCGCACCGACATCGACATCCTCAATTCGCTTTCGATCGATTGGACGCGCGAGGAGTTCGAAGAGCTGCGCGGCGAGCTCGAGGCGGACTGGAATCGCGCCCATTTCAAATGGGAAGACGACGCGTTAGACCTGGATTACGAACCCCTTTGGAGCGAGTTCTACGAGTTCTTGAACAGGTCCGCGATCGGCGAGTTTTCCGGCTGCCTGCTCTACGCGGACGTTCACAAGAAACTCTCGGACCCGACGCTCGGCGCGATCTACAAATGCATGTCGCGCGACGAGGCGCGGCACTCGTCGTTTCTCAATTTCGTCATGCGGCAGATGGGACGCCGCTTCGATCTCGAGAACCTGCCGAATATCCAGGGCATGTCGTACATGCATCCCAAATGGATTTTCGTCACGACGTATCTATCCGAACTGGTCGGGTTCTATCGCTACCAGAACATCTCGGATCACCTCAAGCGTAACCCGCAATATCGCTTTCATCCGATCTTTAGGTACTTCGACAACTGGTGCAAGGACGAGCGCCGGCACAGCCGGTTCTTCGCGCTCATGCTCCGGAGCCAGCCCGACTTCATGCGCGGGCCGCGCAATCGCTTCGCGATCAAGTTCTTCACGCTCGCCGTCTACATCACGATGTATTTGCGCGACTCGGAGTCCGCCGTCTACGCGAGACTCGGAATCGATTGGGAGAAGTTCGACGTCAAGGTCATCAACGAGACCGAGCGTGCCGCACGCGAAGTGTGGGGTTTGGGAATCCGGACCGACTCCCCGTACTTTCTGTCGTGCCTGCGCCGCATGGCTCGCAACAACGGGCGCAACAAGCGCGGGCGTTCGGCCAAAGGCCTCGCGCTCGGCGGCGCGCTCGTGATGCGTTACGCAAGGTATGCGAATAACGTGCTTCAGTACGCCAAACTGATGGCTCAGCCGCACGACCAGGTCGAGGTGCTGCCACGCTCGCGCTGGACCGAGGCGTGTGCGATGCCCGCTGACGAGCCCTCCATCGAGCTCGCCGGGGCCCCCGCGATCGTCTTGGGTAAGCGCACCGAGCTCGCGCCCGACGCCCACCCTGCCGAAACCGTAGCGTAGCGCGCCGTGGCGTCTTCCACGCAGCGTCGCGTCGCGTACGTTCCGTACCCGTTTGCGGCGATCGTCGCGCAAGACGAAGCCAAGCTCGCCGCCTTGTTGGCGGCGGTGAATCCGCGCGTCGGCGGGCTCTTGCTCTCGGGCTCGAAAGGCATCGGCAAGACGTCCATCGTGCGCGGGCTCGCGGATTTGCTCCCGGTGCTGCGCCGCGCCCGATGCCCGTACGGTTGTGACCCGGAGGGCTCGTCACTTTGCGAATCCTGTGCCTCGGGGCAAACGCCGGCACCTCCGCGCAAAGCGCGCGCCGAGATCGTCGAGCTGCCCGCGAACGCGCAGATCGACGACGTCGTCGGAACGATCGACATCCGTTCGGCGCTCGAAGAGGGTAAGGTGGCGTTTCGGCCCGGAATGCTGGCGCGCGCGAACCGCTCGATCCTGTACGTCGACGAGATCAATCTGCTTTCGGACGCCGTGGTGGACGCGCTGCTCGATTCGGCCGCGCAGGGCGTGGTGCGCGTCAAACGGGGCCAGCAAACCGTCGAGTATCCGTCGAGATTCACGCTGATCGGAACGATGAATCCGGAAGAAGGCGAGCTGCGTCCCCAGATCACCGATCGCCTGGGCTTGCGCGTCTTCATCGGCCCGGCGCAGCAAGCGCAGGAGCGCGCCGAGATCTATCGCCGCAACGCCGCATTCGCGCGCGACCCGGTGGCGTTTTCCGCGTCCTACCAGTCGAAGACGCGGGCGCTGCGGGCCCGCATCGCGCGCGCCGTCGCACTTCTGCCGGCCGTCGACCTCACCGAAGAGGCGCAGGCGCTGGCGATCGACGCGGTCACGAAGCTCGGCATCGAATCCCACCGCACCGAGTTCGTCGCGCTCGAGGCGGCCTGCGCGCTGGCGGCGTTCGAGGGGCGGCGCAGCGCGGAGGCAGCCGACGTCCGGCGCGTCTTCGCGATGGCAGCGCGGCTCCGCCGCAGCCGCCTGCGCGTGCAGGCGCTCAACGAATATCACGCGGAGGACGCACTCATCGACGCGGCC
>PMFP01000076.1:17550-37252 GCA_003155175.1 Vulcanimicrobiota bacterium
GCCCGAACCGAAGGAGAGCGTCGACTCCGCCGTTCCGCTGCACCTAACCGTCTTTATCGTGGACGCCTCGCAATCGACGGTAAAAAGCGTTGAGGCCGTGCACGTCGCGATGCAAGATTTGCTCCGCCCGATCTACACCGAGCGGGAGCGCGCGGCGTTGATCTCGTGCTGGGGGCCGAGCGCGGAGGTCGTCGTGGACGAAAACGTCGGCCGCAACGTGGAGCTCGTTGCGGAGCGCCTCACCGAGCTCGAGCCGGACGAAAGCCGTGCGCTCACGCCGCTGCCCGACGCCTTGGAGCAAGCCCGCCGGATCGCCGCGCGCTTTCGCCGCGCGAACCCGAGCTCGGACGTCGAGATCGCCGTCTTTAGCGACGGCCGCGCCAACGTGCCTCTCGGCGGCGCGTCGGAGCTCGCGCAGGTTCTGGCGGCGGGCGGCGACGCGCGCAGCCTCTCGGCTGCTGCGGCGGAGCAATGCCGCACGCTGGCGGCCCGCCTGGCGGGCCGTGCGACGACCACCTTCGTGAACCTCGACGACTTCGAGAGCTCGTCGTTGATGCGCGAGTTGGCGTCGATCGCGCGTGGCCGGTATTTTTCCCTTAACGACATCGTGGCGCGGCTAAACTAAGTTGCGTCGCGCCCTCCGTTGGTTTTTAGGCACTCCTTACTTATGGTGCGGCGCGAACGCGGGCGTGATGATGGTCACGGCCTTCCCGCGTCCGTTGGCGTAGCGTCAAACCATGAAAGTCGTCGGATATTCTTCGTGGGCTCCCGACGAACGCGCGAACGCGATCCGGCTGGCTTTTCCGGCGCTGCGCGAGAAGACGGGGCTGGACTGGTCGCTCGAACACTTCGGCTCCTCGGATTTCAACGACCCCGCGACGCTCGATCGTTTCCGCGCGGCGATCCGCGAGGCCGACATCTTGATCGGCTGGCAGTCGATGTCGATCGAGACGGTCGACCGCCTCGCGACCTTGCTCACGCAGATGGATCGCGCCGGCGAGCTGGATCACGTCAAGTTCCTCTGGTACGACGTTCCCGATCCGCGGCTTGGCGGGCTGATGTTCAAGTCGCTCGGTTTCGAATACGACCATCGCAAGCCGAGCCCGTTCCAAAAGATGACGATGGACCTCAAGCGTTTCGTCGCGAGATTCCGGAACGAGAAGACCGACGCATACTGGGAGGCGCGTCAAGGCTTTTTGAGCATGCAAAAGATGGTCGAGTCGGCGCCGATGATGGCGAAGCTCACGCGCAGTCCGATTTTTAAGTGTCTGGTCCTTACCGGCTATTGGTACAACCGCAGCGTCAAGAACGTCGAAAACATGTTCTTGTATCTCATGAAGCACTTCATGGCGGGAACCTACGACGGGGACGCTCCGCTGCCGGAAAAGGTCGAGAACGAAGGCATCTATCACCCCGCACACAAGGGCATGTTCGCCTCGTCGCGCGACTATCTGAACTGGTACGAGCCGTGGTTTGAAAANNCGCGTGGGAAGAGCGAGGCTTGGGCGTAATCTGCTCGATGACGGCGGTGTTCAACGCGCACGTCGTTTCGCGCGAGCATCTGCTCGAAGCCAAGACGCACAAGCCGCTGGTGTCCGCGGTGTACCACAACGTCCCGCTGTACCTGGCCGGCTCGATGTTCTCCGGATCGCCAGAAGGCACGATTGAATTCATCCACGACCTCGGCGATCCGCGCGTCTACACCTCGCCCGTCAATGCCGCACTTTCTCGCGTCGACCTGGCGAACTCGAAGTACGGCGTCGCGATGCTCGAATACGTCGGCAACGTCGTCACGCCGGAGACCGAGGGCATCCAGCCTCTCCCGCCGATCTGCTCGCGCGAGCCCGGCGAAGAGATCAGCGCGCTCGAGCCCGTTCCCGACCGCGTGGCTCTGGTCGCGGACGTCACGACGCGCTGGCTTCGCCTCAAACAACTTGCGAACGACCAGAAGAAGGTCGCGCTCTTCGTTTACAATTTCCCGCCCGGCCCGGGCAACGTCGGCGTCGCATATTTTCTCGACGTTGCGGGCTCGATTCGCTCGATGCTCGAGGGCCTGGCGTCGCAAGGCTACGTCGTCGGCGATCTCGACGAGAGCGATACCGCTACCAGCGCCAAACTGCAAGAGATGTACCGCGGCGAACACCACGTCGGCGTCGTGAGCGCTGAAGAGATGCGCGACTGGGCCCGGGACCTCCCCAAAGCGCACGAAGCGCTTTTTTACGAGACGTGGGGTCAGCCCCCGTCGACGATCCCGGTCAAGGGCTTACGGTACGGCAACGTGCTCGTGCTGCTGCAAGACATGCGCGGGATGGAAGACCTCACGGTCATCCACGATAAAAAGGCTCCGCCGTCGCCGTGGCTCCTGGCTTCGTACCGGTACGCGACCCGGCGTTTTAACGCCGACGCGCTGATTCACGTGGGCACGCACGGCCTTCTGGAATGGTCGCGCGGCAAGGAGTGGTCGCCGGCCGCGGGCGACTATCCCGAGTTTCTCATCGACAACGTTCCGCACGCCTACGTCTTCAACGTGCTCGACCCCGTCGAGGCGTCCATCGCGCGACGCCGGTCGTATTCGACGATCCTGTCGCACCTGTGTCCCCCGCTCAAATCCGTCGAGGGCAGCTCGGATCTGCGAAACCTGCACCGGCTGGTGCACGATTTTTACAACACGCAGAGCGAATCGGAAGAAGCGCGGGCCGACCTCTTCGACGAGATTTCCGAAGTCGTCGGGCGAATCGGATTTCGCGTCGACGCTCCCGCCGATGCCGACGCGTCGCGGTACGTCGGTGCGTTGCACGACGAGCTCGTCGCGCTTGACGGCGAATTCGCGCCGGCCGGACAGCACGTCTACGGACGGAACCTTTCCGAGGACGACCGGCTCGATACGTTCCATGCCTGCATCGAGTATGCCGACGTGGACATCCATCGCCTGGTGGCCGGCTGTTACGGTCTGGACTACGACGCCATCGCTCGCGACCCGCAGGCGCTCGATGCGACCGGCCAGTACCACCACGAGACGCTCGAAGAGATTCGCGACGCGTCGCGGACGCTGATCGAGAGCGAAGTCTTGCGCCCCAGCGACGCTGCCGGCCGCAACGCCGTGCTGGGCATCCTTCGCTCGCGCGAGGTAGCCGGAAAGCCGCTGTCGGCGAATCCCTACGATCTCGACGAGGTCAAGGCGTTCCTCGACCGCGCTCGCGAGTTGTGGAAGCAACTCGGCCGCGTCGGCGACGCCGAACGCGAAGGCTTGTTGAAAGTCCTCGACGGGCGCTTCCTCGATCCGTCCATGGGCGGCGAGATCGTCGGCGACTGGAGCGTGCTGCCGACGGGGCGGAATATGGCCTCGACCGACGTGCGGATGCTGCCGCGCGAGGCGGCGCGCCGTAAGGGAAAGCGCACCGTCGAACAACTGCTCGAGACGGCTCGAGCCAAGCGCGGCGCTTTCCCCGAAACCGTCGGCGTCGTGCTTTGGGGCAGCGAGATGCTCGAGAGCGAAGGCGTCGGCATCGCGCAGGCGCTCGATCTTCTCGGCGCTCGCGTCGCCAAAGATTTCTTTGGCCGAGCCGAGCGCGCGGACTTGATCCCGCTGGCCGAGCTCGGCCGGCCGCGCATCGACATCCTGGCCAATACGTCGGCCGTCTTCAAGAACACGTTCCCCGGTGCGATTCGCTTGATCCACGAAGCCGTCGCCCTGGCCGCCGCGGCGGACGAACCGCACGAACAGAACTTCGTGAAGAAACACGTCGACGAGCTGGTCGCGAGCGGCATCGAGCGGCGTCTGGCGATCGCTCGCTGCTTCGGTATGGGCGACGACGCGTTCATGGGGCAGGTCGGCGCGATGCTCGACCGCGGGACGTTCACGGACTTCCGCGACATCGGCGCGGCGTGGATTAGCGACAATTCGTTTGCGATGCTTCCGACGTTCAATCAAATCGTTCTCGAACCGGCGCCGGACGTTCAGCGCTATCTGGTCGAGCGGGTCGAAGTGATCCAGCAGCCGCTCGTGCAGATGGGCGCCGGCGGACCCGTCAAAGAAGACATGTTCGCGTCGTTTACGTCGGCATTCGGCGCCGCGAAGCGCTCGATCGGCCACGACGACACGCTGATCGTGGTCACGGACCTGACGCGCCGCGAGCCTCGCGTTCGCGACTTCCGCACGGTCGTCGTCAACGGCGTGCTCACGCGCTTCCATTCCAAGTCGTGGCGCGACCGCATGATGGAACACGGGTATTCCGGCGTCATGGAGTTCGGCGACATCTTTAAAGCGATGCGCTCGACGGAAGCCGCCCTCGGGGACACGATCTCTCCGGAGCTCTGGAAGCGGACCGTCGAAGTCACGCTCGACGAATGGGACCGCATCTCGACGGCCAACGCGCACAAGACGCGCGAACTGGGCGAAGTGCTGCTCGACACGAGGCGGCGCGGGATGTGGGAGGATGCCGACCTCGAGCAGGCGCTCAAGGAGAAGCTCAACGAGCTCGATTCCGACGTCGAGATCGCCACGTACAAACGGCAGCTGGCGGAGAAGAACTGATGTCGGTCGTGTGCCTAGGGCTCTCGCACCGGACGGCTCCCGCGGAAGTCCGCGAGCGGCACGCGTTCCCGGCTTCGCGAATGTCCGAGGCGCTCGTCGCGTTGCTCGATTACGAGGCGATTCGCGAAGCCGCCATCCTGTCCACGTGCGGCCGTATGGAAATCTACGCGGACGTCGATTCGTTCGAGCGAGGCGCCGCCCAGCTCAAGCAGTTCCTGGTGAGCTTCCGTCACGGCGACGTGGCGTACGACATCGAGCCTTACCTGTACACGCTGCTCGGCAGCGACGCCGTGCACCATCTCTTGCACGTCGCGACCGGGCTGGATTCGATGCTGATCGGCGAAGCCGAGATTCTCGGTCAAGTCAAGGACGCATACTACCGCGCTCAAGAGGCGCGCTCGTTCGGCGCGACGCTGCATCGCCTCTTCCGCGAAGCGCTCAATGCCGGCAAGGCGGCTCGTTCGCAAACGGCCGTCGGCGGAGCCTCCGTCAGCATCGCGACCGCAGCGGTCGCCGTAGCGAAGGAGCACGTCGGGAGCCTGAGCGGAAAGACCGTCGTGCTCATCGGCGCCGGCAAGATGGGGATGACCGCGGCGCGCCGGCTCAAGCTCGAAGGCGCCAAGAAAATCATCGTCGTCAACCGGACGCACGAGCGGGCCCGTGAAATGGTCGCTCGCTTGGGCGTCGGCAAGGCCGTCGAGCTCCCGCTGCTGGTGGACGCGCTCAAGAGCGCGGACGTCGTCATCACGTCGACCGGCGCGTCGCACTTCNNGTCGACATCGCCGTTCCGCGCGACGTGGATCCCGAAGTAACGAGCGTGCCGGGGGTCCGCGTCGTCGACATCGATCAGCTCGGTGCGACCGTGGACGTGACGCTGGAACGCCGCCGGGCTTCGATTCCGTCCGTCGAGGTCATTATCGACGACCACCTCTCGCGGTTCGACCGCTGGTATCAGTCGCGGACGACGTTGCCCGTGATCTCCTCGCTCTCGAAGAAGGCGGAGTCGATCCGCGAAACCGAGATCGGACGCCTGCTCGCGCATTGTCCGGACCTTACGGAACGCGAACGCCGGTTGATCTCCGGAATGTCGCTGCGCATCATGTCGAAGCTCTTGCATTCCGCNNGGATCCATCCGAGCCGGGCCCCGAGATCCTTCACACTCGCGCTTCGCAGGCCGATTCTTTGGAGGTCGGGTAGGCGGAGTCCGGTCCTTGCGCGTAAAGCTACCCCGTGCGAAAACGTCTTCTGGGTCCTCTCATCGCAGGCGCCGGCTCCGTAGCCGGGATGGTCGCGATGAACCGCGCGCTCCGTGCGCCGGCGGGGTCTTTGACCAGCGCGCTCGGTGGCACGCGACAGGCCTGGCGATGGCGAGGCTACGACATCTTCGCAACGGAGGCGGGCCAGGGACCGCTGGTCTTCCTCGTCCACGGCATCTACGCCGGTAGCTCGTCCTTCGAATTTCGCAAGCTCTTTCCGCTCCTCGCGCGCAAGTACCGCGTCGTCGCGATCGATCTTCTCGGCTCGGGGTTATCGGAGCGACCGAACATCGATTATTCCGCCGATCTGTTCGTGGATCAAATCGTCGACGCCGTTCATCATTTCGGTCCCGACGCGGCCGCCTTGGTCTGCAGTTCGCTCGGTGCGGCGTTCTCTATACGGGCGGCGGCTCACGCGAGTTTGAAAGGGCGGATCGGATCGCTGACGGCCGTCTGCCCGACCGGGCTGGACGGCGTGCTCGACGAGCCGGCCAAGCCTCCGGGCGTTGCGATTACCAAGTTGTTCCGATCGCCGGTCGTGGGCGAGTGGCTGTTCAACGGACTGGCGTCGCGTCCGTCGCTCGGCTGGTTTTTGCGCAACCAGGCCTATGCGGATCCGGCTTCGGCTACGCCGGAGATCATCGACTACTATTGGGATGCCACCCATCAGCCGGGATCGCGTTTCGTGCCGGCGCATTTCGTCGGAGGGGCGTTGAACTGCGGCATCGGCGAGGATCTCCCGCGCGTGGACGCGCCGATCCTCATCGCGTGGGGCGAGTGCGCCGGCACCGTGTCGCCGATCGAGAACGCGCCGGCTTACGTCGAGCGCGCGGCCGACGCCGAGCTGGCGACGTTTCCGATATCGCGTCTCTTGCCGCACGAAGAAGAGCCGCTGGCGTTCGCACAGCGGCTCGAGCGCTTCATCGCCGAACGCGCCGGCTAGTCTCCCTGCGCGAGAACCGCTTCGACCGCGTAACGCGCGCTTCGGACCGCGCCCTCGATGCTCGCCGGAAAGCGGTGGTTCGTGTAACAGCCGGAGAGGAAGAGGTTGCGCACCGGCGTCCGGAATCCGGGGCGCAGGCGCTCGGCACCGGGCTTTGCGCGGTAGACGCTCTTTGGGATGCGGACCAGGCGTGCTTTGACCAGATGCTCGCGCGTCGCGTCGGGATATATCTTTCCCATGTCGGTCAGCACGCGCTCGATGACGGTGTCGTCATCCTGTCCGATCAGGTCGTCGGCCGGCGCGATGCAGACCTCGATGAACGATCCCTTCGACCAGCCGTATCCGTCCGAGGCTTGGCCGAGGTCGGCGTGAACCGGCAGGAGCGTACCCGGGCTGAACATCAGGTTGGTAAAGTGCGAGACTTTCCGGTCGAACCAGAAATGGCCGTTGATGACCGGGCTCGACTCGAGCTTTGCGACGCCGGCGACGAGCGGGTCGCGCAACATGTCGGGCGGCAGCAGTTTGGCGACGTCGTGAACCGGCGCGGCGAGAATCACGCTGCGTCCGTGGAACGTCCGGCCGTCGCGCGTGCGCACGCCCACGCAGCGATCGTCCGAGAAGAGCAGTTCGGCCGCGGCGGCGCCCGTTTCGATGGTCACGCCCCGTCCGCGCAGATGGTCTGCGATCGGCTCGATCAAGCGCTCCGATGGCGGCCCGTCGAGAAAACCGGCGCGGCTGGCCTCCTTACTCGATGCAAAATACGCCATGACGCGCAGCAGCGCTTCGGCCGAGATGTTGTCGACCGACGTGAAGTTTAGCGCGAGCGCCATCGGCGCGAAGAACGTTTGCAGCATGTGCTCGGTCATGCCGCGTTTGCGATGCCACTGCGCGTACGTCAGGTCGTCCTGGTGTTCGGCGTATCCGTGATTGCGGAAGAGAACGGGCAACGTTCCGGTGGCGAACAGCATCTTTTCGATGGTGTTGAAAATGTAACGCGACGAGAGCACCGCGCCGACGCCGTTGAGCGGTGCCGGCATATCGACGAAGTGAAATTCTTCGAAGACCGTCCCCCCGTTCCAGCGCGGACTGAAGTTCGGCGGAAGCGCCCACGTCAGCGTGTGCGGTTGCCACAGGATGTGATCGGAGATTCCGACGTCGGCCAGTAGCGCGTGAAGTTCGGTATATCCGCCGAAAAACGCGTGCAGGCCGCTTTCGAGCCAATCGCCGTCGCGATCTCGCCAGGACGAGAGCTTTCCCCCAAGGATGTTGCGTTTCTCCAGAATCCTGGCGGGATGGCCGGCGTCGGCAAGATACTTTGCGGCTGCAAGTCCGGCCGGCCCTCCCCCGAGGATCAGCGTTTCGTTGGATGCGTCGTCTATCTGTTCCACACGGCTTGCTTCAACGAAATCGGTCGAAAGGCTTGCGCATCGGCGCGCGGAATCTTGGGCCATGTCCTTCCTTGTGTGGACGCTCTTGGCCGTACAAGTTTTGCTTGCGGCGCGCGTCGCCGCTCGCATGTTGGCGACGGCACGCGGCATCTCGATCGGGTCCTGCACGCAGGACGGCAGCTCGCGTTCGGTGACGATCCTGGTTCCTGTCCTGGACGAAGAGTGCCGGCTTGGGCCGTGTCTCGACGCCCTGCGCGCGCAGGGAGAGGACGTTCGCGAGATTCTCGTCGTCGACGGCGGATCGCACGATGCGACGTGCGCGCTGGTCCGTGCTGCCGCATCGTGCGACGACCGCATCCGGCTCATCGAAGCGGCGCCGGTTCCGGCCGGATGGAACGGCAAAGCATGGAACCTGGAGTCGGGGCTGCGGGCCAGCGATGCCACCAGCACCCTGATCGTAACCGTCGACGCCGACGTACGAGCGAATCCGGGTCTCGTGTCCGCGTTGGTCGCGCACGCGCGAAAGACCGGAATGAGCGCGTTCAGCGTCGCCGCGCACCAACACGTGCCGGACGCCGCGGCTGGGCTCCTGCATCCGTCGATGCTCACGACCCTCGTGTACCGGTTCGGCATTCCCGGTTGCGCGGCCACGTCGGTCGACCGCGTGCAAGCCAACGGGCAATGCTTCGTCGCGTCGCGCGAATTGCTCGTCCGAACCGGTGCCATCGACAAGGCGCGCGATTCGCGCTGCGAGGACGTCACGATCGCCCGCGTTCTGGCAGCAAGCGGAACCCCGGTCGGGTTTTACGAATCGACGGATCTTGTGAAGACGGCGATGTACGAAAACTGGCGCGAGACGTTGAATTGGCCGCGTTCGCTGACGATGCTCGACCGCTATTCCGGCGTGGCCGGTTGGGTTGGCTTGCTCGAAGTGCTCCTCGTGCAAGCGCTCCCGCCGTGGATCGCGGCGGCGCTGCTCCTGTGGGGGACGCCCAACTCCCTCGACCGCGCGGCGCTGGCCGTGCAAGGCGCTCTCGTCCTCATGCGCGTCGCGACGTTGATCGGAACGCGCCGGGCGTACGACGCCCCGCCGGCGACGTACTGGCTGTCGCCGCTGGCCGACCTGCCGGTCGCGATCTTGTTGTTTGCCAGCGCGCTGCGCCGGCGTCACACGTGGCGCGGACGCGCGCTCGTTCCGATGGAGGCTCGATGAAGCGTCTGGCCGTTGCGTGCTTCTGGCTTCACGTCGTCGCGCTCGCGCTGGGCGTATTCGGCATCGTCTTCGCGATCCCGCGGGCCGAAACGTGGACCAACCCGAGCGACATCGCCTTCTTTGCCTGGGCGCTGCCGCGTGCCGGCTCGCTCGGCATGGTTACCGGTGCGCTCGCGATGCTGGTGTGGGGCGCGTCGGCTCTAGGCTGGCGTAGGACGCTGATCTTCGCGGCAATCTCGTGCGCCGTTTCTGCGGCCGCGGAACTCACCGGGACCAAGACCGGCTGGCCGTTCGGCGGTTACGAATACCTGACGCTGCTCGGCTGGAAGATCGCCGGGCGGGTCCCCTACGGCGTTCCGCTGTCTTGGTTCTACATGGGATTCGCGGCCTACGTGCTCGCGCTGGGAATCGTGCCCGCCGGGCGCCCGGGACGCGGTGCGATCTGCGTTTTCCTCGGAGCGTGGTTGCTGATGGCGTGGGATCTCGTACTCGACCCCGCGATGGCGGCGCTGCCGCAAATAAAGTTCTGGGAGTGGCACGAGCACGGAGCCTATTTCGGAATGCCGCTTCGCAACCTCGTGGGGTGGTACGCGACCGGCGTCGCGTTCATCGGTCTTTCTCGCCTGGCGTGGCGCGAGGACCTCGAGCCGCAAGAACTCGATCTGACGTTCCCGTTTGCCGTGTACGCGGTCAACATCGTGTGGTCGATGATCCTGGCGATCTCGGCCGGCCTTTGGACGCCCGCGATCGCAGCGATCTTCCTCAGTCTCGCGCCCGCCGCACTCGCGCTGCGCCCGCAACAGCGAGCGGCAGCCGATGCCGCCTGACACCAGTGTCTTCGTCGCTCCCGGCATGCGCGCGGTCGCGCGCGCGGTCCTGGGGAAGATCCGCGTTCGCGTCGACGGCGTGGAGAACGTGCCCGCGTCGGGCCCGGCGCTCCTGGTCTGCCGCCATCATCACCACCTCTACGACGGCGCCGCGCTGGTTTTGGCGATCCGGCGCCCGGTGCGCATGATCGTGGGGCTGGATTGGGTCAAGGACCAGGGGCAACGTGCATATATGGAAGCCCTGTGCGCGATCGCGGGCTGGCCCGTCGTGCTGCGCGACGAGACGGAAGGGAACCCGTGGGGTGACGGTTACCGAACGAGCGAACGGCGCCGGTACGCGCGCGCGGCGCTGACGCAATCCGTGGACGTGCTGCGCCGCGGCGGCGTCCTCGCCATGTTTCCCGAGGGCTATCCGGAAATCGATCCGGCCGGAACGGCCGGCAGCGATGCGGTGCGCCCGTTCGCGCCCGGGTATCTTTCCATCGCCGTACGGGCCGGCCGGGGCGGCCGTCCCGTTCCGCTCGTCCCGGCCGGATTTTCGTACGCCGGTCCGCCGGACAAGCCGGAATCGATCGCGCTGCGGTTCGGCGCTCCCGAGTCGATCGCATCGGTTTCGCAGCGCGCGTCGGTCGGACGCTCGGTCGAGGCGAAGGTCCGGGCGCTCTCCGCGTGAGCGGGTCTGTAGGACGGGTGCGGCGCGTTGCACGGATATGAGATGTACGGCCTGGACATGCGATATTTCTGGTGGCTCGAAGGCGACCGGACGTTCGCGGTCGTCTTCGGAACGCTGCTCGCCGGATCGTGCTTCGCGCTCGCCTTCCCGATCCTGTGGTGGTACCTGCCGCGTACGCGGAAATGGATTTTTCCAAAGGCTACTGATCCTCGACAGACGTTGCAGTTATGCTTCGGCATTCTCTGCATGAGCATGATGTTTACGAATGCCCTGTGTCGCTACATTCCCCACGGGCCGCTGGGCTTTTGCCACGCGGCTTTCTTTCTCACGACCGTCGCGTTGCTCGCGTTCCTCGGCCCCCGCGTCATTTCGGTAGCGCTCGGACGCAATCCGGAGTCCTTTGCGCTTCCGGCTGCGCCGCTGATCGCCGCACTCGCCGTCTTGATCGCGCTTCCGCTCTCGGCGGTCGTCAACGCGTTCTGGTTCTAGAACGGGTGAAGATGCGCGCGGCCGGTGAGCGTTGATGCTGGCTAACGTCGAACGAAGCATATTCACGGTATTCGCTCCGAAGGGCGCTCGACGGCGAGTCGCGATGCATTCCTTTGCGACGGCGATCGGGCTGGCGGCCGCGGTCCGGATGGCCTTTGGCGGCGCGTGGTGGGTCGGCGTTGCGTGGTACGTCGGATCTTTCGTCGGCATTCACGTCGTGATGGTTCCGTTCGTGACCGCCTGGTATGCGGCGCACGGCCGGCTCGAGCGTTGGATCCGCGCCATCGTCGAGGCGGAACTGATCCGCTTCGATCTCCGAACCTACCAGCACCAATTGCGTCGGGTCTTCCCGGAACCGGGCGTTGCGCCGGAAGATCCCGACGCCTCCAAGGACGGCCTCTAGGCGATGCGGGTCGCGACGGCAAGGGAGTCGCGCACGTTGTCGCTCAACCCGAGTCCGCGATAGGCGTTCCCCGCGAGCGTCAACCCGCGGTGCGCCGCGACGCGCTCGTCGATCCTTGCCAGCCGCGCGCGGTGGTCCAGCGCGTACTGCGGAATCGCGTGCGGCCAGACCGCTTCGTGGTAGGCGACGGGCTCGGCCGTGATGCCGAGCGTCTTGGCAAGATCCGCCAGGACGATGCCGCGCGCGCTCGCGGCGTCCAGCCCAACCGCACCGCGGTCCGTCGCTCCCCCCAAGAAGACGCGGAGATACGCGGTGTCCGGCGGCGCCTGACTGGGATAGATGGTCGAGGTGAAGAGCGCGCCCAAAATCCGGACGCCTTGGCCGCGCGCGGCCAAAAAGCCGAATCCGTCGAGAGGAACGGGTACGTCTTGCGACCGGAAGGCGACGCCGGCAACGCGCATCGGCGCGTACGCGATGCCCCGCAGGAGCTCTGCGAGCTCGGCATCGCTGGTCTCGAGGATTGCCGCCGCGGCGTCGGACGGCGTGGCGATCGATACGGCATCGGCGTGGAATTCGCCGCCCGCATGCACGATTCGCCATCCCGATTCGCCGGGCTCGACGCGTTCGACGGCGCATCCGAGGCGCAAGCGGTTGCCGAGTTTGGCGGCGACGGCGTCGGTCAGGTGCTGCATGCCACCGGCTCCGAAACTGCTGAGGCGTCCGGGCGTGCGGCGCCCGCGCATCATCGCGCGGATCACCGACCCGTGTTCGCGCTCCATCTCGAGCAGGCGCGGAAAAAGTGACGCGACGCTCGTTGCCGACGCGTCGCCGCCCGTGATTCCCAGCAGCGCCGGCGCGACCACGCGATCGGCCACCTCACGGCCGAAGCGCCGCTCGAAGAAGGCGTGCACGCTTTCGTCTCCGTCGCGCGCGTCCGGTCGCGCGCGCACGAACGGCTCGCGCGCGGCGCGCAGCTTTCCCGAGACGGAGAGCAGCGACATGGAGAGCGCGCCGGGCAGAGCCGACGGCAGCGCGTGCAGTTTCCCGCCCCAATAGATGTAGCGCTTCGAAGCGGCCGGAGCGGCTTGCGCAAGTTCCGATTCGCAACCTGCCTCGCGAACCACGTCGCGCAGCTCGGCGGCGCTCGAAAGAAAGCCGTTCGGCCCCCAATCGAAGAGAAAGCCGCCGAGATGCTCCGAGTGAATTTTCCCACCCGGCGTCGACTCGCGTTCGAAGACGGCGACGTCGTGATCCGCGCTGAGGCGAAGCGCCATCGAAAGGCCCGCGATACCCGCGCCGACGACCGCAACGCGCTTCGACGCCGTCTGGCCGCCGGACGCGTTCACGCGTGGGCCGCGGCGTCCGGAATGCTGCAGAGGTTCGCGAGCGCCGCGATCCAAAGCGGATCGTCGTTCAGGCACGGCAGGTAGGTGAACGACTCGCCGCCTGCTTCGAGGAATTCCTCGCGCGCGTCCATCGCGATCTCCTCGAGCGTCTCGAGGCAGTCCGCCACGAACGAAGGACAGATGACGGCGAGCCGGGTGATGCCCTGGGCTGGGAACGCCGGAATCAGTTCGTCGGTGAAGGGTCTGAGCCAACCGGGGCCAAGGCGCGATTGAAATCCGGATCCGTACGTGCCCTCGCGCAGATTCAAGCGTTGCGCCACGCCTTGCGTCGTCTCGAAGGCCTGGTGGCGATAGCACGTAGCGTGCGCCGGCGAGGCGGTGCTGCAACAGTCGGGCGAAGCGAGGCAGTGCCCGTGCGTCGGATCGACCTTGCGCAGCTGCCGCAGCGGAACGCCGTGATAGCTAAAGAGCAGATACTGCGCGTCTTCGGGATAGTCGCGGCGCGCGACCGCCGCCACCGCGTCGAGATAGCCCGGATCGGANNCTTCGACGGTCTTGGTGGTCGCCATCGCGTACTGCGGATACAGCGGAACCACGACGACCTCGTCGACGTCCCCGGCGCGAGCGAGCAGTCCGTCAACGGCAGATGCGATCGACGGATCGCCGTAGCGCATCGCCAGCCCGACCGGAACGCCCGCGTAGGATTCGAGCGCGGCGCGGATCCGCTCCGAAATCGTGATCAGCGGCGACCCTTCGTCGGTCCATATCTTCTTGTAGGCTTCCGACGACTTAGCCGGGCGCGTCGGAAGAATGAAGCCCTTAACGATCAGCGCTCGCAGCGGCGCCGGAAAGTCCAGGACGTCGGGGTCCATCAGAAACTGTTCGAGATACCGCTTCACGTCGGCGGGGTCCGTCGAAGCGGGCGATCCAAGATTGACGAGCAGAACGGCGATGTTGTTCACGGTGCGAATGGGTCGTCCTTAAACCAGTCGTGGGGAGTGAGGTAGGCTTGCAGTGCGGCCTCGCGGCTGCCCGGTTCGGGGCGCGCGTCGTACGTCCAGCGCACCAGCGGGGGGAGCGACATCAAAATCGATTCGGTCCGTCCGCCGCTCTGCAGCCCGAAGTGCGTGCCACGATCGTAGATCAGGTTGAACTCGACGTAGCGGCCGCGGCGCAGGAGTTGGAACGAGCGTTCGGGCTCGCCGAACGGCTCGCGCGCCCGGCGCTCGACGATCGGGAAGTACGCGTCGACGAACGCCTCGCCGGCGTCGCGCATGAACGCCAGCATTGCGGATGCCGATTTTTCTTCTTCGAAACGCACCCGTTCCCCGGACTCGCCGAAGCCGCCGGCGTCGAGGTAGTCGTAGAAGATGCCTCCGACGCCGCGCGTCTCGCCGCGGTGCTTCAGGAAAAAATAGCGGTCGCACCAAGCTTTGAAGGCCGGATAGAAGCGCGGGTCGTGCCGGTCGCACGCATCGCGCAGCGTACCGTGAAAGTGGCGGACGTCTTCGAGTACGGGATAAAACGGCGTTAGGTCGGCGCCCCCGCCGAACCACCACGCGCTGCGCGAACCGTCGGGCGCTTGCGCCTCGAAGTAGCGATAGTTGCAGTGCGCCGTCGGAGCGTTAGGATTGCCCGGGTGGAGCACGACGCTCACGCCCGCCGCGAAGAATCCGTGTCCGGCGAGCTCTGGGCGTTGCGCGACGACGCTAGGCGGCAGGCTGCGCCCGGTAACGATCGACGTGTTGACGCCGCCTTTTTCGAACGCGGAGCCTCCCGCGATCACGCGGGTGGATCCATAGCCGCCGATGGAGTTGGTCGCACCCTCGTTCTTCCACGCGTCGATTGCAAACGACGCAGCGTCCGGGCCGCCGGCCGCCGCGACCGACCGCTCGACGGCGCTCGCACGATGGCAGATGCGCTCCTGCAGCTCCGTGACGAGCCGGGCCGCCTCGTCTTTGGTTTGTGATTCGATGTCGTTCACGCTCTCTTAAACGCGTGGACGGTCTCGATCAGATGCGCGACGGCGTCGATCGGCGTCGTCGGCCAGATGCCGTGCCCGAGGTTGAACACGTGCGCGCCGCCCAGGCCGTCGCTCAAGATGCGGCGGGCCTCGGCGGCGATCGTCGCTCGATCCGCATAGAGAAACGCGGGGTCCATGTTGCCTTGGAGCGTTCGTCCCGGCAGTTTAGCGCGCGCGCCTGCCAGGCCGGTTCGCCAATCCACGCCGACGGCTTCGCACGGGATCTCGGCGATCGCATCGAGCAGATGCGACGCGCCGAGCGCGAAGAAGATCCGGGCGGCGCCGGTTTCGGCCAGCGCGTCCATGATGCGCTTGTAGTACGGCAAGCCGAACTCGCGATAGGTACGTTCGTCGTGAAGGCCGGCCCAGCTGTCGAACAGTTGAATCGCTTGCGCGCCCGCCTCGACTTGCATGCGAAGGTACCGGATCGTCAACTCGGTGAGCCGGTCGAGCAGCTCGTGCATCGCGGCCGGCTGCGCGCGCAGAAACTGGCGGAAGTGCTCGTATTCTTTGCTCCCCGATCCTTCCACGAGGTACGCAGCGAGCGTGAGCGGTGCGCCGCCGAATCCGATGAGCGCGATCTCCGGCGCCAGCTCGGCGCGAACGATGCGCAAGGCGTCGCCAACGTAGGGAGCGATCGGCTCGCGCAACGTCAATCGTTCGACGGCTTCGCGCGACCGCAGCGGGTGCACGATCGACGGACCAGGGTTGAATTGGATCTCGACGCCGAGCGCCTCGAGCGGCGTCATGATGTCGCTGAAGATGATGGCCGCGTCGAGCGGAAAACGGCGCAACGGTTGCAGCGTGATCTCCGCGGCGATCTCGGGCGTGCGCGTCATCTCCAGGAAAGACGAGCGCTCTTTAATCGCGAGATACTCGGGGAGATAGCGTCCGGCCTGGCGCATGATCCAAATGGGAGCCCGATCCCCCGAGACGCCGCGCACCGTCTGCAGAAAGCTCATCGTGAGCCGTTCCCAGCGTGGAAGATCGCGCGTTTCGTCTGTGCCATCCACCGCGGGGCAGCTCGCATTGGTCCGTCGCTCATGCCGAGTGCCCTCTGTTGGACTCCGCGCCGCCGGAGGCCTTGCCGGGATCTGACGGAGGCCGGCGCCTCTTTCCCGCCGTAAACCCCGCGGAGCACGCTTTATAAGGTAAGCGGCCGCCGCGCCGGCGCCGGATTCGGGTCCGGCCGGGATTTCCGCCCCTCCTAACGGCGTTGACGGGGCAACCCCCTCCTGATATACTGCCGAGGTTCAGGCCCACCCGCAGGTGCGGCCAACTTTGTGTGTGTGTCCGTACGTCGCCGGGGAGTTCGTTTTGCCCACTATCAATCAGCTGGTTCGCCGTGGCCGGGAAAAGACCGAGCAGAAGGTCAAGACCCGCGCGTTCCGCGTGATCCTCACGGGTCCCAAGCCGGGTCATCCCGACCTGCCGACGCGGACGTTTGAGGTCCCGGGCAACCCGCAGCGGCGCGGCGTGTGCACGCAAGTCAAGACCGTGACGCCGAAGAAGCCGAACTCGGCGCTCCGGAAAGTGGCGCGCGTTCGCCTCACAAACGGTGAGGAAGTGACGGCCTACATTCCCGGCATCGGCCACAACCTTCAGGAGCACTCGGTGGTGCTGGTGCGCGGCGGCCGCGTCAAGGATCTTCCCGGGGTCCGCTATCACATCATCCGCGGCACCCTCGATACGGCCGGAACGGCCAACCGCAAGCAAGGGCGTTCGAAGTACGGCGCCAAGCGCGACAAAAAGAAGTAAAGGAAACGTAAGCAAACCTCATGCCACGCAAAGGTCCGGCTCCCAAGCGGCAGATACTGCCCGATCCGAAGTTCAACTCGAAAGTTCTGGCCCGTTTCATCAACAAGGTGATGGTCTGCGGTAAGAAGTCGACGGCCGAACGGGTGATTTACGGCGCTCTCGACATCGTCGCGGAGAAGACCGGGCGGGATCCGATGGACATTTTTTCGCAGGCGCTCTCCAACTCGATGCCGCTGGTCGAAGTGCGGCCGCGCCGCGTCGGCGGTGCCACCTATCAGGTTCCGATGGAAGTGCGCCCGGATCGCCGTCAGGCGATGGCCATGCGCTGGCTGATCAGCTACGCGCGTTCGCGCGGTGGCCGATCGATGGAAGAGAAGCTCGCCGGCGAGCTGTTGGACGCGTCCAACAATACCGGCGCGACGATCAAGAAGCGCGAAGACACTCATAAGATGGCCGAGGCCAACAAAGCCTTCGCTCACTACCGCTGGTAACAGGTTCTACGTAAGACTATGGCTAGGGAATATCCGCTCGAACGAACGCGCAACATCGGCATCGCCGCACATATCGATGCCGGTAAGACGACGTGCACCGAGCGCATCCTGTACTACACGGGCCGCGTCCACAAGATCGGCGAGGTTCACGACGGCGCCGCGACGATGGACTGGATGGTCCAAGAGCAGGAGCGCGGCATCACCATTACCTCTGCCGCGACGGCCTGCACGTGGCGCGACACGCGAGTCAACATCATCGATACGCCTGGGCACGTTGACTTCACGGTCGAGGTCGAACGCTCGCTGCGCGTCCTCGACGGTCTGGTCGCGCTCTTCGATTCCGTTGCCGCCGTCCAGCCACAGTCCGAGACCGTGTGGCGCCAGGCGAACAAGTACCGCGTGCCGCGCATTATCTTCGTCAACAAGATGGATCGCATGGGTGCGGACTTCTTCAACGTCGTCGACAAGGTTCGCGAGCGCCTCGGCGCGCGCGCCGTCCCCGTTCAAGTCCCGATCGGCGCGGAAGACAACTTCGAAGGCGTCGTCGACCTCTTTACGATGAAGAAAATCGTCTACACCGACGACCTCGGATCGACGATGGACGAGGAACAGGACGTCGCCGGGGAGCTGCGCGAGGTCGCGCTCAAGTGGCGTCAGGAGCTCGTCGAGGCGATCGCCGAGCAGGACGACGAGCTTCTCGAGCTGTTCTTCGACGGTAAAGAACTCCCGGTCGACCGGATGAAGGCCGCCCTCCGCAAGGCGACCATTGCGGGTACCGTGCTGCCGATGCTGTGCGGCTCGGCCTTCAAGAACAAAGGCGTCCAGCCGCTGCTCGACGCGATCGTCGACTACCTGCCCTCGCCGCTGGAGGCCAAACCGATCGTCGGCGTGGATCCGAAGACCGGCGAGGAACTCGTCCGCAAGGCCGACGACGCGGAGCCGTTTTGCGCGCTCGCGTTTAAAATCGCGACCGACCCGTACGGAAACCTCACGTATTTCCGCGTCTATTCGGGCGTGCTCAACAAGGGCAGCTACGTGCTGAACTCGCGCACCGGCCGCAAGGAGCGGATCGGCCGCATCCTTCGCATGCACGCGAATCATCGTGAAGACATCGACTCCATCGGCGCGGGCGACATCGCAGCGGCCGTCGGTCTCACCGACACGCGGACCGGCGATACCCTGTGCGACGAGAAGACGCCGATCACGCTCGAGTCGATCACGTTCCCCGAACCGGTGATCTACCAGGCGATCGAACCGAAGTCGAAAGCGGACCAAGACCAGCTCGGCAAGGGGCTCGCGCGTCTCGCGCAAGAAGACCCCACGTTCCGCATGCGCACCGACGAAGAGACGCTGCAGACGATCATCGCGGGCATGGGCGAACTGCATTTGGAGATCATCCTGGACCGCCTTCGCCGCGAATTCAAAGTCGAGGCTAACGTCGGCAAGCCGCAGGTCGCTTATAAAGAAGCGATCACGAAGAAAGTCCAAAAGCAGGGCAAGCACGTCCGGCAGTCCGGCGGCAAAGGCCAGTACGGCGACGTATGGCTCGAAGTCGAACCGGGCGAACCGGGCTCGGGCTTCGTCTTCGAGTGGAAGATCGTCGGCGGCGCCGTGCCCAAGGAATACGCGAAAGCGGTCCAGCAGGGCATCGAAGAATCCGCGCAGAGCGGCGTTCTGGCCGGTTACCCCGTGCTCGATTTCAAAGTGAAGGCGTTCGACGGTTCGTACCACGACGTGGACTCGTCCGAAATGGCGTTCAAGATCGCGGCGTCCATGGGCTGGAAAGAAGCCAATCGCGCGGCCGGACCGATTCTGCTCGAGCCGATTATGAAAGTCGAAGTGACCACGCCCAAGGACTACATGGGCGCGATCACCGGCGATCTCAACCGGCGCCGGGGCATGATTCAAGCGACCGAAGAAGCCCCAGGCGGCGCGCAGGTCATTACCGCGAACGTTCCGCTTTCGGAAATGTTCGGGTATGCCACCGACATGCGTTCGGCAACGCAAGGCCGCGCGACGTACACGATGGAGTTTTCGCACTACGAGAAAGCGCCCAAGTCCGTGGAAGAAGAGATCATCGCCAAAGCCGCCGGCAAAAAGACCTCAGCGGCCTAAACTAGAGGAAGTTACTAGACCCACTGCTTACGAAGCCGCTGAGACCAGCGGAACCAACAACGAGGAAAACGACTAAAATGGCTAAGGCAAAATTCGAGCGCAATAAGCCGCACGTCAACATCGGAACGACCGGACACGTTGACCACGGCAAGACCACGCTGACCGCGGCGATCACGCACTGTCTATCGACCGAAGGTCTCGCTCAGGCTCGCAACGTCGACGAGATCGACAACGCGCCCGAGG
>PMFP01000007.1 GCA_003155175.1 Vulcanimicrobiota bacterium
GCATTCGCTCGACGGCGCGCGTCACGCGCTCGAGCATTGGAAAGCCGGCGGCGTGGTCGTCAAAGCGGACGGGCTGGCCGCCGGCAAAGGCGTGGTCGTCACCGGGTCGGCGAGCGAAGCGCTCGACGTTCTGACGGCGTGGTATTCAGGCAACGCGATTCCCGGCGGGGGGAGCGACGTGCTGCTCGAGGAGCGACTGGAGGGGCGCGAGGTCAGCGTCTTCGCGCTCTGCGACGGACGCGCGATGGTGCCGATCGCGGCGGCGTGCGATTACAAGCGCGCGGGCGACGGCGACGTCGGGCCCAATACCGGCGGCATGGGCGCGTATTCGCCGCCGGCGGCCTTTTCGCCGGGTCTGTTCGACGAGGTGCGCGAGCGGATACTCGCGCCCACGCTGCGCGGATTGCTGGCCGAAAACGAGAGCTACGTCGGCGTGCTGTATTGCGGCTTGATGATGACCGCCGACGGCCCGAAGGTGATCGAGTTCAACGTGCGGTTCGGCGACCCCGAGACGCAAGTACTGATGCCGCGCGTTACCGGCGACTTTGCCGAATTGTTGGCGTCCACGGCGGAGGGCGCGATGGACTTGAGCCTGGCGGCGCTTTCGCCGCAGGCGTGCGTCGGCGTGGTGCTTGCGACGACGGATTATCCGCGCTCGAGCACGCCGCTGCATGGACTGAGCGCGGACGTGTCGCTGGGCGAGGGTTGCCAGGCGTTTTGGGGCGCGACCAAACTCGATGGCGGGGCGGTGGACGCGGGCGGCGGGCGCGTGCTGACCGTGACGGCGCTCGGCGANNTTCCGGACGGACATCGCGAAGGCCGTCGCAAGTTAGAGCGGCGGGAGGCCTCGCTCCTTGAGCGCGTCGGCTTGGGCCGTTTCCAATTGCTCGACCGCGTCGCGCACGTCGGTGGGCACGGCCATCTCTTGGACGTGATCCACATCGCTTTCGTTCTTCTCGGTGTCGGGGTTCTGCGCGTCGAGCATTTCGATGAGCTTGGACACCTTTTGCTCGATCACGAGCGCGAACTGCAGCGTGACTTCGGCGCGCCGTTGGTCCATATCGCCCTGCCGGTTGGATGAGATCAGAATCAGGGCGGTCATGAGCAGCGAGGCGACGGCGATCGCGAGCTGCAGCCACGGGTATTCGGGGTGATCGAAGGCGTGCATTCCATCGGCGGACATGAGCGTCGACGCGCCGATCCACAGGGCGACGAAGGCGACGACGGCGTAGGCGAACCACGGGCGGCCGATGCGGTCAATGACGCGCTCGATTCCGACTTGATGGACGCTGAGGGAGCTCAGGCGATCGGCGTGGACCTGCGCGAGGGCTTCGACGGTTTCGTCAATGGGCGTGGCTTGCTTCATAGGTGGAGCTTTCCCGACACCGCGTTCGGCTACCCATACGACGAAAGGGGTAGGGCGGGCGGCGTGTAACTCGGCCCGGCAACGGAGGTAGTTTAGGCCCCATGGGTTTGCAATTTCCCCAGCAGCCGGGAGGCTCGTCCGGAGCGGCGGCGCCCGCGCTGCCGGTTCAGTCGCTTCTCTCGCAGGTTCTGGGCATCACGGCGGTCGGGCTGTGCATCACGGCGCTGGCGGTCTATCTTTTCCAGAACACGCTGAGCTTCGGCGCCGGACTGATCTTCATGCTGATCGGCCTGGGGCTCCTCATCGCGATCAACTTCACGCAGAAGAACCCGACGCTCTCTCTGATCCTGTTCTACGCGTTTGCCTTCTGTCAGGGGTTGGGTCTGGCGCCGACGATCGGCAACTACGTCCAGAACTTCGGCCCGGAGATCATCTACAACGCCGCCCTGACCACCGGGCTGGGGATGTTCGCCCTGGCGGCGATCGTCTACGCCACCGGCCTGGACTTGCGGCGTTTCCAGGGGATCCTGAACATCGCGCTGATCGGCCTAGTGCTGCTGGGGATCGTCTCGATCTTTACGCGCTGGGTGCATCCGGACGTCTATTCCTGGCTGACCCTGGTCATTTTCACCGGGTACGTCCTGATCGATTTCGCCCGGATCCGGGCCGGCGGGGACGGCCTTTCCCCCGTGATGATGGCCATCAGCATCTACTTGGACGCCATCAATATCTTCCTGGCCCTGCTCCAGATCTTCGGCGGGCGGCGCCGCTGAGGGTCCTTCGACGGGCTCAGGATGACAATGGCGCACCCTTGGATGGCGTGGAGATGTTAGAGTAAGGGAAGATGTGCGGGATTTCGGGGATTTATGCGCCGGGACGGGATGCGGCACGACTGTCGTATTTCGCGCTCTACGCCTTGCAGCACCGTGGCCAGGAGTCCGCGGGCATCGCCGCAGCCGACGGCGGGACGATCCGCTCGCACAAGGAGATGGGCCTGATCGGTGCGGTCTTCGACGAGGATATCCTCAGCGATCTGGCCGGCTACGTCGCGGTCGGGCACACGCGCTACTCGACCACCGGATCCTCGATCGTCGTTAACGCCCAGCCACTCCTCGAACGTTCCGACGTCGGGGATTTTGCTTTTGCGCACAACGGGAACCTGACCAACACCGACGAGCTGCGCGAGATGCTTTCGCCGAGCACGATTCTGCAGGCGAGCACCGACTCGGAAGTGATGGCCAAGCTGCTGGTCGAGGGCGAGGGCGACATGGTCGCGCGAATCACGCGCGTGCTCGAACTGGCGCGCGGCGCCTACTCGGTCGTGCTGTGCACCGACGACGAACTCTACGCCTTCCGCGATCCGTGGGGCGTACGGCCGCTGTGTTTGGGTAAATTCAAGGAGGGCGGATACGCGGTCGTTTCCGAATCGTGTGCGCTCTCGACGATCGGCGCGGATTACGTGCGCGAACTCGAGGCAGGCGAGATCGTACGCGTGAACGCCGACGGCCTGCAGTCGTTCAAGTCGCCGGTCCTCAATGCGAAGCCGGCGCTTTGCATGTTTGAGTACATTTATTTCGCGCGTCCCGATTCACTACTCAACGGGCGCTCCATCTATCAGGCGCGGCACGCGATGGGTCAGGCGCTCGCGCGCGAGCATCCCACCGACGCGGACGTCGTGATGGCGGTGCCGGACTCGGCGATCCCCGGCGGCATCGGCTATGCCGACGAGAGCGGCTTGCCGTACATCGAAGGGTTGATCAAGAATCGCTACATCGGACGGACGTTCATCAGCCCGGATCAGGCGATGCGAGCGCGGTCGGTTCGGCTGAAGTTCAATCCGCTGTTCGAGAACTTGCGGGGACGGCGCGTGGTCGTCGTGGACGATTCGATCGTGCGCGGGACGACCACGCCGCGCATCGTCGAGTTGTTGCGCGAAGCGGGCGCCCGGGAAGTGCATTTGCGCATCACCTCGCCACCGATCAAGCATCCGTGCTACCTCGGCGTGGACATGGCGACGTACGACGAGCTCATCGCCGCGAATTACACGACCGAGGAGATTCGCAAAAAGACCGGCGCGGATTCGCTGGGGTATTTGAGTCTGGCAGGTTTGGTCGAGGCGACCGGACGCAAAGCCGGCGACATGTGCCTGGGCTGCCTCACGGGTGAATATCCCAACGCACCGGCAGCCCACCAAATGCGGGAGCTCGCGACTTCCTAGCGCGCGGCTGAACCGCACGAATGATGAATCGAAACGCCGACGTTTCGCCGGTCATGAAGGCTCGTATCGCCGGGCTTTTCTATCTGTTGTCCATCATCACGGGTATACTCGGTGCGACCGTTGCGAACGGTGGCGTCGGGCTTGCCGCCAATTTGGCCGGAAACGCGTGCTATATCGTCGTGACCTTGATCTTGTACGATCTGCTCAAGCCCGTGAACGCGCGGCTCTCGTTACTTGCGGCGCTTTTCAGTCTCGCCGGCTGCGCGATCGGCATCCTCGGCTTCCTGCACTTGCCCCGGCCCGGAGTGAACGAGCTGGTGTTTTTCGGCTGCTATTGCCTGCTGCTTGCCTACCTGATCTTCAAGTCCACGTTTCTCCCGCGATTTTTGAGCGTGCTGCTCGCCTTGACCGGTTTGGGGTGGCTGACCTATCTCTATCCGCCGCTCGGAGAGCGGCTGTTCGTGCCATACCTCATGATCGGCGGGCTTGCCGGCGAAGGCTCGCTGACGCTGTGGCTCCTGATCTTCGGCGTGGACGGTCCGCATTGGTACGAACAAGCCCGAGCGGCGCGTAGGCGGGCGTAAGATCAGGCGATCGCTTCGTTCCAGTCGCGGACGTACCACTTCGAGACGACGCCTTCGAGGACGAACGGATCAGCGGCGGCAAACTCTTCCGCGGCTTCGCGCGTCGTGAAGATCGCCAGCGCGCCTTCCTCAGGAATCGCGAACGGGCCGATCATCAGCAACGTTCCGTTGGCGCGGAATTCCGCCCATCGCGCCATGTGAGCGGCGGCGTGCCGCGGGGCGTTTTCGCGGACGCCGGGAGCGGATTCGTAGAATAGCACGTATTTCATCGCGTTTACGGGGACGCGGCGGGAGACGGCGCGGCGGCGGGTGCCTGTGCTTGTGCGGATGGGCGGAAGAACCAGCCGCCGACTTTGCCGTCCGCGTCGAGAGCGATCAGCTGGTCCACCGAGACGGCGTCCCACACCAAGCGATACGCGTACGTCCGGTATCCGTCTTGGTTCACCTGCGTGATGAAGACGATGCTCTTCGGCTTTCCAAGCGGCCCGAGCTTCTGCGCCAAGGTAGCAACGATGGCGGGCGTGAGCGCTGCGTTCATTTTCGCGTTGAAGAGCGAATGATCGATGGCGCCGGTTTGCGCTTGGGTGAGGAGCGACGCCGCAAGTTTGGTGATCGCGGGATCTTCGGCCGGCGCCGACGCTGCGGGCGACGGAGCGGCTGCGGCGGGATCGGCGACGGCGGCGGGAGTCGAGACGAGGAAGATACTTCCGAGGCTGAGGGCCGCGGTTGCGATGAGTGTCGGGTAGCGCTTCATGCCGNNAGCGTGGCGGGTCAAGATGACAATGTGTCGGCCTCATCCTTCGACAGATGCGGCGGCGGCTTCTACGTCGGGGACGAACGTGCGGTCGAGCTCGGCGACTGCGGCCGCTAGATTCTCGACGAGTTGCTGCCAGCGTTCCGCATCGCCGAGCGGGTAGGCTGCGAAGTCCTGCGCATTCCGCGTCACGGGCAGCGAGAGCACGGCGCTGAAGGACGGTCCGCGGACGATCTGCATCGCGGTGAGCTTGCGGCTCCACGTGCCGACGTCAATGCTGACTTCTACGTTTACGCCGTGCGGGCGTTGGCGCGAGAGGGTGAACGTACCGGATTCGTACGTGACGGCGTAGCCGAGTGGCGCGAACGCCCGGACGATTGCGGGCTTCTTGGGGCCGGTATTCACGCCGAGCGGCGTCGCGCTTCGAGCCTGGGTTGCGGGCGGAAGATCGTGCGGAAGATTCGCCTGCGCCGTAACCTCAGCGAGGCGATTCTTGAAGTCCGCCTGGACCGCTTTGACCGCGGTTGCGACCCGCGTCTTTCCGGCGACGGCTTCTTGTGCGGCGGCCGGATCCATATCGGCGTAGAGTGCGTCTACGCGTTGGGTTTTCTTGAGTTTTCCGCATGCGGCGATGATGCTTGACGCCACGTCCGATCCGCGCGCGAGCTTCGTCGTCGCGGGATCGTCGTCAATCGTTGCGACGGCGGTCAGCGAGCGCTCGCGATGGCTGACCCACCACGAGTCGCCGATGAAGATGCCGGGAGTGCCGAACATGCCGGGACGAACGCTGACGTCCTTGCCGAACGCCGGGCTGCGGAACGCAATCACCACGCGGTGGAACGGGAACGAGCGCGGAACGCCGTTCGCGATGGCGATAAGCGTTTCCATGGGGATCTCTTCGCCCGCGGCCGGAGAGCCGGGGAGATTGGTCAGCGTGCGTGGCGGCGTCGCGGGCTTGACGGCTGCGATCAACGACTCGGTACCGGGCAGCGCGGGCGCCGCCGTCGCGAAGCGCGCGAGCTCGGGGTGGCGTTTGAGAACGCGCTCTACGCTCGACACTTTTCCGATCTGCGGATCGCTGAATGCGAAGCGTATGGCCGGCGTTTCCCCGGCCGCGAGGAACGCTGCGTGGACGCGCTCGACGAGCGCGCTCAGGGGTTCCTTGCGCGAAGTGACGATCTCCGTGACGAACGCGGTCGGCATAGCGATCCTCCTTTAGCATGTGGTGGGGGGCGGATTTTAGCGGCGGAGGATTTGAGCGGCGGTTTCTTCTTGGGTTTCGAATTCGTGTTGGACTTCGGTGGGCTCATCGGCGGGGTAGCCGATGCAGAAGTAGCCGACGTAACGCCAGTCTTTGGGGACGTCGAGCGCTTGCGTGAGCGCGTCGGGTTCGAGCATGGAGATCCAGCCGACGCCGATGCCGTAGGCGTGCGCGTCGAGCCAGAGCGTGTTGACGGCCATCGCGGTTGCGACTTCGAGCATCGTGGGCGAAACTTCGGTCGTGGAGAGATCGCAGAACGCGGCCAGGTGAACGGGCGCTTCGCGCAGCGCGGCGAGTTCGAGGTGAAGCACCGTTCCGAGATCGGTGCGGACGTTGCGGGCCAGCGTGTCGATCGCCATGCGTTTGAACGAGGCGATGATCGCGCCGCGACGCACCGAGCTGTCCACGGTGACGAAACGCCAGGGTTGAATCAGGCCGACCGCGGGCGCGAGCGAGGCGGCTTGCACGAGGCGCTCCACGATGCCCTCGCCCAGCGGGTCGGGGCGGAAGCGGCGCACGTCGCGGCGCCAGGCGAAGAGGCTGTGAAGTTGCGCGCGGAAAGCGGCGTCGAAGGCCGGTTCGTTCGTTCGGCCGGTACGCGCCGGGTCGTTCATCCCGCGGGGAAGCGTTTTTCCCGGACGTCGCTTGCGTAGGCGCGCAAGGCTTCGGTGGCGGCTTGTCCGATCTCGCCGAAGCGCTTGGCGAAGCTGGGCGAATGCGGATACATGCCGAGCACGTCGTGCAGCACGAGCACTTGCGAGTCGCAATCGGTGCCCGCGCCGATGCCGATGGTAGGAATGGCAAGCATCGCGGTGATCTCGCTCGCGATGCCGGGATCCACGACTTCCAGGACGATCGCGTACGCGCCGGCGTTCTGCACGGCGCGCGCGTCGGCGAAGAGTTTCTCGCGGTTGGTCCGGACTTTATAGCCGGGGCCCAAGCTCGCGGTTTGCGGATTGACGCCGATGTGTCCGACGACCGGGATGCCGCTCGCGGCGATCGCGCGGATGCGGTCGGCTTCGTGCACGCCGCCTTCGAGTTTGACCGATTGCGCGCCGCCCTCTTTGATGAGGCGGATCGCGCTGCGCAGCGCGTCCTCGTCGCTGACTTGGTACGAGCCGAAGGGCATGTCGGCGACGATGTGCGCGCGCGTGGTTCCGCGCACGACCGCTTGCGTGTGATGGAGCATTTGCTCGAGCGTGACCGGCGTGGTCTCGTCGTAGCCGAGGACGACGTTGCCCAAGCTGTCGCCGACCAGGATGTAATCGATGCCGGCCTCTTCGGCGAAGCGGCCGAACGCGGCGTCGTAGGCGGTGATCATCGGGAAGATGGCGTGGCCCTTGCGGCGGCGGATCGCGCCGGCCGTCACGCGCCGCACCGCCGTCCCCGCGGCGGGTTCGTACGGGCGCGCTTCCCCCGCCGCGGAGTTCGCCTGTTTGGTGGCCATGACGCCGGGCGTTATTTCGCGGCCGCGACGCCGTTGGGATGCGCGGCCGGCGCGCCGGCCAGCGCTTCGGTGAAGGCAACCAACGCGCGCACCGGCGTGCCGGTCGGGCCTTTGGCTTGCCATGCCGATTCCGATTCGAGGTACGCCGTGCCGGCGACGTCGAGATGGATCCAGGGCGTTGCGTCGTCAACGAACGCGCTCAGGAAGGCGGCGGCGGTGAGCGTTCCGGCCGCGCGGCCGCCGGTGTTCTTGAGGTCGGCGATGTCGCTCTTCATTTGCTTGCCGTAGTCTTCGAAGAGCGGCATGTGCCAGTAGCGTTCGCCGCTGTGTTTGACGGCGGCGAGGAACTGCTCGAGGAAAGCGTCGTTGTTGCCGACGGCAGCCGTCGCGGCGTGGCCGAGCGCGATCACGCACGCGCCGGTGAGCGTCGCGGTGTCCACGATCTTCGTCGCGCCGAGTTTCTTGGCATAGCAGAGGCCGTCGGCGAGAATGAGGCGGCCTTCGGCGTCGGTGTTGATGATTTCGATCGTCTTGCCGTTCATCGCCTTGACGATGTCGCCGGGCTTGGTCGCTTTTCCGCCCGGCATGTTTTCGGTCGCGGGGACGATGCCGACGACGTTGATTTTGGGTTTGAGTTTCGCGATCGCACCCATGGCCGCGATGACGCCGGCGCCGCCGGACATGTCGTACTTCATCTCTTCCATGCGCTCGGGCGGCTTGAGCGAGATGCCGCCGGTGTCGAACGTGATTCCCTTGCCCACGAGCGCGAGCAGTTCTTTGCTCGCCGGATCGCCCTTGTAGGTGAGCACGATGAATTTGGGCGGCTGCGCGCTGCCGGCCGCAACGGAGAGGAACGAGCCCATGCCTTCCGCGCGGGCGCGCGCTTCGTCGAGCACGTCGATCTCAAGGCCCGTCTCTTTGGCGACCTTGGCGGCTTCGGCGGCAAGATGCGTCGGCGTCATGTCGGAAGCCGGCGTGATCGCCATGCGGCGCGCGAAGTTGACGGCTTCGCCGAGGACGAGGCCGCGCCTCAGGCCCTGCTCGAGTTCGGCGGCGTCGAGGTTGCCCGCCAGAATCACCGCCTCTTTCACGACCGACGGTTTCTCGGGTTTGCCTTGATAGATGTGTGTCTCGAAGGTTCCCGCCTGCGCGCCTTCGGCGACGAAGGAGGCCGACTCGGCTTCGGCGCCTTTGGCCTGCTCCGGCAGCGCGAACGCGATCTCGCTCACGTTGCGGCGCGACAGGTAGCGCACCGCAGCGCCGGCGTAGCGCGCGAGCATGCCCGGCTCGTAGTTCTTGCGTTCGCCCAGGCCCACGACTAGGACGCGCGAGAACGGTTTGCCTTTGGCGTGAACCAGCGCGAGTTCGTAGGGCTTGCCTTTGATCTCGCCCGAATCGAGCACGTCGGCGATGGCGCCGTCCAACAGGTGGTTGACGTCCGCCGCGGCTCCGGCCAGGGCTTCGCCCGAGAAGACCGGAACGACGAGAGCTCCCGTGCCGACAGCGACCGGTGTATCGTGAACGATACGGACTTGCATGGTGAACCTTTCAGGTGGGTGAAGACTACGCCGAGTATGAAGGCGATGTGTAGTGCTGGTGTTCCTTCGCGGTGCCGTTTCGGCCCTGCGCCGGGCCTCGAATGAGAGAGGAAAGTCCCAACGGGGACGCCTACGCGCGCGCCGGCGTCGATATCTCGGCCGGGAACCAGGCCGTCGCGCGCTATAAAGACGTTATCGGCACGTGGCGCCATCCGGACCAGATGGACGCCATCGGCGGCTTCGGCGGCCTGTTCAAGCTCCCGGGCTCGGACGGCAAGCGAGCCCTGGTCGCGTCGGCGGACGGCGTCGGCACCAAGATCCTGATCGCGGCGGAGCTGGGGCGGTACGACGGGGTCGGGCGCGATCTGGTCAACCACTGCGTGAACGACATTCTGGTCGTGAACGCCTCGCCGATGTTCTTCCTGGATTACTTTGCGGTCGGCAAGCTGGACCCGGACGTCGCGGCGCAGGTCGTCGCGGGATGCGCGCGCGCGTGCCGTGCGCACGACTGCGCGCTGCTGGGCGGCGAGACCGCAGAGATGCCGGGCCTGTACGCGCCTGGGCATTTCGATTTGGCGGGGACGATCGTCGGGATCGTGGAGACGGCCGACGTGCCCGATCCGAATTCCGTCGAAGCCGGCGACGCGATCGTCGGGCTTCCGTCGGTGGGCCTGCACACGAACGGCTATTCGCTGGCGCGCGCGCTGATCGCGCGCGAGGAGTGGGAGCATTCGTTCGACGACGGCATAACGTTTGCCGACGCGCTGCTGGCCGAACATCCGTCGTACTATCGCGCCGTGCGCGCGATCCAACGCGCGGCGCGCGTGAAGACGATGGCGCACATCACCGGCGGCGGATTGCTCGAGAACGTGCCGCGCACGCTGCCGCCGGGCATGAAGGCGATCTTCGAACAGACGCGCTGGAGCGTGCCGCCGATCATGCGCGTGCTGGTCGAGCGCGGAAAACTTTCGCCCGAAGAGCGCTACCGCACGCTCAACATGGGCATCGGCTATACGCTGGTCGTTCCGACGGCGGATGCGGCCAAGGCGCTCGAAGCGGCTCCCGGCGCGCGCGTCGTTGGTTGGATCGAACGCCGCGACGGAGACGAGCCGCAAGTCGTCGTGCATCCCGCGCGCGACTAAGGGCGGCCGGCGTGCGCGATCTCGTCAATCTCGTGGTCGATCTCGACGGCGAACGGTTTTCGCCGTCGTCTGCGTTTGCCGCGCGGGAGACGTTGTCGCAGGCGGGGTTTGCGCTGGAGGAGCGGCGGTCGGCGGACGATACGACGCTTGCGTGGATTGACGCGGCGTTCGGCGGGTGGTGGAGCTCGGAAGCGTATGCGTCGCAGAACCTCATCGCGCGGCGCGGCGGCGTGCCGGCGGGATTTGCGTCGTTCGATCCGCAGGGGTTGGACTTTGCGTGGCTGCGCGGTGGTCGGGTCGAGCCGGGTACGGGCGTGTTTGGGCCGTTCGGGGTTGCGGCGGAGGAGCGTGGGGGCGTGCTCGGGGCGGCGCTGTTGACGCTCGGGCTTGCGTCGCTGCGCGAGCGCGGGTTTGCGCGCGCGGTGATTCCGGCGGTGGGCGACGAGGCGTTGGTTCGATATTATGCCGAGCATGCGGGGGCGCGGGCGGGCGCGACGTTTTCCGCAGCACCGTTCCTGGAACGGCGGGCGCGCGCGGTGCTGATGGCGTCGGGGAGCGGTTCGAATTTACAGGCGGTGCTCGACGGTTGCGCTGCAGGTGCGCTGCCGCTCGAAGTGGCTTCGGTCGTGTGCAACAATCCGCGGGCGTATGCGATCGAACGCGCACGGTCGGCGGGCGTTTCGCGCGTACACGTGATGCCGTGGCAGCGCAAGGCGGGCGAGACGCGCGACGCGTACGATGCGCGTTTGCTGGAGACCGTCGCCGGCGAGCGGCCCGACATCGTGCTCCTGCTGGGCTGGATGCATTTGCTCGACGCGCGGTTCGTGGACGCGATGCCGGCGCTGCTCAACGTGCATCCCGCGTTCTTGCCGCTCGATCCGGAGCGCGACGACGTCGGGATGCCCGACGGGATGGTGATTCCGGCGTTTCGCGGGCCGTATGCGGTGCGCGACGCGCTGGCGGCGGGAAGCCGCTGGGCCGGGGCAAGCGTGCATCACGTAACGGCGAAGACCGACCGCGGCGGCGTGCTGGTGCGCGCGCCGCTTGCGATTGAAGAAGGGGAGAGCGAGGAGGACGTGCTGACGCGACTGCATCCGGTCGAACACGCGCTGGTGGCGCGCGCGATTTGGCGCTGGACGTTCGAGCGTCCGGGGCGGCCCGAAACGGCGGCGGCATCGTGAGCACCGACGAGTCGGTTGCGATCGCGATCGTGCTCGAGCACTACGACGTCGGCGAGGGCGTGCAGTGGCCGCCGTTTGACGTCGAAAACGTGTGGGCGCTCTCGCTGACCGAGCCGTACTTCGAGGTGCACAGCATTCCGTTCTACGCCTCCAATCTCAACGTCGGCGACGTCGTGGAAGCGCGACCGCGCGAGGGGTTTTCGGATCCGGTCGTGACGGGCGTCGTGCGGCGCTCGGGAAACTGGACCGTGCACATCGTGGTGATGGACGGCGCGAGCGAAGAGGCGCAGAAACTGCTCGACCGCGCCGCAGAGCTCGGATGCACGATCGATCACGACGACACGACCGGCATCGTTGCGATGAGCGTTCCGCCCACGCTTGCTTCGGAGTCTGTTTTCGCGCTTCTTGAAAGGGGCGAGAGCGAGGGCACGTGGGACGTGGAGATCTCGTCGGGCCCGGTGTAGCGCGATGACACTGGGGGGAGCGCGTCCTTCGACGGGCTCAGGATGACACGGGGGGGATACGCGTAGGGCACTTGGGTTTGCGTGACGGAGGATTGGCTTGTCTACCTTGGGATGGTATAATGGTGGACATGGCATTGAACATCAAGAATGCGGAGGCCGAGGCGTTGATTCGGCGGCTCGCGGAGCAGACCGGTGAGGACCTCACGACCGCCGTGATCGTTGCGGTTCGGGAACGGATCGCTCGACAAGGAGAGCGCCGGGACCGCGAGGCCGCGCGCCTGACCGCGCTCGCCGATCGAATCGCCGCGCTCCCGGTTCGGGACGGCCGTCCCGCAGACGAGCTCATCGGCTACGACGAACGCGGCTTGTGGTAGTTGATACGTCGGCCGTGATCGCGATCGTTGCGAACGAACATCGCCGGCCGGAGTTGATCGACGCTTTGGCGGCCGCCGACCGGAGACTCATGTCGGCAGTGAACTATCACGAGGCCAACGTCGTGCTTCTGCTCCGCTTCGGAGCGGAGGCTCATGCCGACTTCGATCTCTGGCTCGACGAAGCGCACATCGAGATCGTGCCGTTCACCCGCAAGCACGCGAAGCTCGCGCGACAGGCCTATCGCCGCTATGGAAAAGGCATCGGCACCGCCAAGCTCAATCTCGCCGATTGCGCGGCGTACGCGTTAGCAGTTGACGAAGACGACGCCTTGCTTTTCGTCGGAAACGATTTCGCGCGGACCGACGTTCGCCCCGCGCTCGAGCGATTTTAGCTCGAAGGAACTGCGGCGCCGATTCCGTCCAGTTCGGCGACGGTTTCCGGCGATAGCTTCAACTCCGTTGCAGCCAGGTTTTCGCGGAGGTGGGCGACCGACGACGTGCCGGGGATCAGTAAGATGTTGGGCGAGCGCTGCAGCAGCCACGCCAGTGCGACTTGCATCGGCGTCGCCTCGAGGCGCTGCGCGACGAGGCGCGCACGCTGGTGTTCTACGAGTCCCCGCATCGCGTCGAGGAGATGCTGGAGGACTGCAGTGAAGCGCTCGGCGCGGAGCGCGCCGCCGCCGCCGCCCGCGAGATCACCAAGCTGCACGAAACCGTCTACCGCGGCACACTCGGCGCACTCGCGGTGCGGGCGCGCGGCGACCCGGACTTCCGCCGTGGCGAGATCGTCGTGGTGGTCGCGGGCGCGGCGCCGGCGCCGGCCACCGGCGCGGCCGACGTCCTCGACCGGCTGCTCGGGATACTGATGGCGGAATTGCCGCTCAAGCAGGCGGCCCGGTTGGCGGCGCGCATCGCCGGCGCTCGCGACAACGAGGTCTACAAGCGGGCCCTTAAGTTGAAGCCCCAGGACTGAGGCTCGCCGCCGCAAAACAGACAGGCTCCCGGCCGGCGGCGCGCCGTTGCGAAGGTTCTCGCATAAAGCGCGGCATCTGCGTATGGTGCCGCTCACGAGTCGGCCAGGCAGTCGCTGTGTGCGCAGGCACATGGAGGAAAGTCCGGGCTCCAGAGGGCACGGTGCCAGGTAACGCCTGGGGGACGTGAGTCCACGGAAAGTGCAACAGAAAGANNTGCGGTAAGAGCGCACCGCGCGGGTGGCAACATCAGCGGCACGGCAAACCCCACCGGGAGCAAGACCAAATAGGGAAGCAACGCGGTGCGTTCAGGCCGCAACATGTGGCTCGCATGGGCTTCCGGGTAGGTCGCTAGAGGTGCGCGGCGACGCGCATCCCAGAGGAATGACTGTCCACGACAGAACCCGGCTTAACGGCCGACTCCTTTTTTTGCTGGCCGTATGGCTTTCAGGGCCGATCGACTCACGATCGGCCTTTTTTCTGCGACGTTCGTATCCATAAACATCCGCTTGCGCAGACCGGTGGTGCCCGCTCGCGAGCTTCCAGCGCGTCGCATCGAAGCGGCGCACCGGGCCGCGCCGGTCCGGGACTGTCCTAGCGCGCCGGCCGGTGATAGCAAAATGAGACCTAAGTCACTGTCGGAACGGGGTTTTCTTTTACTTAAGACGTTGACAGTGGAAGGTCCGGCTCCCTATAGTGGGGACTAGTGGGTCAAAGTGGGAGGGAATGGGTTACAAGACCCATCCACATGCTGTTTCGCGGTACCAACAAGCTGACGCTCGATGTCAAAGGCCGCATGGTCATGCCGACCCGCTATCGGGAGCGGCTGCAGGAGCTTTGCGGCGGCCGGTTGGTGGTCACGGTCGACCGCGACCGCTGCCTGCTCATTTACCCGCTGCCCGATTGGGAGGAGTTCGAGCGCAAATTGATGCGCCTGTCGGCAATGAACAGGACGACGCGGCGTGTGCAGCAGTTCATGGTCGGATCGGCGACGGATCTGGAACTCGACGGCCACGGGCGCGTGCTGCTGCCGCCGACCTTGCGCCAATTCGCCTTCCTGACGCGCGACGCCGTGCTGATCGGCCAGGGATTGCACTTCGAACTGTGGGACGAAGCGCGTTGGGCGGCCTGCCAGGAGGAGTGGCTCGCGGGGGATACCGGCGCATTGCCACCAGATCTTGAATCGCTGTCCCTATAAGCGGTCAGCGCGATGCACGCAGCAGCGGGAACTCACATGCCGGTGCTGCTCGACGAGGTCGTGGCGGCATTGAACATCAAAACGAGCGGGGTCTACATGGACGCCACCTTTGGGCGCGGGGGACATGCAGAGGCAATCCTGGCAAGGCTCGCGGTCGACGGCCGCCTGCTGTGCCTGGACCGCGATGCGGAGGCGATATCGTGGGCCGCGGCGCGTTTCGGCGCCGATCCGCGGGTGGCGCTGTGTCACGCACCCTTCTCGCAGCTTGCCGCCTGCGCGGACCGGGTGGCGCCGAACCTCGAGTTCGACGGCATCCTGTTCGACCTCGGCGTCTCCTCGCCGCAGCTCGATGACCCGGCGAGGGGATTCAGCTTCATGAAGGACGGCCCGTTGGACATGCGCATGAGCGCCGGTGCCGGGCCGAGCGCGGCCGACGTGGTCAACGGCGCCACGCAGGGCGAGCTCGTGCGCATCTTTCGCGACTTCGGCGAGGAGCGGTTCGCGCCGCGAATCGCGCGCGCCATCGTCGCCGACCGCCGCGAGCGGCCGTTCGAAACAACGTTGCAGCTGGCCGGGATGATCGCCCGGGTCGCCCCCAGCCGCGAGCGGACCAAGCATCCGGCCACCCGCGTATTTCAGGCGCTGCGCATCCATGTGAACCGGGAACTGCTCGAACTCGAACTCGGCCTTGACTCGGCACTGCGGCGCCTGCGCCCGTCGGGGCGCCTGGCCGTGATCAGCTTTCATTCGCTGGAAGATCGGATCGTCAAGCAATTCATGCGCCGCCGGTCGCTCGCCGACCCGATGTACGCCGGCTTGCCGGAGATTCCCCCGCATGCCCGGCCGTCGCTGCGCCTGGTGGGCAAGGCCGTGGTGCCGCAGGCCGGGGAGGCCGAGCGCAATCCGCGCGCGCGCAGCGCGCGTCTGCGGGTGGCCGAGCGGATCGAACGGGAACTCGCGGCATGACCGGCCGCAGACTCTGGGCGCTGGCGCTGCCGGTGCTGTGGATCGCCGTGCTCGGCAGCGCCGCCGGCGTGGTGTACGCGCGCTATCAGGCACGGGTCCTGTTCGTGCGTCTCGAAAAACTCAATGCAGAACGCGATTCGCTCGAGATGGAGTGGGGTCGTCTGCAGCTCGAACAGAGCGCCTGGTCGTCGCACGCCCTCGTCGAAAGCATGGCCAGCTCCAAGCTGAAGATGTCTCTGCCGCAAACACGCGACATACGGATCGTGCGCCCGTGATACCGCGCGCTGACAAGGACTCGCAGGCGAGGAGCTTTCGCTGGCGCTCCGCCGTGATCCTGACTCTGGTGGTGTGCGGCGCCGCCGTGCTGGTGGCACGGGCCGTCGAGCTGCAGCTGGTTGAACACGGTTTTCTCGCCAAACAGGGCGACGAACGGACCATGCGGGTGGTCAAGATCGCCGCACATCGCGGCGCGATCACCGACCGCAGCGGCGAGCCGCTGGCCGTGAGCACGCCGGTCGACAGTGTGTGGGTCAATCCGCAGGAGCTGAACGACAACA
>PMFP01000097.1 GCA_003155175.1 Vulcanimicrobiota bacterium
CGGCGACGGTCGGCGGCGCCCACGCCGAGGCTCCCGTCAGGGCCGCGACGATCGGCGCGCCGACGGTCTGCACGATCGTCAGCGCCGAGGTCGGATTGCCAGGCAATCCGATCACGGGCTTCTGACCGACGGCGCCCAGCACGGTCGGCTTTCCGGGCCTGACGCGCAAGCCGTGGACGATGACGCCCGGCTCGCCGAGCTCCGCTACGGCATCGGGCGTGAGGTCTCGCTCGCCCACCGACGATCCGCCGGTCACCACGACGCCGTCGCATTCGGCCAGCAGTTCGGCGAGCGCCGCGCGCATGGCGCCCGGCTCGTCGCGCACGATCTCGCGCGCGAACTTCACGCCGGCACCCATCGCCTGAAGCGCGGCGGCGACCGCGAAACGGTTCGAGTCGCGAATCTCTCCCGGTGCCGGAACGGCATCCGGAGGCACCAGTTCGTCACCGCTCGAGACGACGCCGAAAAGCGGCCGGCGGAAGACGGCGACCTCGGTGATGCCAAGCGTCGCCAACGTGCCGGCCACCGCCGCGCCGATGCGCCGGCCGGCAAGAAGCACCGGCTCGCCCGCGCGCATGTCGCTGGCGACCGGCACGGTGCAGTCGCCGGCCGCCACCGCGGCGCCGATGCGAACGCGATCGCCCTCGACGCTGACCGCTTCGATCGGCACGACCGCATCGGCGCCGGCCGGCACGAAGCCGCCCGTCGGAATGCGTACCGCCGTCCCCGGCTCCAAACGCGCGGCGCTCCCGTCTCCCATCAGCACCTCGCCCGCGATGCGAAGCGTACCGGGCGCATCCTTGGCCGCGATCGCGAACCCGTCCATCGCCGAACGCGTCGCGTGCGGATAGTCGGCATCGGCAACCACGTTGCGCGCGAGAATCCGGTCCCGCGCTTGCACGAGCGAGACCGTTTCGACGGTAAGCTCCGGCCGCGAGAAACGCGCGAAAAACGCCGCGATCGCTTGTTGCGGTGCGAGCAGTCTTTCTGCGTCGAACCCGCCTTGCGGTAGGAGTGCCTTCGCGGGCTGCATAATGGCGCGCTTCTCCATGTTGGACATCGTTGTGGTGCGTCGCGATCCCGATCGCGTGCGACGATCGGCAAAACGCCGAGGCCTCGACCCGTCGTTCGTTGACGAGATTCTTCGTCTGGATTCCGAGTACCGCTCTGCGCTCGCCGGTCTGGAGAACGCGAAGGCGGAGAAGAATCTCGTTTCGGGCCGGATTGGGAAAGCCGCCGACAAGGCCGCCGCCGCGCGCGATGCCAAGCCTCAGCTCGACGCCCTGGCAGCGCAGATCGCGCATCACGAAGCCCTGGCAAAAGCGCTCTCGCCCGAGTCGAGCGACTCGCCGCTTCGCGAGCTCCTCGACGGAACGCCCAACTTACTCGACGATTCGGTTCCCGACGGATCGGACGAGGACGCAAACGTCATCGTACGAACCTGGGGAACGCCGCGCGCGTTCGATTTCTCGCCGAAGCCGCATTGGGAAATCGGCGAAGAGCTGGGCGTTCTCGACTTCGAGCGCGCCGCAAAGTTGAGCGGGAGCCGCTTTACCGTGTTGCGCGGGATGGGCGCCCGTCTGACGCGCGCGCTCGCACAATTCTTTCTCGATCGCGCCGCCGCGCGCGGCTACGTGGAGATTTCGCCGCCGTATCTCGTCTCGCGGGAAACGATGTGGTCCACCGGACAGCTCAGCAAGTTTTCCGACGCGATGTTCCAAGATTCCGGCGCGGATCTGTTCATGATTCCGACCGCCGAGGTTCCGCTCACCGCCCTGCACGGCAAGGAAATTCTGGCCGGTGACGATTTGCCGCGCAAGTACGCCGCCTATTCTCCGTGCTTTCGCAAAGAAGCCGGCGCCGCCGGCAAAGACACGCGCGGCCTGATTCGCCAGCACCAGTTCGAAAAGGTCGAACTGGTCTGGTTGACGCGGCCGGAAGACTCCTTCGCATCGTTGGAGCGACTCGCGAACGACGCCGAAACGCTCTTGCAAGAACTCGAGCTGCCCTACCGGGTCGCGGCTCTGTGCGCGGGCGACACGGGCTTCAACGCCGCGAAGACGTACGATCTGGAAGTGTGGCTCCCGGCGCAGCAAGCGTATCGCGAGATCAGTTCGTGTTCGAACTGCACCGACTTTCAGGCGCGGCGCGCGAGCATCCGTTTCCGTCGCGACGCGAGCGGGAAGCCGGAACTGGTGCACACGCTCAACGGATCGGGTTTGGCGATCGGGCGTACGCTCGTTGCCATCTTGGAGAACTACCAAGAAGCCGACGGCTCGGTGCGCGTGCCTGCAGTCCTGCAGCCCTATCTGGGCGGAACCGGGCGAATCACCGGCGCGTAAACCGCATTCCGACAAACGTCAGGACGCTCGCGGCATTAAAAATCGCGTCGTAGCGGCACGAAACGCGCCCGCGGAGCGTTATGGCGTAGGTGGAGAGAGTGGGTTATATGAGAATGCGATTCTTACCAGCGGTGCTTTTTTGCGTGCTCGCAGCGTCGACGTCGCTGGCGGCATCGGCATTGCCGGCAGCGGGGCCGCTCGTTTCCGGCGACTATCACCTCCGAACTGCGATCACGCAAATCTACGGGTCGCAATATCCCGTAAGCGGAGATCTCGATCTCCACATTACGAACGAAGGGCTCGTTTCGGGCTTTTATCATCCGGCGTTCGTGCGCTCGTTCATCCCCATCGTCGGCGGGCTTTCCGGCAACCGAATCTGGTTCGACATCCAAGGCGGCACGTTTCAAACGCAAGACGTCGCTCGCTTGCGCGTGACCGGAACGATCGCGACCGACGGATCGATCGTCGGCGGCGCGTGGAGCCGGACGTGGCCCGAGCAAATGCGGCTCCAAGCCTTCCAGCCCGGAGCGCTCGGCGGCGATCCGCAGGACTTGCCGGGTCAGTACAAATTCGAAGCGGTGCTGCGCTAGGAACGCACGTTTTCAAGAGCGTCGGCGAGCGCGTCCACGTTATGCGAGCGCTCGGGCGCCTGGACGCCGGCCTGCGGAATCGCTTCCACGCTGACTCGCGTCCGGCCGTCGCCGTCCGCCGTTACCGTGCAGCGGATGCGCTCGCTCCGAACGACGCCGAAGCCGGCCTCCGCAACGCCGTGCTCCGGGTCCGACAGGTACACGTTGGCCGCCAACGTCCGTTCGATCTCCGCCAAGCAGGCGCGATAGGCATCCTCGTATCCAAGGTCCAGAACGACCTCGCGGCGCGGCCGCAACCGGACCGACGGCCGTTCCCCGCGTAAACCCAGCCATTGCAACAGAAACGCCACGCACCAGGCCTTCGCGGGACGTAGGCCCAAGGCTTCCTGCATGAGCATTCGCGGGCGCGTTGCGGCTTTCGTGGCCATGTCGCTGTTCTGCGCGACGTCGCCGGGGATTGCGACTGCGGAAACGGACCCAAACGCCGTTACCGAACTGCACTACGCGACCGCCATTACCGAGATCTACGGTTCGACGGTTCCGATCGCCGGGGTCCTCGATTTGCGCATCGACTCCCACGGCATCGTCCAGGGAAACTATCATCCCGAGGGCGTGCGCAACTTCGACCCGGTCAGTGGCGGACGCGACGGCGTCCACATTTGGTTCGACATCGGCGCTGCCGGGGATTTGCACGTGACCGGAACCATCGCGACGGACGGATCCATCGACGCTCAGGCGTGGAACGACTCGGTGGACCGGCAGTACCGCTTCACGGCCACGCCCGTCCCGGCGCCTACTCCGAGTCCGGTTTCGGCGACTGCGTTGCCACCGGATTTCGCGCCGCTTCCCACTCGCGTTGCGGGGCCGGCGGCAGCTTGTCCATGCGGTTGAGGAAGAGCGCGAGCGTCCAGATCTGAGCGTCCGTCAGCGTTTGCGAATAGCCCGGCATGCCCGTAAACCGGATGCCGTGCTTGACCTTCCAAAACGTGACGCCCTGAGGATCGTCTTCGACGCCGTCGCTCGCGAGCTGCGGTGCGTTCTGATAGAGTCCGAGCGCGATGTTGGAGGGCCGCTTGTCGGCAGCGCCGTGGCACACGATGCAGTTCGCCGCGTACAGTTTGACGCCGGATTCCAGATTGGCATCGGTCGAAGCTACCGGATTTGCCGTGCGCGGCGCTTCGCGACGCAGCGTTACGTGCAGCGACGTCTTGGCCGCCCACGTCTCCAGCTTGCCCGGTTTTCCGTCGGCGCCGGCAGGCAGCCAACCGTCAATCACCGCCACGTAGACGGCCAACGCCGACAGCGCGAGCGTCAGGACGATGCCGATGAATATTCCGCGCGCAAGCATTTTTTGCTTATTCCCTGCGCCACGCGCCGCCTACTCCCCGTGCATCGCTTTTTCTCACTTCCGGGTTATGTACACCGCAATGCAACGCGAAATCCTCAAGAAAATCCGCGGAACGGCCACCAGCGACGGAGACGGCGTCCGCTTGACGCGCGTGATCGGAACGCCCGAGCTCTCGGACCTCGATCCGTTCTTGCTGCTCGACGAATTCGGTTCCGACGACGCGGTGGACTATGCCGGCGGTTTTCCGGATCATCCGCATCGCGGATTCGAGACCGTGACGTACATGCTCGAAGGGCGTATGCGGCATCGCGACAATCGCGGAAACTCCGGTCTTCTCGAATCCGGCAGCGTGCAGTGGATGACCGCCGGCCGCGGCATCGTCCATTCGGAAATGCCCGAGCAAGAGGACGGCGCCATGCGCGGCTTCCAGCTCTGGGTGAACCTTCCGGCTCGCGACAAGATGTCGGCGCCGCGCTATCAGGACGTCGCGCCGGACCGCATACCCGAGGTTGCCGCCGGCCAAGGCGCGCGCGTTCGCGTCATCGCCGGAACGTTCGACGGCTCCGTTGGACCGGTCGCGGGAATTTCGGTCGATCCGCTCTATCTCGACGTCGCGCTCGACGCGGGCGCGGCCTTTCGCGCGGCGATTCCACGCGGCCATCAGGCCTTCGCGTACGTGTACGAGGGGGGCATCGAAGGCGTCGGGGCCGGCGAGCTGGCCGTCCTGGGCGACGGCGATGAATTCGCGACGACCGCGCTGCAACGGGGCGCCCGTTTCATTTTGGTGGCGGGCCGCCCCCTCCGCGAGCCGGTGGCACGTTACGGCCCGTTCGTCATGAATACGCGCAGCGAAGTGCTGCAAGCCGTCGAGGACTTTCAAGCAGGTCGCTTCTAGCGACGCCGCGCAGAGGGCGGGGTGCTCGCCACGATCGCGCTCGCCTCGGCGATCCACGCCGGATCGCTCTCTCTCACGCCNNTGCAGTGACGCTCCGTCCTACTACTGCGGAACGCTGGCACGGCCGCTGGATCCGTCGGGCGAAGTTTCGGGGACCATAGACGTCGCGTTCCGCTGGCTTCCGCACTCCGACACTTCTGGACCGGGCGACGGCGTCATCGTGGCATCGGAAGGCGGCCCCGGCTATCCCTCGGGCGAGTCTCGCGACGGATATCGCGCGCTCTTCGCGCCGCTGCTGGCGCACCGCGATCTGCTGCTGATGGACAATCGCGGCACGGGACGCTCGGACGCGATCGATTGCGAACCGCTGCAGAGCGCGAAGGTCATGACGCTGGCAAACGTGACGGCGTGCGGCCGCATGCTGGGCGAAAAATCCGATCTCTACGGCAGCGGCCTCGCCGCCGACGATCTCGACGCGATCCTGGGCGCGCTCGGCGTAAAATCGGTGGAGATCTACGGCGACTCCTACGGCACGTTCTTCGTGCAGACGTTTGCGGCACGGCATCCCGGCCGCGTGAGCGCGATCGTTCTCGATGCGGCGTATCCGGCGGTCGGCGGCGATCCGTGGTATCCGTCGGAGGCGCCGACGATCCGGCAGACCTTCGATCTCGCATGCCGGCGCGACCCGCGCTGCGCGGCGCAAGGCGCATCCACGCACGCTCGCGTCGAGCGGCTGCTCGCCGTGCTTCGTAAGCCGCACGCTCCCATCCGTCCTACCGATCTCGCGCTCGTGATGGATTCGGCCGGCCTCGATCCGCTGGCGTTCCGGGATCTGGACGCTGCGGCGCGCGCGTACTTGGCCGACGGCGACGCCGTCCCGCTGCATCGTCTCGTCAAGGAAGCCTACGACTACGAAGCGTTTGATTCGGGCGGTCTTTCGGCGCATAGCGAAGGCCTGTTCGCGGCCAATACGTGCAGCGACGGGCCGGCCGCCTACGACATGCGCCTCTCGCCCCACGACCGCGTGCTGCAGTGGGAACGGCTCTTGGCTGAAAGACGCGCGAACGATCCGAACCTGTATGCGCCGTTTACGCTGGACGAATTCCTCGCCATGCCGCTGGACTACAGCTACGTGCCGCTCTGCCAAACGTGGCCGGTGGCGTCGCCGGCGCATCCCTCCGGTCAACCGATTCCCCCCGGAACGAAGATGCCCGGTGTTCCCGTGCTGGTGCTCGGCGGGGATCTCGACACCACCACGACTCCGCCCGAAACCGACGCCGCCGCGGCGCTCTTTCCGCACGCGCAACGCGTGCTCGTCGCAAACACCGGACACGTCACGGCCGTCGGCGACGAGTACGGCTGCGCGTCCGCGATGGTGCGAACGTTTTTCTCGGGCGGTACGCCCGACGTCGCCTGCGCGAGCGCGATACCGGCGATGCGTCTCGTCCCGTCGTTCGCGCGGACGGTCGCGGCCGTCGAGCCGGCTCGCGCGGCAATGGGAAATCACGCCGAAGCGGCGGAGTTGCGTGCCGCGGCGTCCGCCGTTCTGGCAGCCGGCGACGCGCTCGCGCGCGCCAACGGCTTCGACCTGACGGCCGGAAGCGGCTTGCGCGGCGGAACGTTTACGGCGGAGCACGTCGGCGACACGGACGAGACGGTGCGGCTGCACGGCGTTGCCTGGACGAACGACCAGGGCGTCTCCGGCGTCGTCTCCTTCAATGCGACGACCGGCGCGGCGCATGCGCGCCTCGACGTCTCAGGCCCCGGAGCGGGCAGGATCGACGCCGCCTGGAACGCGTACGGCCGCAACGCGCGCGCGTCCATCGGCGGAAAAACCGGCGGACGCGCGCTCGCCGCGACGATGGAGGCGCCATGACGACCGAATCCCGCTCCCAGGCATTTCCCATCGACGACGTCCGCGAGGCATTTCCGGCGCTCGCGATGGAGGACGCCGGACGGGCGCGCGTCTACCTGGACAACCCTGCCGGCACGCAGGTCCCGCGACGCGTCGCCGAAGCGGCCGCAGATGCGCTGCTCTACCGCAACGCGAACCTCGGCGGCTATTTTGCTTCGAGCGTCGAGTCCACGCACGCCGTTGCCCAGGCGCATCGAGACGCCGCGCTGTTTCTCGGTGCACGTTCCGAACGCGAAGTCGTCATCGGACCGAGCATGACGTCGCTCACGTTCGAGTTCTCGCGCAGCTTGGGCAGGAACCTCAAACCCGGCGACGAGATCGTGCTGACGCGCATGGACCACGACGGGAACGTCGCGCCGTGGCTTGCGATCGCCGAAGAACGCGGCGCCACGGTCCGCTGGGTCCCGTTCGATCGCGAGAGCTGGGTCGTCGAGCCGGACGCGCTCGCGCGAGAACTCTCGCCGAACACGCGCGTCGTCGCGCTGAACTACGCCAGCAACTTGACTGGGTCGATCAACGACGTAAAGACGCTCGCGAAGCTCGCGCGCGACGCCGGCGCGCTGGTCTACGTGGACGCCGTTCAGTTCTCTCCGCACGACGTGACGGACGTGCAGTCGCTCGGCTGCGATTTCCTAGCGTGCTCGTCGTACAAGTTCTTCGGCCCGCACTTGGGGCTGGTCTGGGGACGCGAGGACGTGCTGGCCCGGACGCACGCCTACAAGGTGCGGCCGTCGAGCAACGACCTTCCTTGGCGCTTCGAAACCGGCACGCCGCAGATCGAACAGCAGGCAGCGCTGTCGGCGACGGTGGGCTACTTCGAATGGCTCGGGCGCTCGGGCGCCGGCTCGAGGCGCGAGTCGCNNGCCAAGCTCGGGGCGACAGCGCTTGCACTTGCGCTTGTTGTAGGAGTCGCCGCAGGCGCGTTCGCCGCGGCGCGCGCCTGGGAAACCCGCCTGGCGCGCAATCTCGTGGACGGGCTCCTCGCGATCCCGGGCGTAACGATCCACGGCATCACCGATCCGGCCCGGTTCGCGTCGCGCGTGCCGACCGTCTCGTTCACGCACGCAAGCAAGAGCCCGCAGTCCATCGCCCAAGCGCTCGCGAGCGAAGGCATCTTCGTGTGGTCCGGGCACAACTACGCGCTCGAACTCGTGCGCAGTCTGGGCATCGACGAGAAGACGGGCGTCGTCCGGATCGGTCTCGCGCACTACAACACGCCCGCCGAAGTCGAGCGGACGCTCGAAGCGCTCGCGACGATCCTTTAGTTCCGGCGACGGCTCAGAATCATCGCATAGTAGATCAACGTTCCCACCGACTGGAGCGCGGCGGCGACGTACGTGAGCGCGGCCGCCTTCAAGACGGCTTTGGCCGCCGGAATCTCGTCGGGACGGAGAATCGAAAACTGCTGCAGCATCGCGAGGCCGCGCGAGCTGGCGTTGAATTCGACCGGCAGCGTAACCAGCGCGAAGCACGCCGCCGCGCTGAACGCGATCAGGCCGAGGCTCGCCAATTGCATAGAATTGAAGATGAGCCCGCCGATGAAGAGCATCGGTCCGACCCACGCGCCCAAGTTGACGGCCGGTACGATCGCCGATCGCAAGCGCATCGGCCCGTATCCTTGCGCGTCTTGCTGCGCGTGCCCGATCTCGTGCGCGACGACCGCAACGGACGCGACCGAGTTAAAGACCGAACTCTCCGATAGGTTGATGGTCTTGTCGCCGGGATTGTAGAAATCGGTGAGCTGTCCCGGCGTATTCTTCACGCCGATTTGCAGTCCCAGCCCTTGAATCAATTCGCGCGCGGCGTCCACGCCCGTCACACCCGATTCCGTCGGGACCTTCGAATACTTTCCGAACGTTCCGCGCAGCGTGGACTGCGCCCAAAGCCCGAGCACGAGTCCGGGCAGCGCCAGAACGAGGTACCACACGTCGAAGACCGGCTGCGTTGCGTAATTCACCTTCGAAACGTCGTCCTTGCGCTAGTGGCTCGGAAGCACTTTAGGCTCGAGCGTGATCGCGGGAGATCCCTTCGCATACAGCGTCAACGTGTTCCCGGAGATCGCGTACGACGTGATCGTGCTCAAGGCCGCAACGAACGGCTGATTCTCGACGTCCGGTTCGCACATCATCATCGTCGACGCGACCTGTCCGAGATGCAAGGTGCTCGTGCCGTCGGTTTGATAGCCGCCCGCCAAGCGATTGCAGCCCGAGAAACCTGAGAGATGCTTGTCGGCGGCGTCGAATTGCAGGTATGGCTGATGATCCGGCGTTCCCGTAAACGCTTTGCCGTTCACCGACGTCAAGCCCCACGCGTTGGAGGTAAGCGTGAGCGCGGACGCGCCGGGAGAGGGCGCGCTCACGACCGGTGGCGCCGAGGGCTGCCGCTGCATCGGGGGCGCCGGAGGCGGCGTCCCCAGGACGTGCGTGGTCGCAGGTGCGTGCGCCTCGACGAGCGTTAAGTGGGCCACCGACGGACTGCCGTGCGTGATGACGGGATAGCTCGCGTCGGTCACGTAGCGCGTCACGCCGTCTACGATGATGCTGGCTCGCACGACGTACCGGTGCGACGCGACGATCCCGGCGGGATCGTACGCGATGTCGAACGGCACCGGAAGTCCCGCGGCTCCCGCGATCATCGTGTGCGCGACGAGCTTTGCGGGAGCGTCGGCCAACGAGACGTCCTGGAGCGATACCCAAACCCGCGCTTGCGGGTCGAGCGCGGTGTGCGCGCGATAGGTCACGGTCCCCGTGACGTGGTGCGTTGCCGCACGCACGGGAGGGGGCGTCAGCGAAAGCGCCGCGATCGCGAGAGCGCTCGCCGCGCCGGCGCGCAGGATCCGTTGAAGATTCACGCGTGACCTCCATAGCCGTGCACTTGCGAAACCTACCATTCGCTTCGGCGCGCCGCGCCCCTGGGCTACGTCGCCGGGATCGGGTCCTGTTGCGAGAGCTGCGCGACCATCGCCTTGAGGTCCTCGACGTCCGATTCGGTCTTGGTCGCGATGGCCAGCAAGATTCGCTCTTGAACTTCTTGATGGTAGAGCAGGCGCGAGATGGAATCGTGGTCGTGTTCGGCCCGAAGCTCCGCGTGCGAGGACGACTGGCGTTGGCCGACTGCCAGCACGAAGATGAGAATCAACTGCAGCACGTTCGAACACGTCAGCAAGAACGTGAACGGGAACGGATCCCACTTCGTCACGACGCCGGTGACGATCCACACGGCCTGAAGCACGATCGCTAACGTGAGCGCCAGCGGCGCGCCGGTGGCGTCCGCGATCTTCTTACAGGCCCGCTCGGTCGGCGAAAGGCTCTGATCGTGCTCCTCGTTGACGTCGTGAACCAGCGGATGATCGGTCGGGTCCATGGGCGCGGTCGCGGGCGGCGGTGTGCTCGTACTCATGCGACGAGTATACCAGGGGCGCCCGCGGCGGCAGAAGGTCGGGCGCGAGTGGCGAACCTCCGGCAGATATGCAGGACGTGCGACCGATTTGAAGACGCTGCTGGGCCGGACGGCTCTCGCGTTGCTGTTCCTTTGGGCGGTCGTCAGCCTGGGCGTTTCGACGATGTTCCTCTGGACGCCGCAAGGCACGCTCGGAATGACGGCGGACTATGGCGGCGTCGTCACGACGGTCGCTCCGGGTTCGCCGGCGGCGGAGGCGGGCGTGCGCGCCGGAGACGTCATCGTTCTGGCCGGCACGCCGTTCGAATCGCGGCCGAAGCTCGTCGGTGTGACGACGCCGATCGCGCCGGGCACCGTCGTTCCGTTTCGCGTCGCCCACGGCGGCATCCAGCGAGACGTCACGTTAACCGCCGTCTACAACCCCCTCGGTACGCCCGAACGCTTCACGATGGTCATCGATTTGCTGAGCACCGTCGTCTTCATCCTGGTCGGGACGCTGCTGATTCTGCTGCGGCCGAGCTTGGTTACCTGGGGCTTCGGGCTGTACTGCCTGCTCATCAACCCCGTCATCCCGGCCTTTTCGCGCTTCCCCTCGGCAACGGCGCACATGGTCTACGTCGGCATCTACGACGTGATCCAGAACATCGGAACGGTCGGCTTGATCGTCTTCGCGCTGAACTTTCCGCGCCAATTCCACCGCTGGTCGCGCACGCAGCTGGCTGCGGCGCTCGTGCCTTTGTTCGTCCTTCTCTCGGCCTGGACGCTCTGGATCGACGTCGCGATCAACATCCTCGCGATTCCGGTGGCCAAGACGAACTTTGCGCTCCAGCTCGCGTTCGGCGTCATTGACCTCTTGGCGATCTTCTTGATCACGTCCACGTACCTGAACGGTCCCAGGGAGGACCGGCCGCGCTTGCGCTGGGTATTGGTCGGCTTCTACGTCGGCTTGGTCTGCACGTACGCCGGAACGCTCCTCTACTACACGGCGAGTTCGTCCACCCCGGCATGGCTCGACAATCTCCTCATCGCGATGCAAGTGACGCTGCCGATCGCGGTCGCCTACGCCGTCGTCAGACATCGGGTCATCGAAATCGACTTCTTCTTCAGCCGCGCGCTCGTCTACGCCATCCTCACGACCGTTCTCGTCGGCGTCTTTGCCGTCAGCGACTGGCTGTTCGGGCAAGTGCTCACGAACTTTCGGCTATCGCTCCTTCTGGACGCGCTCATTTCGATCGCCGCCGCGCTCTCGTTCGATCGCGCCCACAGCTTTCTGGAGTCCATCGTCGACCGCATCGTATTCCGGGGACGTCAGCTCGCGATCGATCGCATGA
>PMFP01000094.1 GCA_003155175.1 Vulcanimicrobiota bacterium
CGGAACTCGCCGTCGGCGAGACAGTTCCCCTACGCGTGGCCCTCGAGCGAACGTTTCGCTTCTACCGGTCGGAGCCGGACGTGGATCTCACGTGATCTTCACGGCGTTTTATCTCATCGTTCTGTTGCTCGTCTTCGTCGAGCTTCGCGTCGTTCCGGAACCGCGACGCCTGCGGACCCCGCGATTGCCTCTCTGGCTCGTCGTTTCGTTTCTGGTCGTCAGCTATGCGATTCAGCTGGGTATCGAAGCCTTCGCAGCGAATTCCGGGGCGCGCTCGCTACGGCATGAGTTGCCGCTGCCGGTCGTAACGCGCTCGATGGACCTTCCGACGCTCGTCGCTCTCCTCACGATTGCGATCGCCGCAAGCCAGTCGTACGCGCTTCTCGTCCTTTATCGCGCGAAACAGTCTGTTTTGCCGATGGCCCTGGGGTTGCTTTTGATGCTCTGCGCATCGGTCGCGGCTCCGGCGCTAACGAATGGCGACGCGTACGCGTACGTGGGAAACGCCTTGCTCGGCGCGCGCGCGTATGCGCCGCCGTCGGTCCCGTTCCCCGGTGAATTCTCCGTTATCAACAAGCTCTGGCACTTGCCCATGACCCCGATGACGTACGGCCCGCTCTGGCCGGTCGTCGCGAGTCTCGTTTCGGGCGCGGTCCCAACGCTCTTCGGAAAGCTGATCGCCTTTCGCCTTTACGGCGCCGCGCTGCTCTTATGTTTACTCTCGATTTTACGGTCTATGGGACTGCCCGCGAGGATCATCGGTATCGTCGCACTCAATCCGGCCATTCACCTCGAATTCGTAGCCAACGCACACAACGACCTAACGGTAATCGTGATCGTTTCGCTCGCGGCCGTTCTGGCGGGATCGGCGCCGTTCGCCGCAGGCGCTCTCGTTGCGACGGCCGGCTTAGTCAAGTTGCCTTACGTTGTATTGGGACTACCCGTTCTCGCGGCCGCTCGCCATCGGGTTGCCGTTGCTCTGTTTGCCGTCGGGCTCGTGGTTGCCGTTTCGTGGATTGCGGGCGGCGTACCGTATCTTCGCGCGCTGACGCAGCACGTCGCAGGTGCTCCGTCGGTCGACCCCGTCCACGCGATCGCGTCGATCGCAGCGCTGACAGCGATTTTGGCAGCGTTTTTTGGACGCAGGCGCCTGCGCAGCGCCGTATGGCTGATGCCCGCGCTAGGTGCGTATCTCGACTCTTGGTACATGTTCTGGGGCTTCCCGTACGCGCTCGGCAGGCGGCGAGTTCTCGCCAATCTGTTGCTATGGTTTCCTTTGGTCGGAGCCCTCGTCGATCTGACGCTGGTCCAGGTCTGGACGTTACCGCTTGTAGCGTCGGTTATCGTTGCCTATCTGTTGCTGAATCGCCCCGGCGCCGTAAGGAAGGCGGCGGNNCACGCTCCTCGCGTTCGAAATGTGCGGCTTCTTGCCGCGTCGCGGCTTGCGAACGCCCGCACTCCCGCCTTGGATTTGGGTCGGCGCCATCGTGGGGACCTACGGCCTTCAGATCGGGCTCGTCTGGTTTGGAGCGACCCATGCGAGCCCTCTGCCGGAGTGGCGATTGCATATGCCGTTACCGGTACTCTTCACGGGTACGACGGATCTCGACGTCGTCTCCGCCGCTTTCCTGGCGGCGGGAGCGATTCAATCGTACGCTCTGCTGGCACTGTACCGGTCCGTACCCTCGCGCGGACTGGTGTTTGCGGGATGCGCTGCCTTGCTCGCAATTTCCGTCGCGTCGCCCGTCCTGGCGAGCTTCGACTCCTATTTGTATGCGCGTGCGTCGATCATCGGACCGTTGGCGTGGGCGCCACCGAACGTTTCGTGGTTGGGTGAGTATCGAATCATCGATCTTTGGTTCAAGAAGCCGGCATATCTACCGTATGGTCCGTTGTGGCTCGTCATCGTTCGTCTCGTTTGCGCGGCCCCGACGACGATATTCGGCAAGATCATCGCATTACGCGTTTTCGGCGCTGCTCTCGTTATTGCGCTGATCGTGTGCATGGGCGCGCTGAGGTTGCCCAGGCGCTTGCTCGTGGTGGCGGCTCTGAATCCGGCCATCGCGTTCGAGTTCGTCGCAAACGCGCACAACGATATCATCGCAATCGTCATATTGACGGCCGCCGCGGCGCTCGCGGGACGCCACCGGCTGGCGGCGTTGGGTCTGTTCGCGGCAGCGGGGCTCGTCAAACTCCCNNCCCGTACGTCGTCTTGGGCCTCCCGCTGTTCGGGCGCTTGGTTCCGGCCTGGCAGCGTTACGCCGGTTGCGGCTTGGCGATCGGGACGACGCTAGCCATCTCGTGGTTCGGGGGCGGGCGGACTTACCTGCAGGCGTTGCGTGGGCACGCCACCGCATCGCCGCAGCAGGATCTCTTTCACATCGTTCCCGTCGCGTGCGTCTTGATTTTGATCGCCGTCGCCTTCGCGGGAGGTCGTCGCCTTATTTCGGCCGTCTGGCTTTTTCCAGCCATTGGGGCGGTCGGAATACCCCTGATCTTTCCCTGGTACGCGATTTGGGGCTTTCCGTACGCAGTCTCCCGGCACCGGATCCTCGGGGCGTTGCTCGTCACGTTCCCGTTCGTTACCGCCCTTATTCTTCCGGAGTTCATGCGCCTGTGGACGCTGTTCGTCGTTTTCCCCCTCGTCGTCGCGCTTTCGTACCGGCCACCGGATCGTTTCCTTCAGAGCTTTGCGTCTCTGCGACTCAATGCGTTGGGGAATCGAGACGCCCAAGCCGCCGGCTTGGAGATCCCCGGTTAGCGGCTAGTTGCCTGCGGGCTGGGCGGAGGCTTCCGAGTGCGCCAGCTTGTCGTTCACGAACTGCAGCGCGCGCTGCAACTGCACGTCCTTGGCGGGTTCGCCGAAGCGCGGCGCCTTGTTCTCGACGACGACGACGTCCGGCGCGATGCCCAGATGGTTGATGTCGCGGTTGTGCGGCGTGAGGTAACGAGCCGTCGTGATCTTCACGGCCGACCCGTCTCCGAGCGGAAAGACCGTCTGCACGACGCCTTTTCCGAACGTGCGCGTTCCCATGATCGTCCCGACCGCGCTGTCTTGGATGGCGCCCGACGTAATCTCGGATGCCGACGCGGTGTGCCCGTTGACCAGTACGACGAGGGGTACGGGCGCGATGGCCGTGTCGTCGGCCTCGCGCGTCGTGATGTTGGACGCTCGCGACTCAACCGAGACGATCGGTCCGGTGGCGATGAATTCGGAGCTGACTGCCACCGCCGCCTCGAGATAGCCGCCGCCGTTGTCGCGAAGATCCATGATGACGGCGCGCATGCCTTCCTGCTGCAAGCGCGCAAGCGCCGCCGCGAGTTCGTCGCCGGTGTCGCGACCGAAGACGGTCAAGGCAACGTAGCCGATCTTACCCGGAAGCATCTTCGAAAACACGCTCAACTGGTGAATCTTCGCGCGCGTGATGACGATCGGCGCGAGCGTCGTGCCGGCGCGCGAAATCGTAAGCGTTACGTTGGTTCCTTGTTTGCCGCGCAAGTGCGAGCTGGCCTTGTCGATCGTCATGCCTTTGGTCGATAGGCCGTCGATCGCGACGATGAGATCGTCCTGCTGAATGCCGGCTTTGTCGGCCGGGCCGCCGGGCACGACGTTGCTCACGCTGATGTACTTGCTCGGGTCGTCGCTTTGAATGACGATTCCGGTTCCGCCGAAGTCGGCGCCGTCCAGATCCTGATTCAAACCGCTGTAGTCACTCGGCTTGAGGAAGACCGTGTAGCGGTCCTTGACCGAGTTCATCATGCCCGAGATCGCGCCGTAGCTGAGTTCGCGCTCGTCCACTTTTCCGCCGGCTTCCCGCTGCGCGGTCTCGACGGCGACGTCGATCGCGCTCAAATTGACGCGGTCGGAGCTGTCGGCATGCATCTTCGGCAGCGACGGGGCCTTGACGCCCGACGCCGTCATCACGGAGAGAATTCCGGCTCGCGCGCCGTCGAGCACGGCCTGGTCGTCGACCTTGCGGTAGAAGTCCTGGGTCAGATGCTGGTAGCTGGCTTCGATCTCGCCCATGTCCGTGGGAGAGAGCGTTTCGCGGACGGCCGCGAAGGACGGGCCGAGCAACATGGGCGCGAACAGCGCGCCGGCGAGAACGAGAACGAAAATGCGCTTCATAGTGCCTTACGAACGAATGAGGTGTTGCAAACGTGCCTTGGCGGCCTCGAGTTGTTTGTCGTTGGTCGATCCGGGCCAGATCAGCGGGTCCTGCTCGATCACGACGTCGGGCGTAATGCCGCGGTGCTGGATGTCGCGCCCCAACGGCGTCACGTAGCGCGCCGTGGTGATTTTGAGCGACCCCTGGTCGGGCATGCGGTAGACGTTCTGCACGACGCCCTTGCCGAAGGTCTTCGTGCCGATGATCGTAGCGGCGCGATAGTCCTGGAGCGCGCCCGAGGTGATCTCGGAGGCGCTGGCCGTGTACTTGTTGACGAGCACGACGATGGGCCCGAGATTCGGAATCGCGTCTCCGTTCGCCGATTCGACGTCGCGATTTCCCGCGCGATCGATCGTGGAGACGATCGTCCCCTGCGGGATGATGAAGCTCGAGATGTCGACGGCCGCTCTCAGAAGGCCGCCGCCGTTGTCGCGCAGGTCGAGGATGTAGCCCTTCGCGCCGTTGGTTTTTCCTTGAAGCAGAGCGCGGTGCACTTCGTCGGCCGAGGTCGTTCCAAAGTCGGCCAAACGGATGTACTCGATATCGCCTTCTTTTTTTGCCAACACGGTCGGAACGTGAATGACGTCGCGAACGATGGAGTAGGAATGCTCGGCCGTGGCGGGCGTGCCGGCGTGGGCCGGTTCGTGCGCGTCGAGGAGCACCTTGGTGCCCGCGGGTCCGCGAATCAGCCCCTCGACCGAGCTGAGCGGAACGCCCTTGATGGCGTGGCCGTCGACCGAATCCAGGACTTCCTGCGGCTTCATGCCCGCGCGCGCGGCCGGCGTTCCCTCGATCGGATAGATCGTGATGAGTCCGTCCTTCGCCTCGTCGATGTACACGCCGATTCCGCCGAAGTCTCCGCCGGAAAGCAGCTCTTCCAGGCTCTGCGCTTCGTGCGGTGACATGTACTCGGTATAGGGATCCTTCACCGACGACATGATGCCGCGCAACGCCGCCTGCGTCAGCTCGGAATCGCCCGACGGCCCGAGCCGCTTGGCGTAACGGTCTTTCGCGTCGGCAAGAAGCTTCTCGGCCAGAACCGCGTCGTCGCTTTGCGTTCCGGTTGCGGTTTCTTGCGGAAGCGTCGCATCCGGTACGGCATGCTGTAAGATGCCTATCAGCGCCTTACGCTCGCCGGCGATCGGAGTCTGCGGGTCGATCGGGCGGTAGTAATTCGTCTCGAGTTTCTGCAGTGCCAGGTCCACGAGCTCCGAGTCCGAGCTCGCGCCGAGCTGCGCGGAAGGCCCCGAGAGGTCGAACGCCAGGCCCCCGCCGTCGGCCGCGGACGCCGCGTTGCGATGCGCCAAATAAAAGAGGCCGGCAGCCGCGAGGGCGACGACGACAAGCGCGGCCATAAAGGCGCGGGTCCAAGAACTCATATTCACCTGTATCTACCCTGCCGGAAGAGCCTGGGTTTCTCTTGGGGGGTTAGACGGCCGCGCGGTGCCGCCCCGTTGATCTAGTGCAGGTGGGCGGCGGGGTCGACGGGTTTGCTGTCGATACGGACCTCGAAGTGGAGGTGCGGGCCGGTGGCGTCGCCCGTCATCCCGACCGCTCCGATGGCCTGGCCGCGCTGAACTTGCTGGCCGACCGAGGCGTACATCGCCGAAAGGTGGCCGTAGCCCGTAGAATAGCCGCCGCCGTGGTCGATCAAGATATAGTTGCCGTAGCCGCCGTACCACTGCGCCATGATGATCGTCCCGGAGGCGGCCGCCGTGACGGTCGTTCCCGTCGGAGCGGCGATGTCCAGGCCCTGGTGAAACTCCGGTCCTCCGCCGTTCGGATTGCGGCGCCAACCGAAGGGCGACGTAATCGTCCCGGTGACGGGCCACGAGAATTGACCGCCGGAGTTGTCCGATCCCGAGCCCGCGGAGCCTGCAGCGATGCCGGATGCTTTCCGCTGCGCCTCGAGTTCGCGCTGACGCTCTTGAATGAGGCCTTCTAGTTCGGACTCCTCGGCTGCGGAGAGATCTTCCATCTCGGCGACCTGCGCCTGCACGTGCTGCCGCTGGGCGTCGGCGAGGTCCACGAGGTTGCGACGCTCCGACGCGAGCGCGTCGAGTTGGCTTTCGGCTTGCCGCTGCGCTTCTTGCTGCTGCTGCAAAGCCATTTGCGTTTGTTCGAGCTGCGCTTGAACCGCCGAGACGCGCTGCTCCGCGTCGCGCCGCGCGCGGACGGCGCGCTGATTGGCCGCGATGAGCAGGCGTAAGTCTTGCCAGCGTTCGACGAAATCGCTAAACGACTTCGCCGAGAGTAGGACGCTCAAGTAGGTCAGGTCGCCGTTTTCGTAGATGTCGACGAGCCGGCGCTTGAGTGCGTCGTCGTGCCGTTTCAGAGAGTCCTGGGCCGCTTTGAGCTGCACCGTGTTCCATGCGATGCGGCGCTGCGTGGACGCTTCCTGAGCGCCCAATTCGTCGAGTTGCACGTTCACGTTCGAGATCGCCGCGTTGGTCTGTTGCAGTTGGCTCTGCAAGTTGACGACGCGAACGGTCGCGGCGTGCAGTTGCGTCTTCTTGTCGTGCAGGGCCGCCTGAATCTGCTGCTCTTTGGCGCGGTGCGCCTCGATGCGGTCCTGGATCGAATCGGCCAGCGCCAGACCCGGGAAGAACGAGAGGAGCAGCAGGGCGGCGATAGGACGTCGCGTCATCGGCGTTTGTCCTCGACCCAAAGCGATCCCGGCTGCGTCTTGGCATAGCCTTTGAGTTCGGCCGCAACCTCGCCCACCTGCGCGTAGTTGGTCAGCGGCTGGCGGCTGGTCGAAACGATGGCGATCGACAGCGAGACGATCGGAAAACGCCGCACGGTGCCTCGCCGGTCGTGCGTTTCGAGATAGCCCGCTTCGAGGTGCGCGGGCGAGTACAACGTGCGGATCTCGCGATCGAACGTCGCGATGATGTCTTCGGCGATCGGAATCGCGATGTCGGGATCCGCGACGACGATGAAGTCGTCACCCCCGATGTGTCCGACGAAGTCCTTCGCCGTACCGAGCCGGCGGACGGCCTCCGTCGCGATACGCGCGGTCAAGCGAATCGCCTCGTCGCCGTGCGTGAAACCGTACACGTCGTTAAAAGCTTTGAAGTTGTCGAGATCCATGTAGAGCACCGCAAAAGGCGATCCCTCGGCGATGCGACGCCGCAGTTCGCTCTCGATGGCGAGATTGCCGGGCAGGCGCGTCAGCGGCGAAAGCGAGACGTCCAGCGCGACGCGCCGGATCTTCGCGGTCACGCGCGCGAGCAGCTCGAGCGGGCCGAACGGTTTGGTGATATAGTCGTCGACGCCCGTTTGAAAGGCTTTGACCTTGTCTCCCGTCTCGCCCTTAGCCGTGAGCATGATGATCGGCAGGTTCGCGATCGCGGGATTGGCGTGCGCGCGCACCCAGGCGGCAACCTCGTAGCCGTCCATGTGCGGCATCATGACGTCCAGGACCACGAGATCCGGAACGACTTCCTCCAGACGCGCGATCGCCTCGCGCCCGTCGGCGGCGGTGTCGACGATGAAACCGGCGATCTCGAGATTCGTGCAGGTTATCTTTCGGATGTTCCGGTCGTCGTCGACGACGAGGATCCGGTCCTTGTGACGCTCGGTGCCGTTGGTCCCCGCGCCGAGCGGATACGTTGCCATCAGCGTCAATTACGTGCGCAGGTGGCGTCCGACGGAGATCCACGACGCCAGGATTCCGATCGCTCCGCCGACGGCCAGCAGCTCCAACGCGAGCCGAACCGGGTCGACGGCGGCCGAGCTCAGCGGCATCCACGGGAGCGCCTCGAGCATGCGCGGCCACAGCGTCGCCCGCGCGATCCACAAAATGCCGATCGCCAACAGCGCACCGAGAAGTCCGCCCAATGCCCCTTCGCAGATGAAGGGCATTCGGATATACATGTTGGTCGCGCCGACCAGCTGCATGATGGCGATCTCGCGACGACGCGCGAAGACCGTCAGCCGGATCGTATTCGAGATGATGATCGAGGCCACGATCAGGAAGACCAGGATCGCCCCGAGCCCGACGCGGCGAAGGACCGCGCCCAAACTCAGCAACCGCTGCACGTAGTCCTGGCCGTAGACGACGTTCTCGACGCCGGCCAACTGGCGGGCCGAGGCGGCGACGGCCGGCACGTTGTCGGGATCGCGCACCTTCACGCGAAACTTGTCGGGAAGCGGGTTCTCCGTGAGCAGCGCGGTGTCGATCTCCCCTTTTGTGCGTGCGCGAAGTTCCACGAGCCCTTGCTTCTTCGGCACGTAGTCGACGGACAGGACGCGCGGATCCCCTTTGAAGGCATCGCGGATTGCGGTGGTTTGCGCCGCGGTAACGTCGGGTTTGAGGTAGATCGAGACCTCGATCTGATCCAGCAATTGGCCGCCGAGACCGGCGAGCGCCGTGCGGACGAACAAAAAGGACCCTAAGAGGACGATCGTGATCGCGACCGTTCCGATCGCGGTTGCCTGCATGCCGGCGTTGCGCGTGAAATTGCGCAACACCTCACCCAGAAAGAACTTGACCTTGCCCCAGTCCAAGATAGTAGTAACCTCGTTCCTCGTCCGTCACGATTTTGCCGTTTTCCAGGCGCACGACACGGCGCCGCATGCGGTCCACGACCGCTTGGTTGTGGGTGGCGACGACGATCGTCGTTCCCTTCATGTTGATCCGTAGGAGCAGTTCCATGATTTCGGTGGTGTTCGTTGGGTCGAGGTTTCCGGTAGGCTCGTCGCAGAGCAAGAGTTTTGGATTGTTGACGAGCGCGCGAGCGATCGCCGCGCGCTGCTGCTCGCCGCCGGAGAGTTCGCCCGGATACATCCGGCTCTTGTGCGCGAGCCCGACGAGATCCAGCGTGCGGGGCACTTGCCGCATCACGTCTCGCGACGACGCACCGGTCACTTGCATCGCGAACGCGACGTTTTCCCATACGGTCTTGTCGGAGAGCAGTTTGAAATCTTGGAACACGACGCCCAGATGGCGGCGCAGCGCGGGCACGCGCGACCGCTTGAGCGCGTCGACTCGGATGCCGTCGACCGTGATCTCGCCGGCCGTCGGCTTGGCCTCGCGATAGAGAAGTCGCAGAAGGCTCGACTTACCCGTGCCCGAGTGGCCGACGAGAAAGACGAAATCGCCCTTCCCGATCTCGAGACTAACGTGGTCGAGGGCGTGTACTCCGTTGGGATACACGAGAGAGACGCCGCGCAAAGAGATCATCGCTTGAGGAAAGGGTTTTTCCGACGACCGCGACCTATACCTTCGGGCTATGAATTTCGATCTGTCCGAGGAACAGAAGGCCATCCAAGATCTTGCCCGCGACTTCGCGCAGCGCGAGGTCCGGCCGGCTGCCGAGGAGATGGATCGCGAGGCCGCGTTCCCCTACGGGCTGGTTGCCAAGATGGCGGCGCTGGGTTTTATGGGCCTCCCGTTCCCTGAAGAATACGGCGGAGCGGGCGCCGACACGGTCAGCTACGCCCTGGCCGTCATGGAAATCGCGCGTGCCGACGCGTCCACGGGGATTACGATGGCGGCGCACGTCTCGCTGGGCTCCTCACCGTTCTACCTTTTCGGGACGGAGGAGCAGAAGCAGACGTATCTGGTCCCTCTGGCGCGCGGAGAGCGCCTGTGGGGCTTCGGCCTCACCGAGCCGGGAGCGGGCAGCGACGCCGGCAACTGCCAGACGAAGGCCGTTCTCGACGGCGACTCATGGGTCATCAACGGGACGAAGGCGTTCATTACGAACGCCGGCACCGACATCACCGGTGGAACGACGATCACGGCCGTTACCGGAACGCGGCCGGACGGAAAGCCCGAAATCTCCAACATCATCGTTCCGCAGGATACGCCGGGCTTCTCTCACGGCAAGAAGTACCGGAAGATGGGCTGGCGAGCCTCGGACACGCGCGAGCTCGCCTTCGTGGACGCGAGAGTTCCGAAGGAAAACCTGCTGGGTCCCCGCGGCGCCGGCTACAAACAGTTTCTCAGGACGCTGGACGGCGGCCGCATCTCGGTTGCGGCGCTTTCCGTCGGCTTGGCGATGGGAGCGTACGACGAAGCGCTCGCTTATGCAAAGGACCGTCATGCGTTCGGCAAGCCGATCAGCTCGTTTCAGGCAATCCAATTCAAACTCGTGGACATGCTCAGCGAGATCGAACACGCCAAGCTGATGACGCTCAAGGCGGCCTGGGAGAAAGACAACGGACGGGAGTTCGAGCGGACGGCNNGCGGTGCAGATTCACGGCGGCTACGGCTTCATGGACGAGTATCCGGTATCGCGCATGTATCGAGACCAGAAGATCAACGAGATCGGCGAAGGGACGAACGAAGTGCAGCGCTTAGTGCTGGCCCGCATGATGGGCTTGTGATGGAGAACGCGAAGATGATGCGACGCCCGCTCTTGGCTCTGGCCCTCGCCGCCTCGGTGGCCGCGCCGGCCTGCGCGGCGCTCAAGGACGGCGCCAAGGCGCCCGATTTCACGCTGCAGGCCTCGCAAGCGGGCAAGGTCTTCACGTTCAATCTGGACGCCGCGCTCAAGAAAGGGCCGGTGGTGCTCTACTTCTACCCCGCGGCCTTCACCACGGGGTGCACGATCGAAGCGCACGACTTCGCCGACGCGATCGACCAGTACAAGGCCTACGGCGCGACCGTCATCGGAGTCTCGCACGACCCGATCGACAAGCTGCAGGCGTTCTCGACCTCCGAGTGCCGCGGAAAGTTTCCCGTCGCGGCCGACACCGACGAGAGCGTGATCAAAGCGTACGACGCGGTTCTAACGGTCGATCCGCAGTACGCAAACCGCACGTCGTACGTCATCGC
>PMFP01000128.1 GCA_003155175.1 Vulcanimicrobiota bacterium
TGCCCGGGGAAATGCAAAATCCCTAAGATTCTTAAGGGAATCTTAGCGGGAAACGTGGTGGGCCTTACGAACCATTCCCTGGTTCAGCCGAGCTTTGCCCTGCAGGAGCAGCCAAAGCTTACGTACTGACGTGGTTCATAAAGGAGGTTCAATGATCCGGAAATCATTCCGGCATGTAACCACCGCGATATTCCTCCTCGTCGCTATGCTCAGCCAGGGAACATGGGCACTGGCCGGCACGACGGGCGGACTCGGTGGAAGCGTGACGGATGCCGATTCATCGGCACCGATTGCCGGAGCTCAGGTGACCGCCACAAGTCCGTCGCAACAGGCAACGACCTCGACGGATGCCTCCGGTCACTTCGTGTTCCTGGCCCTTGCTCCAGATACGTATACGGTATCGGTAACGAAGGCAAATTATCAATCCGCCAGCGTTCCCGGTCAAACCGTATTCGCCGACTCGACCGCGGTCGTGGCGGTTCATCTTGTGCCCGCGCTCAAGACGATCGCAAAGACCACCTCGCTCGGCGCCGGTTCTCTCGTGAGATCCGGTACGACTGCCGACGTCTACTCCGTCAACGCCGCGAATCGCGACAAGATTAGCGCGCTCGGCGGCGGCGGCAGCTTGAACAGCGCATACGCAGCGGTGGCCTCGGTCCCGGGCGCGTACGTCCCGTTCAACCAAACCGGCTACTTCCAATCCGTCCACATCCGTGGCGGCGACTACGACCAAGTCGGCTACGAGTTTGACGGCGTCCCCGTCAACCGTTCGTTCGACAACTATCCCTCGAGCGGCGCCTCGTCGCTCGGCAACTCCGAAGTCCAGGTCTACACCGGCGCGACGCCGGCGAACTCCTCGGGCGAAGGTCTTGCTGGATACATCAACCAGGTCATCAAGACCGGCACGTATCCGGGCATCGCGAACGGCGATCTCGGAATCGGCGCGCCGGGCTTCTATCACAAGGCATCGGTCGAAGCCGGCGGAGCGACGCCGGACCGTCTGTTCTCATGGTATATGGGCGTGGGCGGCTACAACCAGGCGTTCAACTACTTCGACAACTCCAACGGCGCGTCGTACCAGTCGTGGCTCGGCGTTCCGATCGCACCCCTCTCACCGGCAGGCGGATGCGCCGGCGCACCGCTTTCCGTTCGCCAAAACTACAGCTCGTGCTACGCGAGCGGCGTGGGTCCCGGCAACATCCTGCTTGGTCCTCCGCAGCTCTTCGCGCTCGCTTCGCTCGCCTCGCGCGACGTCGTGATGAATTTCCACATGGGAATTCAGCATCACAACGACGGCGGACGGGACGACGTACAGTTGCTGTGGGACAGCAGCTCGCTCAACAACTCGTACTATAGCAGCACGAACGACCTGGGCGGCACGAACTTCCTGACCACTGGGGCCGGCGCGGCGCTGGGAGTTCCGTTCTACTTCGACGGCTTCCAGTCCAGCTGCGCTGCTGGAGCGGTATTCACCGCGACGACGACTCCGACGCAGTGCGTTTCGACGTACCTGTTCCCGAATTCGGCACAGCAGCGCCAAGCCACCAGCTTCCAGAACGGCGTGTTCACGCCGATTCCGAACAACGAGCGCGACTCGACCTGGAACAACCAGCAGATCATCAAGGCGCAGTACCAGAAGAACTTCGGTTCGACCGCGTATCTGCGCGTGTACGGTTACACGTACTACAGCGACTGGCTCCAGCACGGGCCTCAGAGCACGTACTCCGACTACGCGGCGTGCTGTTCTCCGGACTACGAGCTCTCCTCGCACACGCGGGGAATCGCTGCCGAGTACTCTCAGCAGTTCTCGGATTCGAACCTGCTCAACGTTCAAGCCTCGTACGTCACGGCCTCGACGTTGCGCGACAACAACACGCAGATGATCAACCAAGTCACGAGCCGCGCGAACGCGCTGGTCGTCGTGAATGCGGCCGATCCGTACAGCGGCTTCTGTTACAACGGAGCAGGTACTTCGGTCACGTGTAACCCGGGCGTGGGCGCCGCGCAGTTCCAGACGTGGCAGAACCTGCAGAATGCCGGAAACGGCACCGCGCCGCTTGCGGCACTCCCGACGTCGTGCCCGAATCCGAACACGACCTCAACGGGCTGTGCGTATCTCCTCGCGGAGAACTCGCAATGGGCGACGTACAACACGGTGAAGCCGATCTTCACCGCGTATTCGATCACGGACCAGTGGCGTCCGAACGACCGGTGGTTACTCAACCTCGGCCTTCGTCTGGACAGCTTCCAGTTCAACGGCTCGGATACGAACCAGGGCGAGGCCAGAAGCTTCTGGTACGCAGCCTACAACCAAGACATGTGCGTGAACTCGCAGACCGCGGTTCCGATCGACAAGAGCGCGCTCGGCCTGACGCCGGCTAACGCTTGTCCGACGGGCTACACGGCTGCGAACCTGGTGAACAACTCGGGCGTGGTCAATCGCTACACCGAGCTGCAACCGCGCATCGGCTTGACCTACACGTTCAATCCCGACACGGTGGTGCGCGCATCGTACGGCCGCTACACGGAAGCGCCGAACGCCGCGTACCAGCAGTACAACACGCTGGAAGCGGACATCCCGTTCGCACTTCTCGGACCCAACCTCTACCAGTACGGTCGTAACCAACCGAGTAAGCAAATCTACCCGCCGACCTCGAACAACTACGACATCTCCCTCGAGCAGCGTCTCAAGGGCACCGCGATCTCGTTCAAATTCACGCCGTTCTACCGTTCGACCCAGAACCAGATTCAGAATTTCTTCCTGAATCAGCAGACGGGCTTCGTTTCGGGCTTGAACGTCGGTCAGCAGACGAGCCGCGGCTTCGAGTTCCAAGTCCAAGACGGCAACTTCGCACAGGACGGACTCTCGGGGCAGTTCTCGTTTGCGTACACGTACTCGACGATTAAGTACGGCACGCTTTCGAACGGCACGACCATCATCTCGCCGATCAATGCGGCGATCGCCAACTACAACGCCTACACGAGCGCTTGCGCTCCGGGCGGATCGGCCGTCGGACGAGTTAGCCAGGGTATCCCGGTCTGCGGAAGCACCAATGGTGGTGTGATCGCGGCGCCGTGCTACGCGGGCCAAACCTCGCCGACTCCAGGCCAACCGGTTGCTTGTACGGTCGCGGGTGCGGTAGCCAATCCGTACTACAACGCTCCCTTGCAGGCGCTGATCAACACCGGTCAGTCCTTCCCAACGTACAGCATCTTCCCAGGCGGAATCGGGTCGTCCGATTCGGCCTTCGGTGCTCCATACGTTGCAACGCTGGTCTTGAACTACAAGCATCAGCGTTGGGCGATCACTCCGTCGGTGCAGTTCCAGGGTGGAACGCGCTACGGCGCGCCGGAAACGACTCCGGGTATCGTCCCGAACTCGTGTAACGCGCTTGCGGGCACGACGCGCTACGACGCAACGTCGTGCGGCGCTACGCTCGTAATCCCGAACCAATTCACGGGTTCGTTCGACAACCTCGGATCGTTCGTTCAGCCGAACGAGATCCTCGGCAACCTCCAGCTCTCGTATGACGTGTCGCCCAAGATTACGCTCGTCGGAACCTTGGCGAACATCTTCAACAGCTGCTGGGGTGGCACGTCGGCCCCCTGGACCGTTTCGAACGGTAAGGTCTGTAGCTACGGCATCGTCGGCGCGGGCGTCATTGCCAATCTCATGGCCCGGGCCTTCACGGAGGACCGCGATTCGGTCGNNCGGGCTCAATCCCGACCGTCGGTAACGTCTACAACCCGGGCTCCACGATTCAACAGCAGTTCAGGTATCCGTACCTGGCTACGCTTGGATCGTACAACGACGACGGATCGTCGCTGATCACCCCGTTCCAGTTCTACCTCTCGGCGCGTATCAAACTCTAACGAGCGAGATACCGCATGGTAGAAAGAGGCCTCCGCGAAAGCGGAGGCCTCTTCGTTTTATCGCCGGGGCTACTCCCCTAAGGAGTCGGCGATTTTTTCGAGTTCTGGTTGGGTGAGGTCGCCGACGAGGGAGTAGTGCACGCCGGCGGCCGTCCAGACGAGCAGGCGCGTCGAGCCTTGCTCGGCGGATTGGGCGGCGTCCGGGCCGACGGCGGCGGCGGTGGGATGATAGCGCTGCAGGTCCACCGAGTTCGGACCCTTGTCTTCGAAGAGCGAGACGGTGCGGATGCCGTCGGAGTACAGCAGGTGGATCGTGCGCACGCCGTTGATCTCCACGACGTAGCCCGCGACGGGCACGAAGCCTTCGGGCAAATAGGGCGGCGTCCTGGCCGCAAAGCCGGCGGTGTTCGCGATCGCGTTCACGTCGCTCGACGGCTTGGTGCGCGCGTCGCCTTGGACGACGTCCATCTTGGCCGGCATCGCGAAGACCGCCGGCGGGATGTCGTTCGAATAGCGAATGTGCTCGAAGCGCGTCTCCTCGACGACCGAGCCGTTCGACGCAAAACGCTCCCGTTCGAGAACCAGATCGTTCTGCGCGTCCACGTGAACGCGCATCGCGGTCTCGCCGGTATACTTGTTGATGAGCGTGATCACGCGCACCGGATGGCCGTCGAACGTCTCGTTGGGTCCGAAGACGGCCCGATAGTTCTTGACGAGCAGGTCGAAGTTGCCGGCCAGGACGTCGGGGTCGTCGAGCGCGCCGTTCTCGCTGACGACGACGCGATTGCGCTTGACGTCGACGGCGAACGAAACGCTGCCGCGCGAGATGGTCGAGTCGCCGTAGAGGGCCTCGGGCGCGAGATACCATTTGCGCGTCATGTCCGGCGCGCGGTGCTCGACGCGATAGATCGCAACCTCGCCGTGCTGGTCGCCGATGCGCATCGTCTGCATTTCACCGACGTACGACACGTGCGAGGGCGCCTGCATGGCCGCCCGCAGCACGTCGGTAGGCGACGGGCTTGGTGCGGCGGTCGCAAGCACGACGGCGCTTGCGGCGATGGCGGGTAGCGGGTTCGGGCTAATGGGTTGCCGCTCCGCCGGCGGCGCCGGCGTCGGCGACCCATTGCTGGTTGCCGCCGGGGCGATCCTGTTCCAACGAAGCCGGCACGGCCGCGCTTTCCGAAAACGGAACCGTGGACGAGAGCGCGGCGTGATCGTCGAGTAAGTAGCCGGCGTCCACCGTTCGCGCAACCGCCGTGCCGCCGTGCATGGCGGGAACGCCGAAGTAGAAGAAGGCGATCGCGAGCGCGACCAGGAGCGGCACCGCAACGACCGGGCGGAAGGCGGCGGTCAAACGCTCCCACCAGGATTCTTGGACGGAGCCTTCGCGCTCGACGGCGGACCAGATGCTCGCGACCACGCCCTGCGGCAGCTCGCGCTCGCCGGCGCGTGCTTGCATGCGCAGCGCTTCACCGATGCGCGCCTGCTCCTCGTAGACGACAGCGCACGGCCGGCACGATTCGAGGTGCGCCAAAAGCGCCGCGTCGCTTCCCGGCGGAAGCTCGCGGTGCAGATAGTCCACGAGCGTCCCGAGGTCTGGGTGCTCGCGCGAGGCGTCGTCGTTGGTCATTTCGTGCTTGCCGAATATTTCTCGATGAGTTTGCGAAGTTGATGGCGTGCCCGGTGCAGTCTCGACCGGACGGTTCCGATCGAGCAGCCCGCGATCTCCGCGATCTCCTGGTAACTGAGCTCCTCGATATCCGCAAGGACGACGACCTGGCGCTGGTCCGGCGAAAGCGCCGCGAGCGCTTTCGAGACCGGCTCGCTCATCTGGCTCTCGACGTACTCGTCGATCGGTTCGACCGCGAGCGGGCGCGAGCCGCCGAAGGCCTGGGGCGCGTTGTCCTCGGGGATCTCTTCCTGATAACGTCCTTT
>PMFP01000118.1 GCA_003155175.1 Vulcanimicrobiota bacterium
CGATAGGACATATAAACATGAACGTACGCCAATCTGCCCTTGCCCGTAAGCAACTGGAACGGCGACTTGCGCCGCTGAGGGATATAACGACGGCCGCGCCTCCAAAAGGCTGGATCAAGGCCATTCGAGAGTCCCTGGGCATGACGGCCCGGCAACTCGCCGCTCGCATGGGCGCGGCGCCCTCGCGTATCCCTGCGATAGAGAAAGCGGAAGTTTCCGGCGCGACGACGTTGAGGACCATGCGCCGGGCTGCCGAGGCGATGAACTGTTCCTTCGTCTATGCGTTCGTGCCGATTGAACCGCTCGATGACATCCTTCGCAGGCGCGCGATGCTGAAGGCGCGAGGCGATGTCGCGCGCGTCGATCACAGCATGCGCATTGAGAATCAAGCGCTCCTCAAGTCCGATCTTAATGCCGACGTGAAACGTTCTGCCGACCTCAACCTAGCCGGGTCGCTGCGCGGCCTGTGGGACGAGGCATGAGATCGTCGTGCCCGATCCTCCGCTCGATCGCGACGACGACGCAAACACACCGCTAACCCCCGAGGAGCGCGAAGATCTCGTTCCGTCCTACGTCACGCTGCGACACGAATTAAACGAAGCCGAGCAGATCAATATCGGTGAAGCCCAACGCTGGGCTTATGCCAGCCGGCGCGACGTACTCGACCGGGATTTTCTGAGCGAATTGCACCGGCGGATGTTCGGCGACGTTTGGCGTTGGGCGGGCCAGTACCGTAAGTCCGAGCGCAACATCGGCGTGGATCCCTACCGGATTGCCGCGGACGTGCAGCAGACCGTCGACGATGCGAGGTTTTGGGTGGAGCACGCGACCTATCCGCCCGACGAAATCGCCGTGCGGTTCAGCCACCGCCTCGTCTTCATTCACCCCTTCCCGAATGGGAACGGTCGCTTATCGCGCCTCGCCGGCGATCTTCTCGCCCGTCGACTCGGGCAGTCGCCCTTCACGTGGGGGCGGGTCAGCCTGGTCGACGGCGGAGCGATGCGAGCGCGATATGTAGAGGCGCTACGCGCCGCAGACGGTCACGATATTGCACCGCTCGTGCTGTTCGCCCGCTCTTGAGGCCGATCAGCATGGTCCTTAGACGGGCGCGTCCTTCGACAAGCTCTGCCCTTCGACAAGCCAGGGTGACAGTGGAATTCACCAGATGCCGGACTCTTCGGATTCGGGCTTGAGGATTACGCGGCTTCCTTCCATGTGGTCGACCTCGCGGAGCCGGACGTTCTTGGCTTCATCGTACCGCTCGGGGTCGGCGAGATCCATGTTCGAGGAGACCGGTAGGTACAGCTGCGGCCACGGACGATCGCTTTCGGGGATTTCGATTCCGAGAGCGGTTGCAAGCCAGTTGGCCGCGAGCCGGCGATGGCAAGGGTCGCCCGGCCGTTCGTTGCAGATCAATAGCGCGTCGGGACCGGCGAGCTCGAGGAGCTCGGCGTACACCTGCGCCGGATCGAGGTTTGCGAGCTGCGCGTTGTATTGGGCGTCGAAGCCGGCGTTTGTGGGGCGCAACTCCGTTAACGGCGCTAGGGGCGCGTAGCGTTTGCCTTGGTACGCTGTCGGAACGGACCGCGCGATGGATACCGCGTGCGGATCCTTTCCGGCGTTACGAAAACAGGCAGTTTGCACTCTTGGTCTCCGACTCGGTCATCGAGGCGGTTCAGCTTTGCCCTTCGACGGCGCCCGAGCCTTGTTAACACTCAGTTGCCGGTTGCTTAATTGAGGTTTATAGCATAAAGTTCAATTATGGCGCGATTTGAGGAGCGTTTGTGGGAGTGGGCCGGTCCGGGATCCGGGCTCTCGCGCAAGGATCGGCGAGGCGGAGCTTATGAGGTCTATATCCCCGATTCGCTGATCGGAGGTGAATTTTGGCTTGGGGGGCGGGAGAGCGCCGATGTTTCCGACGCCGAGCGAGAGATCACGCTTCTAGAATCGCACTCGTCGGCTTTGGTGGACACCGAAGCGCTTGCGCGCCTCCTGCTCCGTGCCGAGTCGGTGGCGTCGTCCCGAATCGAAGGCCTGGTGGTGGGGCCGGCGCGCATCTTACGCGCCGATGCTGCCCGCGAGAGTGGCGAGCCAGAACGCGACGAGACCGCGGCCGAGGTGCTCGGCAATATCGAAGCGATGAGCCACGCGCTGCACTCCGTGAACGAAGGCCAGGACATCACGCTTCCCCTGTTGCTAGAAGCTCATCGCCGACTGCTGACTCCTACGGCGCTCGCTCCGTACGCGGGGCAACTCAGAACCGTCCAAAATTGGATCGGCGGCAGTTCGTATAACCCGTGCTCGGCCATTTTCGTACCGCCTCCGCCCGAGCTGGTCGAGGAGCTCATGCTGGATCTCTGTCGATTTTGCAACGATGATTCGTTGCCGACCGTAGCGCAAGCGGCGATCGCGCATGCCCAGTTTGAAACGATCCATCCGTTCGTTGACGGGAACGGCCGTATCGGCCGGGCGCTCATTCACCTCGTTTTTCGCCGGCGCGGGCTTACGCATCGAACCTCGCCTCCCGTTTCGCTCGTCCTGGCAACGCGAGCGCAAGACTACATGAACGGGTTGAACGCAACGAGCTATGCCGGAGAGCGAAATTCGCCTGAGGCGACCGCCGCTATTAACCAGTGGGTGGGGACGTTCGCGGCAGCGTGCTCGCGTGCGGCAACGGAAGCGATGGCGTTCGAGGAGCGCATTCGGGCGATTCAAGATGGGTGGCGCGCGCGTTTGGGATCGATGCGGTCGGATGCGGCGGCACTGCGGTTGATCGAGATACTGCCGGGCGCTCCGGTTATCACGTTGGCTTCGGCGGAGCGCATGATCTCGCGCAGTCTGCGAGCAACGATTGACGGCATGGATGCTCTGCAGAACGTCGGAATCGTAAGGCCGTCAAAAGTCGGGCGCCGGCGCAAGCAAGTGTTTGAGGCGCACGAAATCATCGATGCGTTTACGGCCCTCGAACGACAGCTCGCGTCACCGGCCGGCGACACGCTGCTCGAGCTGCCTAGCAGAGCGGTTCCCTCACGCCGCCCTTCGACAGGCTCAGGATGACACTAAAGGGTGGCTCAGGATGACACGAGGATGTCGCGGGAGGCTTTGTGGGCTTTAGGAAAGGGGCGTGGCTTGTCCGTTGCGCGTTTTGTTGTGGAGGGCGCTGATGCGTAACGTCGTTGGCGCTTTGGTGCTCGGCTTTTTGGTTGCGGGGTGCGGCGGGAATCAGGTTCCCTCGACGTCGGCGACGACGTGGAGCGCGTGCTACGAACCTGCGAGCCACCTGGAGTGCGCGCGCGTTGCGGTGCCGCTGGATTGGAATCACCCGGCGGGAGCGCAGATCGAACTTGCGGTCATTCGGCGGCGGGCGAGTAATGCGCGCGAGCGGATCGGCTCGCTGTTTTTCAACTGGGGTGGCCCGGGCGTCGCCGGCATTCCCAAGGTCCGGGCGATGGGGGCGCAGCTCGATGCCATCGGCGGAAGGCGATTCGACGTGGTCAGTTGGGATCCGCGCGGTACCGGCGAGAGCGCTGCCATCCAGTGCTTTGGCAGCGATGCGAGCCGGACGGCGTTCTGGGGTGCCGACTGGTCGGTGCCGACGACGAACGAGCAATCGGCGAACTACGTGCCCCAGACGGCGGCGTTCGTGCAGCGCTGTGCGTCGCTGAGCGGCGAGCTGCTCGCGCACGTTTCGACGGCGGACACGGTGCGCGATCTGGATTATCTGCGTCAGGTCGTCGGCGACGCGCAGCTCAACTATCGCGGCATTTCGTACGGTTCGATGATCGGGCAGACGTACGCCAATATGTTCCCGCGACGCGTTCGTTCGATGGTGATCGACGGCATCGTGGACCCGGTCGCGTTTACGAGCGGGACCGAAGGGAGCCTTGCCGGGGGTTTCGCGGATGCCGATCTGGTCTTTGCAAAATTCCAGTCGTTCTGTCAGAGTGCGGGGTCTCGCTGCGCGCTGGCCGGGCGCGGGCCGGTTGCGCCGCGCGTGCAGGCGTTGCTCGCGCGGTTGCGGCGCGCGCCGATCGGTTCGCTCACGTATGGCGATACGTTGCTGGTGTTGTGGATCCGGCTTGGTTCTCCGGTCGAGTGGCCCGGACTCGCGGCCCAGCTCGACAAGGCCGATCGCGGCGACGGGTCGGCGCTCGAACGTACCGCTCGCGACGTGAAAGGCTTTCTGTTACCCGCGCTCGATTCGGCGGTGCCGCTGCAATGTTCCGACAAGGCGTTTCCGCCCAGTCCCGGAGTGCAGGCGTGGCCCGGCGTGATCGGCAGGCTGAGCGGTGTGAGCTTTATCAGCGGGCCCGTGAACGGGTGGCTGCTGTGGGCGCCGTGCGCTTCGTGGCCGGCGCAGAGCACCGGCCGCTATACGGGGCCGTGGAATGCGCAAACGGCAAATCCGATTCTCGTAATCGGCACGCGGTACGATCCGAACACGGCGTACGCCGCCGCCGTCGCTGCGGCGCGGCGGCTGGGCAATGCCGTCTTGCTTACGCAGGACGGGTACGGGCACACCAGCGATGCAGACCCGAGCACGTGCGTGGATCGCGCGATGGCGACGTACTTGGTGGATCTGGTCGCGCCGCCGAAAGGAACGGTGTGTCCCTCAGACCGGCTGCCGTTCGACCCAGGATTTCGATAAGCGCGGGCAGTAGCGCGTCGGAGAGGGTATCCTGCTCGCGGAATTTTCGCGAACGGGCGTTCGGAGTGAAGAAGTTTTTGTTTACGCTTCGGACAACGTTTTGGTTTGAAGCCGGCCGCATGACGGCAATCTTGGGGCTACTTTAAGGATAGGTGCGAATGGAAACTACAACCTCGTCGGAAAACGGTGCGCTGACGTACGCCGACGGCAATCCGCACGATCGGATTCAGTTCTTCGACGCAAAATTGATCCTCAAGCCGGACATGTTTGCCAACGTTCGTGGCTTCAAGTCGTTCAGCGACCTCGTTGCCGAGGCAAGCGAGAAAGTCAAAGGCGTTACGTATTCACCGTTCGACTTGTCGAAAAAGCGGCCGCGGATTCGTGAGGTCATGTTCCTCGACACGGCCGATTTTCGACTCTACAACAATTCGTTTATTCTGCGCCGCCGTATCGTCTATCAGGACGGCTTTCCGATCGAAGACCCCGAGATCGTCTTCAAGTTTCGCAATCCCGACATGGCGGCCGCCGCGGCGGTTGACGTTCGTCCGAAGATCGCCGGGCCGTATCGCGTCAAGTTCAAGTCTGAGGCTCTCCCGCTCAAAGACCAGGTCGGCGGCTTCCGTTTGCTGTTCTCGCACAACTGCATCTTTCCGTTGAGCTCCGTCCACGAGGCGGACCGGACGAACTTGCAGACGATCGCGCGCGTTCTGCCGGCGGTAGCGGGTTTGATCGGCACCGCGGAGGGAAAGATCGAACTCGTCAACTCGACGCTCGTCGAGGAAGTCATCATGGACCTTGGCACGATGACCTTTGGAAAAGGCGTCGTCTCGAAGGCGAACATCTCGCTCTGGCGCTCGCTGGGCGACCACAATGTGATGTGCGGTGAATTTGCGTATCAGACCAAATTCGACCGGCGCGAGGACGTTGAAGACGTCGTCAAGCAGCGCGTTGAGGAGTTCTTCATCAAACTGCAGCTGCTCGCAACGGGTTGGCTCTTTTTGGGCACGACGAAGACGGGGCTCGTCTACCGTCTCAAAGGGAANNCCGCAAAGCCACGAGTGACCCCGCGCCGCCATTCTAGGCGGCACGGTAATGCCGGCAGGAGCGCCCCCCCTTCACGCCCGAAGGCGGTCGCCTCTCGAATTAGGTGTGCCTTACAGGCCTAAGGTAGAAAGGACTTCCGTTGCCGAGTCCGCTCTTGACGTTCTCAACGGAGACTAACGATCCGGCGCAAGTCTCGCACGCCTCTCCAGGCTGGCAGCAAGAGCACATCGTGACCCAAGCCGGATCCTACCGGTTCCGCGCCCTCGCCGTTCAAACGGCTCGCGTACAACTCGGCCAAACGCAGGTCTCGCTAGGCCGTATCGTCCGCGGAGCGATACCGCGTGGAGCGCTTACGTTTGCGGTGCCGGTCTGGGCGCTTGGGGAAATCAGGTGCCGCGGCAAAGTTCTCGACGCGCTCGCGGTGGCGACGGAAAGTCACGAAGCCGAGATCGACGTTCGTTACGAGGGAATGACGAAGCAGATCGTGCTGAGCGTCGACGAAGCGTTCCTGCTGGACCGTGCGACGCACCTCTGGCAACGCGATCCATCGATCCATGATTTGACGTTCCCTTCGGCCAACGACAGACATGCGTTTCTCTCAGTGGCGTTGGCGGAGCTCGCGGCGCGGAAGCGTGAAACGCATCGGCCGGCCGAGGCCTTCGAACGCAGGATCGTCGATCACTTGCTCGTTCACACGGCGCCGCAGGAAGACAGTGCGAGCGGAGCTCGACGACGCCGCGTCGCGCTTGAGGCCAGGCAATACATTCACGACCATTTGACCGAACCGATCTCCCTCGGCGAGATGTCGCGAGCGACGCGCGCCAGCTACCGGACTCTGCAGTATGCGTTTCTCGAAACGTTCGGGGAATCGCCCGCCGAGTACGCGCGGCGGCAGAGAATGCTGCACGCGCGGCGGGCGTTAGAACTTGATGACGTCACGAGCGTGACCGAGGCTGCGATCCGATACGGCTTCGATCATTTAGGCCGCTTCGCGGGCGCGTACGCAAACATGTTCGGTGAGAAGCCGTCCGAAACGCTGCAAGCCGCTCGCAAGGGCGCTGCGCATTTCGGATAGACGGCAGGTGCGGCTCGACGGTACCATCGGCACGCTGGAGAAGCAGGAACTACAACGTTAACTTTCCTTAAGGAGGAGAGCATGTTTTATACGGATGACTCGTTGTTTCCGGAGAACATGCCGCCGTTAATTATTACGGCGGCTCCGTTCGGACCGGAGTGGTTGCCCGGAGACGCGGACATCCCGCTATCGTGGGACGAACAAGTGCAGCGCGCCGTTGATTGTTACAACGCTGGCGCGACGATGCTTCACGTTCACGTGCGCGACCCCGAAACGGGACAGGGCTCCTCGAATTTCGATCACTACAACTACTTCATCGGACGGTTGCGCGAAGCCGTTCCGAAGATGATCTTGCAGGTGGGCGGGTCCATCTCGTTCGCGCCGCATTCGCCCGAGGCAAAGGCGAAGTGGCTGGATTACGACACGCGGCACATGCTCACCGAGCTGGATCCAAAGCCCGACTGCGTTACCGTTACGACGGGAACGACGCTGTGGGACATCACCCAAGCCTTCATTCCGGGGGATGCCGACGGAACGCATCTGGCCGATCCGAAAGTTGCCGCGGCGTGGGCGAACATGGTCGTGGACTCGACGCCGGCTTTTTACGTCGAGCATCTCAAGCGACTGCGAGCGCACGGGATTCAGCCGTATTTCGTGCCGGGTACCGTTCATCAGCTCGAGATCATCGAACGACTCGTCCGGTCAGGCGTCTATATGGGGCCGCTCAACGTGGCGCTCTGCGGCTACGGCGGCGGCACGATGGGGCGCAATCCGTACGACTGGATGGAAATGCTGCGCCGCACGCCGCACGGAGCCTCGAGCGTGACGTTCTGGAGCAGCATGCGCGGGAACATCGCAATCCAAACGATGGCGGTCGTGCTGGGCCAGCACGTGCGCGTCGGGAACGAAGACAACATCTGGGATCCGTACCGGAAGCGCTGGCCGAGCGTGAATCAAGTGGAGTGGGCGGTGAAACAGGCCGAACAGTTCGGGCGTAAGATCGCGACCGCCGACGAAGCGCGCAAGATGATGCAGATCGGCGCCTTTTACGACTCCGTCGA